>NZ_JACGVP010000010.1:0-186051 GCF_014077275.1 Colwellia sp. BRX8-7 | reverse complement strand
TTCTGCTTCAGCTTTTGCTGCAGCAACTGCTTTACCATTTTCTGCTTCTTTAGCATCAGCAATTGCTTTTGCTTCAGCAGCTGCTTGAGCGGCAATTTCAGCTTCTGCTGCTACTTTAGCTTCAGCTTCTGCTTGCTGTTGTTCTTCAACTTCGCTGCGCTTAACATAAGTGCGTTTTTTACGCACTTCAACATTAACTGACTTAGCTTTACTGCCATGTCCCATCGTTAACGTTGATTTAGATTTACGGTTAAGCGTCATTTTTAATGGTCCGGCTGTTGAGTCGTCACCATGTTGCTTTTTCAAGTGGTCTAACAATGCTTCTTTTTCATCTTGTGATACAGAATCGGTCGCGGATTTATTCACGCCAGAGTCAGCCAATTGGCTAACTAAGCGGTCCACCGGTGTACCAATTTCTTGAGCAAGTTCTGCTACAGTTGTGTTTGACATCTACTATATTCTCCCGGGAATTATTCTTCGTTAAACCAACAAATATTACGCGCAGCCATAATTAACTCGCCCGCTTTGGTTTCATCTAATTCTTCAATATCGGCAATTTCGTCAACGCCTTGTTCAGCTAAGTCTTCAAGGGTAATTACACCACGACTTGCTAATACAAATGCTAAGTGACGTTCTAAACCGTCTAGCGCTAATAAATCAGCTGCTGGTTCTGCATTTTCAAGAGATTCTTCACTTGCTAATGCACGAGTCGTTAATGCCGCTTTGGCACGTTCACGAAGCGCTTCAACAATATCTTCATCCATACCGTCAATTTCTAACATTTCAGCTGCTGGTACGTAAGCGATTTCTTCTAACGTAGCAAAACCTTCTTCTGCTAATAAGTTAGCAAAATCATCATCGATATCTAAGTTATCTGTAAACAATGAAATAACTTTATCGTTTTCGGCTTGATGCTTCTCGTTCATGTCAGCAACAGTCATCACGTTTAATTCCCAGCCAGTTAATTGGCTAGCTAAACGGATATTTTGACCACTACGACCAATGGCCATCGCTAAATTGCCTTCTTCAACAGCAATATCCATGGTGCCTTTGTCTTCATCAACAATAATTGATGCAACTTCAGCTGGAGCCATTGCGTTGATAACATATTGTGCTGGGTTATCGTCATATAAAACGATATCAACACGTTCACCACCAAGCTCAGTTGAAACGGCTTGCACGCGTGAACCACGCATACCAACACAAGCACCTACTGGGTCAATACGCTTGTCATTAGATTTTACAGAAATCTTTGCACGTGAACCTGGATCGCGAGCAGCGCCCTTAATTTCTAGCATCTCTTCGCCAATTTCTGGCACTTCTACGCGGAAAAGTTCAATTAACATTTCAGGCTTAGAACGAGTCACTAATAATTGTGCGCCGCGCGTTTCTGTTTTAATTTCGTATAACAAACCACGAACACGATCCCCTGGACGGAATGTTTCACGAGGTAACATATCGTCACGGTAGATAACCGCCTCTGCATTATTACCTAAATCAATAATGATGCTATCGCGACTGGCTTTTTTAACAACACCTGTCACTAGTTCGCCAATTTGTTCTTGGTAAGCTTCAACAATAAGAGCACGTTCTGCTTCACGAATTTTTTGTACAATAACTTGTTTTGCTGTTTGCGTAGTTACACGGTCAAATTTAACTGATTCAATTTGATCTTCAATGTAATCGCCTAACTGCAACTCTTCATTGTCGTACTGTGCAGCTGACAAACT
This sequence comes from Colwellia sp. BRX8-7, assembly GCF_014077275.1. Lineage (NCBI taxonomy): Bacteria > Pseudomonadati > Pseudomonadota > Gammaproteobacteria > Alteromonadales > Colwelliaceae > Colwellia > Colwellia sp. BRX8-7. The sequence continues at coordinate 184,321 of NZ_JACGVP010000010.1, read as the reverse complement.
CATTTCTGCAAATGGGTTTTCTGCTACGGCGTCATCGGCAACAACCAACCAACGTCGGAAAGTATCAAATTCACCATTAGTACGGTCAATAGCAACACGAACAATAATGTCACCTTCATATTTTTTCTTTGTTGCTGTTTCTAAAGCGGTTTCCATTGCTTCAAAAATGCTTTCACGGGGTAATGCTTTTTCGTTAGATACGGCATCTACAACCAGTAATATTTCCTTACTCATGCTACTTAGCCTTTTTAATCGTTTCTGAACAGTTCAACTATTTATGTAATAACGTTGAACAACTACGTATTTTTATTTTATTGTTATTATTTGCTTAGCTTTTTTTATTATGATTAAAAACCAAATTGCCCTTAACAATATTACCAAGCACTAATTCATAGTCTTCACTGTCGACCGTTACTACTAAAGTATCGTTTTCAACGGCAGCTAAGCGACCTTTAAATTTGCGGCGACCGTTTAATGGTATAGATAATTTTACTTCAATAATTTCACCAATCACTGCTTCATAGTGTGGTTTATCAAATAACGGTCGGTCTAAACCGGGTGACGAAACTTCTAAATTAAACTCACTGCCGATAGGGTCTTCAACGTCAAGAATAGCGCCTACTTGACGGCTAACTTCAGCACAATCATCAACATCAATGCCATTCTCATGGTCGATAAACAAACGTAATACTGAGTTATTACCAGCACTAATATACTCAATGCCTAATAATTCCTTACCAACTTCTTCAACAGCAGGACGTAACATGTCTGTTAATTTATGTTCAAACTTAGCCAATCATTTTCTCCAAATAAAATCTTACTTTGTCTTCATGTATCAACATCCAGATACAAAAAAAGGGCTTATAGCCCAGCAATTCTTAAAGCTTATCGTGCTGAACAAATGTCCCAGATACGAAAAAGCCCCAATACGCGGGGCTTATTACACTGAACCCACGATGTTGATTTAACCTAGTGACTTATAAAATAAGCCGTCAAATCGATACAACAATATAAAATTATCTTCTAACTTTGCTTTAAGCAATAGCCAAAAAATTAATTTCAGTGAAATATTGTTATATTTAAGCTAGGTCAATTATATAGCGACTACCTCCGAATCGCAAGCCTAATTGATAGGATAAGCAATAAAACCTTAAGTTATAGAGCTCATTAACGCCTGCATTATATATCACTCTAAATAACAGTAAGTTAGTAATTTTTTATCAAGCATGCTATAAATTGAAGTAGGCCTAACTTTTCAGTAAATCAACATATTATGTATAGCTATTCTCAATTATTAATGCGCAACGTCATTTTAGGGATGTTTTTTAATATTCTTATTGTTGTTATGGTGAGTTATTTCTTTGCTACCTCACTCTTGAGTAAGCAATTAATGATGCAAAACTCTATTTCAGCTATTATCGACACATCAGATAAGACCAACCAATTAGAACAAGTTAAACACTTAGTTAATCTAGCTGATTTTCAATTATTTTCCCTACAACAACAAAACAAAGAAATAGTTAATTATAAAGTAGAAAACACCAACCTGCTTGTCTCTTATATTTCCCCACCCATAGTCGTATTTACCCACCCATCTAATACGACCGTTAGTTATCAAATAAACAGTAATGATGCCGCGACATTGATCTTTAAAATAATGCTGGTATCTATTTTAGCCAGCCTTATCATTATTGTTATTGCTTGTACGCTAAGTGTTAAGCAAACTAAAAAGCTTGTTTTTGTGGTTAACAACAAAATAAAACAGGGTATTGCTCAAGTTATATCGATGAATAAACTTGAGGCTGGTGATGAAATTATCGACATGCCTGAATTAACTCATGGACTAAAAAAAGTCGAGGCATTACTTTCCGCGCATGTTAATGATGCCAGTGCACTTGAAAAGCAAGCTTATATAGAACCTCTTACAAAATTAGAAAACCGTAATCGCTTTATTCAGTTTTTTGCTAATGATGAAAACCAGGTTGAATTTGGTGTTTTAGCGATAACACGCTGCTCTGAACTGCAAACGATAAATCAAATACACGGTTACAGTGAAGGTGATAATTATATTTGCAAAGTTGCCGACATTATCAAAAGCGTTACTGCAACCTACCGAGGTGCAAATGTTTATCGACTTAATAGTTCTGACTTTGCCACTTTGCTTCCTAACGTAACATTAAAAGAAGCTGAAAACGCTGCGAATGAAATATCCAGTAAGTTTAACGCTTACCAACAATCATCAGATTTAGATTCAGTTGGCTACACTGGGTTAGTCTATTTCGAGAAAGACAAACCACTTGGCGAATTACTGGCACTCGCTGATACCGGCATCAGTATTGCACAAACTCAACAACTAAATTCTTGGTATTCGCAAAGCGACAGTGACATTTTACATAGCTCTAGTGCGAATTATGGCAACCAAAATTGGCGTCAAGAAATAGACAGCGTATTAGAAAACCAACGGGTTAAATTACTTGTCCAACCGATAAAACCTAATAGCCGTAACAATAAAGTCTATGGTGAAATTCTTGCCCGCTTTTTAAATTCAACTGATGAAATGTTACCCACCGCTTCTTTTATAGCTATGGCGGAAAAGCTTGATAAAATGATGGCTGTTGACAAAATGATTATCGAAAAAGTGATCAGTGAAATTAAAACAAAAAATTTACATGACCAATTTTTTGGCATCAACATCAGTTCACGCAGTATTCATGACGAACATTTTTTAATTTGGCTTGAACGTCGTTTATTGAAAGAAGCAACTATTGCTGCAAAATTGATCTTTGAGATAACGGAATACGGCCTCCAACAAAACATTAAAACCAGTAAGCGTTTTATTGATATGATCCACAGAGTCGGTTCTCGTATTACTGTTGAGCGTTTTGGTGTGGGTTTAACCTCTTTTAAATTTTTCCGCGACCTTAAACCTGACTTTATTAAAATGGATAGTACTTATACACGTGATATTGATGATGATAAAAACAACCAGTACTTCATCAGATTAATGGTCGATCTTGCTCATCGTCTCAGTATCACTGTTTTAGCTGAAAGTGTTGAAAGCCAAGAAGAAAAGTTTACTTTAGAAAAATTATTTATCGATGGTTGCCAAGGTTTTTATTTAGGAAAGCCTGAAGCGATTTAATTGAGTATAACTTAAAGCTAAACGTTCCATCTTAATAAAGGCCAAGCATGGCAAGAAGATAGTGCATATGCAATAAAAATTAAGGCATTGAGCGGTTGTCATCTGGCTAATAAAGTCGGATAATAGCGTGAATTATCTCATAAAATTAATTTTCAAATGACAGATTATCTACTGCTGTTAGTTAGCACAGTATTAGTCAATAACTTTGTTCTCGTAAAGTTCCTAGGTTTATGCCCATTTATGGGGGTGTCTTCACGTACTGAAACTGCAATCGGTATGTCATTTGCCACCACCTTTGTAATGACTATTGCTTCGTTACTCAGCTACATCGTAAATACCTATATTCTTACTCCTCTGGGACTCGAATATCTAACAACTATGATGTTTATTTTAGTCATTGCTGTTGTTGTACAATTTACCGAAATGGTCGTACATAAAACCAGTGCCAACTTATACCGTTTACTGGGTATTTTCTTGCCTTTGATTACCACTAATTGCGCGGTATTAGGTGTTGCTTTATTAAATATTTATGAGCAACATAATTTTCTTGAGTCGATTGTTTATGGCTTTGGCGCGGCTGTCGGTTTTTCTCTTGTACTTATTATGTTTTCAGCGATGCGCGAAAAACTTGCTAATGCTGATATCCCAAAACCTTTTAAAGGTTCCGCTATCGCTATGATAACCGCTGGCTTAATGTCACTTGCCTTTATGGGTTTCACTGGATTGGTGAAGTTGTAATGACCACCCTATTAGCAATACTAGTACTTGGCTGTATGGCATTAGTCTTTGGCGCCATTCTTGGCTTTGCCTCTGTAAAATTTCACGTTGAGGGCGACCCTCTTGCCGAGCAGGTTGATGCTATTTTACCACAAACGCAATGTGGCCAATGCGGTTACCCCGGTTGTAAACCTTATGCAGAAGCAGTCGCTAACGGTGAGGCTATTAACAAATGCGCACCTGGCGGCGAAGATACTATCAAAAAAATAGCAGACTTAATGGGGGTTGAACCACCACCTCTTGACGAAAACCATGATACAGACAATTCTCCTAAAGTTGCTTTTATTATTGAAGAAGACTGTATTGGTTGTACTAAATGTATTCAAGCTTGCCCTGTTGATGCAATCTTAGGTACGACCAAACAGATGCACACTATAATAGCCGACGAATGTACTGGCTGTGACTTATGTATAGACCCTTGTCCGGTTGATTGCATAATAATGATACCTATCGCTAAAACACCACAAAACTGGCAATGGGATCTTAATAATATACCTGTGGTACAGCTTGATTAGGTGAGGATTCGTGGGATCAGTTATTGAACGTATAAAGCGCGCTAATTTTTGGACTTTTCATGGCGGTATACATCCACCAGAACAGAAGTTCTTAACCACTGATAAGCCTATCAGAGCGGTTAGCATACCTGAACAGCTAATACTGCCATTACAGCAACACATAGGTATTGCTGCAGATTTACGGGTAAAAGTAGGTGATAAAGTACTTAAGGGGCAAGCACTCACCCAGAGTATGCATCCTATGGCTGTTCCTATTCACGCTCCTACGAGTGGCACTATTACTGCCATTAAAAATGCCGTTATTGCTCATCCCTCAGGCCTAAGCGAATTATGCTTATTTATTAAGCCAGACGGAGAAGATACATGGCAAGAACGTCATATATGTACTGATGTAAGTAAATTAAGCCATAATGAAATAATTGATAAAATTTCCTCAGCCGGTATATCAGGCATGGGCGGTGCTGGCTTTCCTACACAAGTTAAAATAAGTACTAGAGACAAAATACAATTCCTTATTATTAATGCCGCTGAATGTGAACCTTATATTAGTGCTGACGATTTACTAATCCGCGAGCACAGCCCATCAATTCTTGATGGCATTAATATACTTGACCGTATTCTTTCACCTGAACATATCCTCATTGGTATTGAAAATAATAAACCTGAAGCGATAAAAGTACTTCAGCAAGCAACCGCTAATAATGAAAAAATTCAAGTGTGTGTTGTGCCAACTAAATATCCTACTGGCGGTGAAAAACAGTTAATTCAAATATTAACAGGTCAAGAGGTTCCTTCAGGCATTTTCCCAAGTTCTATGGGTATTGTTATGCAAAACATTGCCACTTGCTTTGCGATAGCTGATGCGGTAATAAACGATATTCCATTAATTAAGAGAGTGGTCACTGTCAGTGGCCAAGCTTTACAAAAGCCACAGAATGTCTGGTCATTACTCGGCACCCCCGTAGGCTTCTTGCTCGAACAATGTGGTTACCCCAATAAAGATAAAAAGCATATCATTATGGGTGGTCCAATGATGGGCTATAGCTTACCCACAGATCAAGTTCCCGTTGTAAAAACAACCAATTGTATACTTGCACCGAGTGAGCAGGAAATATCATCACCTTATTCAACCGGCACAAAAGAGGTTGAGTGTATCAGATGTGGCCAGTGTAGTGATGTCTGCCCCAGCCAATTGTTACCACAAGAGTTACAGTGGAGCGCTAAAGCAAAAGATCACCAACAACTTGATAAATTAAACTTATTTGATTGTATTGAATGTGGTGCTTGTGCCTATGTTTGTCCGAGCCAGATCCCCTTGGTGCATTATTACCGAGTAGCAAAATCTGAAATTCGTCAACAAAAACAACTTGATCTAAAGGCTGAACATGCAAAGGTAAGATTTGAAGCACGAAAAGAGCGTTTAGCCAGAGATAAAATAGCACGAGAAGAAAAACACAAAACAGCAGCAGAAGCACGTAAAGCGCGGATGAACTCAGGTACCAGCGAAGCAAAAACAGAAAAATCAGCGGTTGCTGCCGCCTTAGCTCGAGTTAAAGCGAAAAAAGCTCAACAAACCCAAGGTAGTGAAAATGTCACTGCACAGACAGAAGCACCACCGGTAGAAAATGAACAAAAAAGTCAAGTGAGCGCAGCTATTGCAAGAGCGAAAGCGAAAAAGCTAGCAGCTCAACAAAATACGGCAACTTATAAATCAGAACCACAAAGTGCGCTGGGAGATGTTCCACCGGCAATTGATGATAAAAAAGCTAAAATTGCCAATGCTGTTGCAAAAGCTAAAGCCCGCAAGCTTGCTGAAAAAAATACGAATAGCGCAGATGATCGCGACTTAACCCTTGATAATAACATTGTCATCGATGCAGACGCACAAGCAAACCAGGCTGATATGCTCGTTCCAGCTGATGATAAAAAAGCTAAAATTGCTGCAGCAATTGCAAAGGCCAAAGCCCGTAAACTTGCCCAGCAACAATCAAAATCAACGGCTAATACTAGCGAAGAAAAAACCAACAAACCCGTAAAATCAGAGTTGACGTAAAATTATGGCCTTTTGGATAGCAAGCTCACCACATAATCATGTTCAAAGTGAAACATCATCAATAATGCGTATGGTCATTTACGCCACTATTCCCGGTGTGTTTGCCCAGTGGTATTTTTTTGGCTGGGGTAATTTAATCCATATATCACTCGCTGTGATCACCGCATTAATAGCAGAATTTACCGTTTTATCTTTACGGGAGAAAAATATCAAGGCGCAACTATTTGATGGCAGCGCTATTTTAACTGCGGTATTACTGGGGATTAGTTTACCCGCCATAGCACCGTGGTGGATCACTGTTATCGGTGTATCTTTTGCCATTATTGTCGTAAAGCAACTATACGGAGGTCTAGGTCATAACCCTTTCAACCCTGCAATGGCCGCTTATGTAATGCTATTGATTTCATTTCCAGTACAAATGACATCGTGGTTACCGCCACTTGAACTAATGACCTTACCGTTAAATTTTGTTGATACACTCTCTGTAATTTTTAGTAGCTTTACCATTGATGGCTATTCTGTTGAGCAACTAAGAACACATGTCGACGGTTATACCATGGCAACCCCCCTAGATACGGTAAAAACAAACCTAACACTGGGCTTAAACATTGCAGAAAGTATGACAAGTCCCGTCATTGGTGAAAATTTTGGAGTGGGTTGGGAATGGGTTAGTGCTGGGTTTTTACTCGGTGGTCTATTCTTAATAGGCAAAAAAACAATTCATTGGGCAACACCCGTTAGCTTTTTAGCAAGCATATTTGTTTGTTCATTAATTGCTTTTTTATATAGCCAAGATACTAACGCTTCAACACTCTTCCATTGGTTTAATGGTGCATGTATGTTTGGTGCATTCTTTATTTTAACGGACCCAGTTTCCGGCGCTACCAGTATTAAAGGCCGAATCGTTTTTGGCGCATTAGCAGGCTTTTTAGTCTTTATTATTAGAAAATACGGCGGTTACCCTGATGGCGTCGCGTTTGCAGTGCTAATTTGTAATATGGCTGCTCCACTAATAGATCAATACACACGCCCCCGTACTTATGGGCATAATATTTCATCAAGTAAAGCAGGCAAAGAATAATGGTCCTTTCTCTTACCAGTGCAGTCAGTAAAAATGCCAGGATCCTCGCTTTATTTGCTATTGCTTGCACGGCAATTGTTGGCGTGGTTCATTCACTCACCAAAGATCAAATTATCTTGCAGCAACAACAAGACTTATTGCGTAATTTAAACAGTATCATTGCCAAAAATAGCTACAACAATGTTATCTATAAAGACTGCTTCATTTTACCTAACGAGGCATTAGGCACAGTTAACCCACCAAAAGTTTACCGTGCAAGAAATGATAATAGCCCTGTTGCTGCAGCAATTACCACCGTTGCACCAGATGGATACAGTGGCAATATAGAGCTTATAGTGGCCATCAAGATCGATGGTAGCATAAGCGGTGTTAGAACATTAAAACACCAAGAAACGCCTGGACTAGGCGATAAAATTGAAGAGAAAAAAAGTGATTGGATCAATAGTTTTACCGGTAAAAAGCTCATAGATAAAAATGATAATCGTTGGTTAGTAAGAAAAGATGGCGGCATGTTTGACCAGTTCACCGGCGCGACAATAACCCCACGTGCTGTGGTCAAAGCAGTACGTAAATCCGTTAATTATTTTAACGCTCACCAAGATGAATTATTTGAAGCAGCGAGTAATTGTTCAAATCAAGATGTTGCTAAGGGAGCTTAATCGTCATGAAAATTAACGATGAATATAAAGAATTAGCTTGGCAAGGTTTATGGAAGAACAATCCGGGTATAGTACAGCTTTTAGGATTGTGTCCATTATTAGCTGTAACATCAACCCTAACAAATGCTATTGGTTTGGGCTTAGCGACCTTATTTGTTCTTATTTGTTCAAATACTACCGTATCGGCAATACGCAAATGGGTACCTAAAGAAATTAGGATCCCTATTTTTGTTTTAATTATTGCTTCTTTTGTTACCTGTGTGCAATTATTAATGAATGCTTATACTTTTGGCTTATATCAATCACTTGGCATATTCTTACCCTTAATTGTTACTAACTGTGCCATTATTGGTAGAGCGGAGGCATATGCCTCTAAAAACCCAATTAAACAAGCAAGCTTTGACGGTTTAATGATGGGCTTAGGCTTTTTATTAATATTGATGTTGTTAGGTGCAGTAAGAGAAATACTTGGCCAAGGAACGCTGTTTGATGGCGCTAACTTATTACTTGGCGAATGGGCAAGTATATTACGTATTGAAGTTTACACCCTCGATAGTCAATTTTTACTCGCCATACTACCCCCAGGTGCTTTTATCGTCATGGGCTTATTTATAGCGTTAAAAAACGCCATTGATGATCGAGTAGCAGCCGCTAAGCCTAAAAAAGAAAGTAAGGAAATTGAACGAGTTCGTGTCAATTTTGATGAAAAATAATAATAAAAGAATAACGCCATGAATAAAGTACAACGTTTAGAAATATTAACTCGGTTACGAGACAATAATCCACACCCAACCACTGAACTTAATTTTTCTTCACCTTTTGAGTTGCTTATTGCTGTGCTGCTTTCAGCACAATCGACTGATGTTGGTGTTAACAAAGCCACAGCAAAGCTTTATCCTGTTGCTAATACCCCTCAAGCTATACTTGATTTAGGCCTTGATGGCTTGAAGTTTTATATAAAAACAATTGGTTTATTTAATACTAAAGCGGCAAACACGCTAAAAACATGCCAAATGTTAGTTGATTTACATAATGGCGAAGTTCCCAAAGAAAGGGCGGCATTAGAAGCCTTACCTGGGGTTGGCAGAAAAACAGCAAATGTTGTTTTAAACACCGCTTTTGGCCAATTAAAAGATAATGAAGGTAAGTACTTTATTGCAGTAGACACCCATATTCAAAGACTGGCAAATCGTACCGGTTATGCGAAAGGGAAAACAGTTGAAGAAACCGAAAAAAATATTATTAAAAACACACCAAGAAAAACTGAGTTTTTTTATAACTTGCATCACTGGTTCATTCTGCATGGTCGTTATACTTGTATAGCAAGAACCCCCCGTTGTGGTTCTTGTATAATAGAAGATTTATGTAGTTTTAAAGAGAAAACCAGTTAATTCGTTCTCAGTTATTATCAGTGTATAGCCGTTAGTTATAAATTTATATACTTGTTGTATATCCGCAAAAACTCACCACTTTCCTTGATTTTAGTTAACCCTAAATTAAAATCATCTCGAATTTTTTTATCTCTAAATACGGGACGATAGTCCATGGGTTTATCTATAGTAAGTTTGTGCTCGGTAATTTCTTTGCTATCTAGACCATGCATTAAATTAAGTTTCTTTACAAAATATCTAAAGATATAACGATCGCTTACCACCACATCATAGCGCCCAAAGTACAGTAACTTCACTTGTGTTAGTTGGTCGCTAACGCCATAAAACCTACTGTCTTCTTTTACTTTTTTTAGCCATTTAGGGTAGCGTTTATCTGCTCCTTGAAAAGAAACCACATTCAACGAATCTAAATCTTTAGGCCTTTCCAGTAAAATATTTTTATTCTTTAAAGTAATAAATACATTGTCATAGATTACAGCTGCCTTGGCATAAAAACCGCCTTGTGATTTTAAGTTTACCCCCATATATCCCATGACTGCATTAACTAAATTATTGGTGAAAGCATAAGGAATTCGTCCTAATGGAAAGTACATTGGCTTTAACGTATGCCCTTTATGAGCTAAGGCGGCTTTAATAATATCTATTTCGATTCCACTATTATTATCTTCAAAAATATAAGGAGGAATTTCTTTACTAAAAGCCATTGATACTTCTGTAGCTTGGCTAATAATAGGCCATAGGAGACTACAGATAATCAAGCTATATGTGAGTGGTATTATTTTTATCATGTCATTAATTTGTTGTAATATTGTTAACAGACTACATAAGAATATAAAATAAACTATTGATAATGTCATTTTATTTTTCAGTGGGTGTATTTACTGATATTCGATTTTAATTAGCATAGTAAATAAAATACTTTCTGTTTATAGTGGCAATTAATGTAATGGTAAATGAATTATTATCTAAACAACAGATGAAGTTTTTGCTGTTTGTAAATCATTACTTTTTATTAGCTAACAATACAAAACAGGTACAAAATGAAATTTTTACACACAATGGTTCGCGTACATGATTTAGATAAGTCACTCAATTTTTATATTAATCAGCTAGGGCTCATTGAAACAAAACGTGTCGATGTACCCAAAGGGAAGTTTTCGTTGATTTTTCTTGCGACAGAAGTTGGCGGCCCTGAAATAGAACTGACCCATAACTGGGATTCTGAAGAAGAATATACCGTTGGCAGAAACTTTGGTCATTTAGCATTTGAGGTTGCTGACATATATAAAACTTGTGCAGCGCTTATGGCATCAGGTGTTGTTATTAATCGTCCGCCTCGTGACGGCCATATGGCTTTCGTAAAATCTCCAGATGGCATATCTATTGAGTTATTGCAAAAAGATGACGCATTAGCCCCTCAAGAGCCTTGGTTGAGTATGGAGAATCAAGGAAGCTGGTAAAGTAACGGCTTAATTATCTTGTCGATGACATATCACTCGACAAGATATTTAATGTTTACTTGAGTACTGATAATAAATCACTGTGATCATCGGTCCATATTATACGACTCTTTTCGCCAATATTTGGCATTGGCCAAGCACTCGCGTATATTTTAATGCGCGCATCATTAAGAAATAACTCATTATTTGTTACTAGCACCCACTGAACATTATGTTCATTTTCTTTATCCGCTAGCGTTTCCACATAAACAATTTCTTTATCTAATACATCGGCTAAACCACGCACTAAAGGTGTTAAATTAAGGTGTGAATTAGAAATGTGTATCGCTAATACGCCATCTTTTTTTAGGTGCTTAAAATAAAGCAGCAATGCTTCTTTTGTTAATAAATGCTGTGGGATGGAATCACCCGAGAAGGCGTCAATGACTAATGCATCAAACTGTTTGCTTCCTGAATCTTCAAATTGTTGCTTTAAACTAACCCGACCATCACCTAAAACCACTTCAATGTTGGCAGCAGAATCTTTTAAGTAACTAAAATAGTTATTAGCGGCAAAAATAACCGCAGGGTTTAATTCATAAAATATATAGTGGTCAGTTTTATTACCATAAGCAGCTAAGGTACCTGCGCCCAAGCCCACAAATCCGGCATTTATATTTTGAGCACTCCCCTCTTGTACTCTTTGTTTGGTCAGTTGCTCAAGTGTAAGAGCAACACCGGTATTTTTTCTATAGTAACTTAATGGCGTTTTTTCATTGCCTTTCTCTAATGATTGCGTACCGTGTGATGTTGTTCCATCAATCAAACGACGTTGCACTTTATTATTAACTTCTACATCTTTAACACTTAAAATTCCGTAAAAATTGCGTTCACTTGCCACATTAGTTTTAACAAAAAGCGTATTAAGATAAAACAATCCCACGGTAAAACTGACCGCTAAAATAAGATTAGATGCTACCAACCAAGTTTTTGTTTTTATTGCCGTATTTCTTTGTGAATAAATACTCAAAGCTAAAAGAACAAAGACACTAATAATGGCTAAAGGAAACTCTAAAAATTGATCAAAGATATTTTGCGCAATAAAAGCAACAAAGGCACTACCTAAAAAGCCACCCAATGACATAAATAAGTAAAACAAAGTTAACTGCTGAACTTGCGGTTTTAAACGTGCTAATTCCCCATGACAAATCATACACGCACTAAATAATATACAAGCGTAAATAACCACTTGTGAAATAATGTCGAGTTGCGAGCCAATAAAGTACATCAACAAAGCTAAACAAGCCGTGAGTACAAATAGCGCAAACCAATATTCTCTGACATACCACTTAGAGCTATGAAAACTAATAATAAAAGTCAGTAGGTATAAACACAGCGGCACTATCCATAAAAAAGGCACAGGGGGAATATTTTGTGTCATAGCATTGGTGGACGCCACTAATAAAATAACACCAACCATGGCTAACGCTATCCATAAAACTTTATCCAATAATGTGGTTGTTACGACACTTTTATCCAACGCTTGCTGAGTACTTTGCTCAACAGAAGTAAAGCTTAATTTTGACATTTTTAATAATAACGTTACCAGTAGTAACGCATAACAACCATACCCGAACGTCCAATAATTTGATTGTTGAGTTGTGGTTAGCAGCGGTTCAAATAGAAAAGGAAAACTAATTAACGCCAGCAAAGAACCTACATTGGATAATGAATACAATTGATAAGGGAGTTTTCCTATTTCGATATAAGTTAACCATCGCTGTATTAACGGGCCCGTTGACGACAAAATAAAATAAGGTAACCCTATCGATACGGTTAATAACAGTAGAATATTTTGAAGTGGCGAACTTGTCTGTGATATATCACCCCAATCTTGAATGCCAATAGGAAGAAATAACACACTGACAAGTAGAAAGACCGAGTGAATAATTAATTGTTTTTTGACAGATTTAACTTGTGTTAAACAGTGAGCGTAAAAATATCCTAATAATAGAAAAGCTTGAAAAAACAATAAACATGCAGTCCAGACAGCTGAACCACCGCCAAAGTATGGCAAAATCAATTTAGCAATAAGGGGTTGTACTTGGAATAATAAAAAAGCACTTAAAAAAATAATCGCCAGATATAGCATTTAATATATTTCTCTTAATCGTCAATCTAACTAGCTAATTGCTGGTTACGCTTGTGTTACCTAATGTGGGCATTTTTTAATCCCCTTTATCATGAGCACGTCATTCTTTCACATCGACGTACATGGATGTATTAATGCCGCGATGTCAAAGAGCGGCCATGTGATCATGACATACTATTCATCCTGAACACGTCATTATTTCACATCGACATACATAGATTTATTAATACTGTGATGACATGGCTGTCAAAAAGCGGCCATGTCATCATGCATACTGTTCATCCTGAACATAAAAAAAGCGCTACATAGCGCTTTTTTTTATTTTAAGCTAAATATATTATTCAGCTTTCGGTTTTGCCTTAGCTTTAGCTTTTGGCTTTGCTTTAGCCTTGGCTTTGGGTTTTACTTTTTTCTTTGCTTCTTCAACCCATTTACCCTCAACATACTTTGCATTCCAGCCCGTTGCTTTAGGTTTTGCGCCATCAGCTTCAGGTGCAAGTTCCGTCATGACATACTGTTCTTTGGTTTTACGACTATAGCGCACAACGGCTAAGTTTCCGTCAGGATCCTTAATAGGCGCATCGGCTAAATAATAAAATTTACTCGATATTCTGTCTCTAAAACGCTGTAGCTCTTCAACTTTAGGTGCACGTGTTTCTCTTGAGCGCGGAAAAGTGTTCGCAGCCAAGAAAATACCCGCTGCGCCATCACGTAAGACAAAGTGTGCTTCTGACTTTTCACAAAGCAATTCAGGTAGTTGCACAGGATCTTCTTTTGGAGGAGCCGCTTCACCACTTGCTAGTAACTTACGTGTGTTTTTACATTCTGCATTGGTACAATCAAAATATTTACCAAAACGGCCTGACTTAAGCTCCATTTCAGCCTCACAACGATCACATTCTAAAATGGGACCATCGTAACCTTTTATTTTAAACTCGCCGGTCTCAACTTCAATACCATCACAAACAGGGTTATTACCACAAACATGTAGCTTACGCGTTTCGTCAATTAAATAACTGTCCATCGCAGTACTACATTTATCACAGCGTCGCATGGCACGTAATGCATCAGTTTCTTGGTCTTCCACTAATACACTGACCGCTTCTTCGCCAGAAGTAAGGTTCATCGTTTGCGTACAGCGTTCTTTTGGCGGTAAAGCGTACCCAGAACAACCTAAGAAGACGCCAGTAGAAGCAGTACGAATACCCATTTTACGACCACAGGTCGGACAATCAATATCTGTTAATACAGGTTCATTATTACGCATGCCACCTTCTTCAGTAGGCATATCAGCTTGGCTTAACTGTTTAGTGAAGTTTTTATAGAAACCGTTAAGGACATCTTTCCAATTAGCTTTACCCTCAGCCACTTCATCAAGCTCTTGCTCCATGTTGGCGGTAAAATCATAATTCATTAAGTCTTTAAAACTTTCAGATAAACTGTCAGTAACAATTTCGCCCATTTTTTCGGCGTAAAAACGTTTTTTATCTAAGCGAGCGTAACCACGGTCTTGAATAGTAGAAATAATTGACGCATACGTTGATGGGCGACCAATTGAACGCTTTTCTAATTCTTTTACTAGTGATGCTTCACCAAAACGAGCTGGTGGTTTAGTGAAGTGTTGCGCTGGATTTAACTGCTCTAGGGTTAATACTTCACCAACAGATAAATCAGGTAAATGCTTGTCATCACCTTTTGATAATTGCGGATGGACTCTTGTCCAACCGTCAAATTGCATGACGCGACCTTTGGCCTTTAAATCAAAGCCTGAAGCACCTACAGTAATGGTACTAACGGTATAGCGCGCAGCTGTCATTTGACAAGCAACAAACTGTCGCCAAATTAGGTCGTAAAGCTTCTTAGCATCGGCTTCAATGCCTTCCATAAATGCAGATTCTATTTTAACATTTGATGGACGAATCGCTTCATGGGCCTCTTGTGCACCCGACTTACTGCTGTAAATTTTCGCTTTTTCAGGTAAATAATTTTCACCAAAGTTTTTAGCAATATAACCACGACACATTTCAACCGCATCTTTACTTAGATTGGTTGAATCGGTACGCATATAAGTGATGTGACCTGCTTCGTATAAACGCTGAGCTAAACCCATAGTACGCTTTACGCCAAAACCTAATTTAGTACTTGCTGCCTGTTGCAGTGTCGACGTAATAAAAGGAGCAGAGGGGGTACTTTTTGACGGTTTATCATCACGTTTATTTACGGTATAGGATGACTTTTCTAAGCTTGCTAATGCTGTTTTCGCATCTTTTTCGTTGGTCGGCTTAAATGCTTTACCATTTTCGTGGGTAACATCTAATGGAAAATCTAAACCAGAAGCGGTTTTTGTGTCAGCGGTGATTTCCCAAAATTCTTTCGGGTCAAACGCTTTAATCTCACGTTCTTTTTCAACAACTAATTTAACAGCAACCGACTGTACGCGACCGGCAGATAAACCACGGGCAACTTTTTTCCACAATAATGGGCTAACCATAAAGCCAACAACACGGTCAAGAAAACGTCTTGCTTGTTGAGCATTAACACCTGGCATACTTAATTCACCGGGTGTAGAGAAAGCTTGCTGGATAGCGTTTTCAGTTATTTCATTAAAGACAACACGTTTAAATTTGCTGTCATCGCCGCCGATAATTTCTTTTAAGTGCCAAGCAATCGCCTCTCCCTCGCGATCCAAATCGGTTGCGAGATAGACAGTGTCGGCTGAACCGGCAAGTTTAATTAATTCAGCAACAACTTTTTCTTTGCCTTCGAGTATTTGATAATTTGCTTCCCAATCGTTTTCAGGATCAATACCCATGCGGTTAACAAGTGCTTGCTTATCTCGTTTAGCTTTATATTTAGCTTTTGCTGCAGGTGCCATTTTTCTGACTTCAGCAGGAGATTTCGCGGCAACTTTTTTACCAGTACTACTGTGAGGAAGATCACGTACATGACCGACACTAGATTTCACAATAAAGTCTTTACCAAGATATTTGTTAATTGTCTTCGCTTTGGCTGGTGATTCGACAATAACCAGAGATTTTGCCATATATATATACTTTCCTACGTCACTGGCTATTTTTTTTGCCAGTATAATTACATTTCGGTCAGAACTGTCTAAAAATTAGCCGAGCAACTCATTTTTAGCACAAAAAAACCATAAATCATTGAAATTAGAATTCCTATTAGATATATCGGTAAATAAGCAAGCTGACAAGTTATTATTTTTAATAACATCGCCTAATTGAGCTGTTTTCGTTATAATGACGTAAATATTTCGGTATTACTATTATAAAAACTTTCCTGCCAACGATAATTTAATTCTATCTTAAATTCAATTGTTGCCAGTCAAAAAGCCTATATCACCGTGTAAAACAATATTCATTTAATTCTTACTATCAATGTAAATTATTCGGATAAATAACAAGAGTACAAATATATGACAACATCATGGACTAACTTACAGGAAAAACTAACCAACTGTTTATGCCCAGCAGGTAACGGTGTTTTTACCGTCAATACCGCTAAAGAGCGTAAAGAGCAATTGCATCAAGCCTTGTTCGGTCAATCGACAGACATTGATAATATTTGGAAAGAGTCATTAAAAGGGCTTCCTGATGCGTCAAATGCCGTTATTTTAGGTGTTGCCTCTGATTGCGGTGGCGGAATTTTACGTGGAGCAAATTGGGGGCCATTATTTGTCCGTTCAACTTTACTTGAACAATACCCTGAGCTTGAAGCATTTGATATGGGAGATGTTCGCGTTATTCCACATTTACTTCATGATAAATATTTAAATGAAGCAACGCTTTCTAACTGTAGAAAAGCCCTTTATAAAGATGAAAACAGCCCTTATGCTGTTAGCCCATTAACCATTACTGAAGATGTATTACACGACTTTTATGCTGAGTTCCCACAAAAAGGTATTTTCGGCATTGGTGGCGATCACTCAGTAAGCTACCCGTTAACAAAAGCTTACTTGCAAGCAAAGAAAAAGCGCGGCATTCGTGCAGCTATTATTCATTTTGATGCTCACACTGATTTATTGGTTGAACGCCTTGGCATTGATTTATGCTTTGGCTCTTGGTGTACCCATATTTTAGATGATTTACATGAAAAACATCATTTGATTCAAGTGGGTATTCGCTCGAGCGGTCGTCCTAAGTCGCATTGGGAAAACACTTTTGGTGTAAGACAACATTGGGCTCATGAAGTGAAAGAGCTGGGCGTTGAAAAAATCATTGAAAATATTTTAGCGCAATTAAAAGATGAAAACATTGATGAATTGTATGTAAGCTTTGATATTGATGCACTTGATGAAACTGTCGCTGCTGCCACAGGCACACCAGAGCCAGATGGTTTATTTCAAAATGAAGCGATGGATATACTTCGCGCTTTAGCAGCAAAATACCGTATTACCGGTGCCGACATGATGGAAATTGCTCCTTTTACCGACAGTACAGGTTTAGGAAAAGAGAGTCGTGATAAAACGTTAGCGGCTGGCGCAGAGATCTCTGCCTTTTTAATAGCAGAGATGGCTAAATAAATTTTTAGCTTTATCTGTTATCGATAAACAAAAATAAAAAAACCGCTTAACAAGCGGTTTTTTTTATAGGTGGAAAAGTTAATTATTATTGAATAATAATACTAACACCACTAAATACAGTTGTTACACCACCAGGGGTTTCAACTTTTATTTCTAATGGTCCACTGGTTGGTTCCGCTTTACCTTTAATCGCAACACTAAATTGACTACCGCCGTTACTAGAATCCCCTGGCCATGTATAACTAGGGGTACCAACGACAGATCCAACACTAGCTACAAATGACACAACAGTACCAGCCGGCATAGGTTGATTGTGTAAATCAGCGATAACAACACTAACTGTTCCGGTACTTTCGCCAGCAATATAGAGAGAAATATCGTTTCGGTCAAAGTTTGGTGACGTATCTACAACGGCATCGTTTGTTGCTGTGACGGTTATATACGGTGACGTACCTGACATAATAATAACGGTAGAGCCACGAACATTGGTTGACACTTTTTGCGCTTTTTTGGTCGGATCAGGTTCATCATCTGGATTAGCACAATATTGATTGGCTACCTCGGTACCTGGATTCGTTATATCATTTAAACCACATAAAATGCCATTATAGACACTGTTTTCTATATCGAAAATTCCATTGCTATTAAAGTCAACAAACTCTTCTAACTCACCACCAGCTTGTGTGCTCACTTCTACTGGATTGTATAAATTGTCTTCATTATGGTCAACAAAGGCCTCCTTTAGGTCGTAAAGTCTATCGCCAACATCTTTTCCTTGAAACAAAGTGTACTCACTCTCATCAAAGCGACCATTACTATTTTTATCAGGAAATGACTCTTCACCAATAGCGGTTGCTAATATTGTCACTCTTCCGCCATATTCCTGTCCAAGATAATTATTACCATTTGGCAAAGGTTGGCGAGCACAAAAGATCGCTGGATCATCATTTTCAGCCACACTACAAAAACTACTGGTTAATACTTGTCCAGCTGGACGAGGGTTTTGACTGGTCCACATAACAGAGCATGCACCATTAGTTGTTGTACATGAGGAACCTACAGAACCACCTTCAGTAGTAAAGTTAACAGCGGTTCCATCTGGTACTGGATTATTAAATGCATCAGCCATGCGAACAACAACAGGTACTTCTACACCATCAATGCCCCAAGCTTCAGGGTTTGCGACCCCCCGAGCCAAGCTAAAGCTATCTTGGTCCGGTAAACCCGTTGAAACGACGAGTTGACTAGATTGAGTAAATACAAAAGTGCCACCTAATGACTCTGTCGATGCTGTAACACGCACTGTAGTTGCAACAGAGCCTGAATTAACAACTGTTTGTACTAAACCTTGGTCGTTAGTGGTCGCAAAATTTTGACTTAATTTTATACCACCCACATTGGTATTTAAGGAAAAATTCACTCGACGGTTATTATAGGGATTACCATCGGTATCTTTTACTTTGAACATCACCGTTGAACTTTCAGAGCCTCCAACAATACCAGCGCCTATTATACCAATATGCTCTGGCGATGCAGACACATACTCGATACTACCAATGTCAGCAGCTAAAACGCTAACAGATGCTGTTGCTGATAAATTAATGCCCCCAGCATTAGCAGTGACATTAATCGTGTCATCACCTACACACCCCTGTGCTAGATAAGTACTTGTCGCCGCACCATTAGAGGTAGTAATCGGTGTACTTAGTGTAGCGGTTGATTGTGCCGTACACCCAGATGAAAAATTAACATCTACAGGTTCAGTAAATAGATTACCTTGATCATCAACAATTGATACTGAAATAACACTCGTTCCGCCTGCAGAAATATTAGTTAAACTGACATCAGCAACACCTTCTATAAATGGGCTACCTGCTCCCATAATGACAGTTGAAGAACCAACAACAAAAATTGTTTGACCCGATTCTCCACTGGTAATTGATGCAGTAATAGTTCCTGCACCTAAGTTTTCACCTGCATAGATATCAACAATCGCTTGATTATTTGCATTTGTGATAGCAGATGGGATAGGTATATCACCTACAGTAGAACTAAAAGTAACAATCAAAGGAGCACTAATACCATCAATTGTCGCAATTATTCTTGCCGGTTTTGATGACGTAACCGTGTCAGTGGCATTGCTATCACCATCTATTAAAGTGACATTAATATTAATATCACCGACAACACCTATATCATCACCTTGTGTTTTAAAGCCTAATGGTACTAACGAGATCTCACCAGAAGAAAGAGAAGCGGATATCTCACCAGCACCACGAACACTACCTGCTGTGAGGGTAATCGTAGCGATACCATCTTCATTTGTTAAAGCAGAACCAGAAGATGGCGAAAAGGCTCCTAAATTTGTTGCGAAGGTTACCGCTCTGTTTGAAACAGGAGCACTGCCTTGCATTACTGTTGCTGTAACCGTTACCGGCGCAGCACCGGTCACCGTACTATCGGAAATATTGAGTGAAATAGTACTGGCAACAGATCCACCTGCAACCGGAGTTTCCACTCTAGATAAACCGCCATCACCACTACCACCACAACCACTTAGTGCGATAATTAAAATCCAAAAACTCAAACGTTGAAGCAGTGCCATACAAGCATCCCTTAGTATTTTTATTTACATCTCTATTTATAGTAACTTATATTCTAAAAATTTCATTAAAAATAGCGCTATAGTTGCTTTTTAATCAATAGCTTTTTTATCAATGAATTACCTGTTAATCTACTATTCATAATTTATAATAAAAAATAACGTTGCATTTCTTTATGACTGATAAAAAAAAAGCTAGTTTAACCGCTAGAATTGTTACTGGCATGCTTGCCGGCATCGCGGTAGGCGTATCCTTACAATTTCTTATGCCAGACAAATCAGACTTTGTTATCCCACTCTATTTCTTTGAACTTTCATTACGATCATTTTTGGTTGACGGGATTTTTGAAGTCATTGGACAAATTTTCATTTCAAGTTTAAAAATGTTGGTAGTACCACTGGTTTTTGTATCGCTGATTTGTGGGACTTGTTCCTTAAAAGATACCACAAAACTTGGACGTATTGGCGGTAAAGCCATTTCACTCTATTTAATTACAACAGCTATAGCGATTAGCTTTGCAATGTTTTTAGCGTTATTAATAAGCCCTGGCGAAGGGGTCAACATGGCCTCGGACACAACGTTCACTAGTCGTGAAGCGCCTTCTTTAGCGCAAGTGTTTATTCAAATGTTTCCGAGTAATCCGTTTGAAGCTTTTGCAAAAGGCAATATGCTTCAAGTCATTATATTTGCTTTGTTATTTGGTATTGCTATAGCGCTTTCAGGTAAAGCCGGCGAACGTGTTGCTAGTTTATTTGAAGACATGAGTACCGTTATCATGCGCTTGGTAACTATATTAATGAACCTTGCTCCTTATGGGGTGTTTTGTTTATTAGCGAGTTTATTCACTGATATGTCACTTAAGGTATTCGGCAACCTAATTGTTTACTTCTTAGTCGTTTTCTTTGCACTAATTTTACATGCTACGGTAACTTATTCTACTATCTTAAAAGTAATGACTGGTTTAAACCCAATTACTTTTTTGAAAAAAATGCGTGATACCGTTATCTTTGCATTTTCAACAGCCAGCAGTAATGCAACCATTCCGGTAACACTTGAAACTGTTACCAAAAAAATGGGTGTTAAAAATTCAATCGCTTCGTTTACCGTACCTCTAGGTGCAACCATTAATATGGATGGCACGGCTATAATGCAAGGCGTAGCTACTGTATTTATTGCGCAAGTGTTTAATGTTGATTTAACATTTAGTCAATATTTAATGGTAATACTTACCGCGACCTTAGCTTCAATTGGCACAGCTGGTGTCCCAGGAGTAGGTTTAATTATGCTAGCCATGGTACTAGACCAAGTAGGTTTACCTGTAGAAGGCATAGGTTTAATTATAGGTGTTGACCGTTTACTTGATATGACACGAACCGCCGTTAATGTCACGGGTGACAGCATGGTCTCAATTGTTGTAGCTAAATCAGAAAATCAGTTTGATGAAGATATTTTTTATGATGAAAATGCAGGAAGTAAAATTGAGAATATTGATTTTCAAGACTTAGAAAAAAACCAAAGTGGCGATTAGCATTTACAAGACAGAATAATAAACAAAAAAAAGGTGCTTTAAAGCACCTTTTTTATGTTTTGGGTATTTAAAACATTAATACTTATAATACCTTGCTAAGCAAAAACAATATTGCAAGCGCCCTTATAAGCACTATCAAATTTGTACAGATATCACCTTATCAACGGATGTTTACCATACACTATTTGCAATGTCATAGTGGTAGTAAGCCGATCGCTGGTGCTAATATTCAAGTTAAATAATACTAATTTCTAGTAGAGTATCACGTTAAACTGAAGCTGGTTTTCGACAGAAAAATAGCTAAAGTTGATACCGACAGCTTAAAGTCGGCTCCATGTCGAGGTGATGTCGCCGGTATTATTATACTGCTCTACTTACTCACCTACAAAACTCAATCAAAAGAGCCAGATGAGGATCACCCTAAGTGATTTCAGCGCAATTTAGTATTGTTCCATACTCGTGCTAAGGACACCCCCGAATAACCACTATAAAAAAATACGACTAAGATGACTAAGCAAGATATTATATCAGCTATAAAAAAACCTGAGTAGCTACTCAGGTTTTTGTGTTTTAACGCCGCTTTTATTGTTACTAATCAGTCAATAATGGTTCAAATGATTTAACTAGATCGTCAATTGATTTCATTTGCTGTAAGTAAGGCTCAAGTTTATCAAGCGGCAACGCACAAGGGCCATCACATTTAGCGTTATCAGGATCAGGGTGTGATTCTATAAATAAACCTGCTAAACCTAATGCCATACCACTACGCGCTAATTGTGCAGCTTTAGCACGACGACCACCTGCAGAATCAGCTCGGCCGCCCGGCTGCTGTAAAGCATGAGTGGCATCGAATATGACTGGCGCATAATCTTTCATTTCATCCATGGCTAGCATATCAACAACAAGATTATTGTAACCATAACAACTACCGCGCTCGCAAAGAATAACTTGCTCATTGCCTGCTTCTGCGAATTTATTAATAATATGGCGCATTTCATGTGCTGCTAAGAACTGTGGCTTTTTAACATTAATAATCGCATTGGTTTTTGCCATAGCAACCACTAGGTCTGTTTGGCGCGCTAAAAATGCCGGTAATTGAATAATATCAACCACCTCAGCTACAGGTTGCGCTTGATGTATTTCATGCACGTCGGTAATGATAGGTACGTTGAAGGTCGACTTTATTTCTTCAAATATTCTCAGACCTTCCTCTAAACCTGGTCCTCGGTATGAATGAACAGACGAACGGTTCGCTTTATCAAAAGATGCTTTGAATACGTAAGGAATATTGAGCTTTTGTGTCACTTCTACGTAGTGCTCTGCAATGCTCATTGCTAAATCACGTGACTCTAATACATTCATACCACCAAATAAAACAAACTGTTTATCGTTAGCGATTTCAATATCGTATTTAGTCAATTTAATTGAAGTTATTGTCATAATTTTTCCAAAATAAAGTCTGGAGCTAACAAACGATTAGCTACCAATAATTCTTAATAACTGGCCACATAACCAAGCCATATAAGTACCTAAAGCATAACCTAACACCGCCAGTAGTACACCGACCGGCGCTAAAGAAGGATGAAATGCTGATGCGATAACGGGCGCAGAAGCAGCACCACCGATATTGGCTTTACTGCCAACAGCTAGATAGAAGATCGGTGCTTTAATCATTTTGCCAACAATAAGCAGTAAAGCAACGTGGACCAACATCCAGATAACTCCAATGGCTATGTATTTCGGTGACTCAACAATTTGAGTAACATCCATATGCAAACCTATTGTCGCGACTAATACATATAATAAGCTACTACCAACTTTCGAAGCTCCTACGGCTTCAAGTTTTCTTACTTTAGTAAACGACAATGCCAATCCTATCGTAGTCACTAAGACGATTATCCAGAATAGTTTTGAATGTAAGCTAAATTTTTCTAATTCAGGAAAGTTTGTCTGAAAATAAGGGACTAAAAAGTCAGCGGCAAAATGTGCTAAACCAGCAGCGCCAAAACCTACCGCTATAATCATCATAAAGTCTTTTAGTAACGGCAACTTGATATTTTCACGTTGAGCAGACTCTACTTTATCAATTAATCTATCAATTGCTGAAGTGTCAGCGCCACTCTTCGCATCAATACGCTTATGGTTTGCTGCTAAATAAAGTAATACCGCCATCCACAAGTTGGCTACAACAATATCAACGGTCACCATAATGGTGAATATTTTGCCATCAGCGCCATAAATTTCTTTCATCGCCAACATATTTGCGCCGCCACCAATCCAACTACCCGCAAGCGCAGCCATACCACGCCAAACAGCTTCAGGACCAGTTACACCAAGTAATTCAGGCCAAATAGCAGAAATAACTAAGAGCGCAATTGGGCCGCCAATAACCACACCAACCGTGCCGGTTAAAAACATAATAATCGCTTTATTACCAAGACCAACAATTGCTTTTATGTCGATGCTCAAAGTGAGTAAAACCAAACAAGCCGGCAATAAATAATACTTGGCGACTTCGTCTACTTGACTCAATTCTGCACTAACAATGCCAAAAGTGTTTAGCAAAGAGGGTAATAGGTAGCACATAAGTAATGCTGGCACGTATTTATAGAACTTCTTAAATGCGGGGTGTTCACTATTTGAAGTATAAAAAACGAATCCAAGTATTAGTGCGAGTAACCCCATAACCGTGGCGTCATTCGTGATAAAAGGTGTATTGTTGATAATTTGATCTTCCATTGATTAACCTTGTTATTTTTATTTGATTTATTGGTTTTATTTGTAAACTACAGCCTTATTTCTAAGGCTTATTAATGTAATACCGTATCAGCTATAGTGATTTTGTCCAATTGCATTTTTAATAATTGCGCAGCAGGATCTTTTGGACATTTGTCGACAAAATATTGGTAATCATCGTAAGCGACTTTAAAACAATCGAGTTGATGCAACAAAAAACCTCGGTCGCGACGCTCAAACGGATCTTCTGGGCGTAACGCTATTAATATATCGACACACTTTAATGCTTGAGCAAACTGCCCTTCGCGGATCAAAGCATTTTTCAATGAGCTAACGTGCTTAACAATTAAGCTTAACCTTGAAATATCTTCAATTTGGTCGCTTTGTGGATCGCCATCAAGTTCATCCATACATAAATCAAGCTCCTGCCAATTTAAAGACTCTCCAGTAATGGGATCAAAAACAATCGCATAAACATCATCACAGACGACGCGAATCATATTTTTCTTTGGTACGTACACCACATCAGCTTCAAAACCACAAAGACGAAATATATGGCAAAGCACTATACTTTTTAGCGCCGGGGCCATTAACTTAAAATCGAGTCCACTTTGTAACTTATGAGCACTAACGGGCCAAAAATCACGTTGATTATCAATAAAAAGTTGCCCAATGAAAAGTTCATTGATTAATTGCTCAGCTTTTTCAAGATACTCTTCTGTATCAGAAATTAATTCTGAACATTGTTCAACTATTTGACTAAGGTTTGTTGGCTCAAAGTCACTATCACCAAAAACAACTTCTTCAATAAGTACAAAAGCTTCAATAAGTGATTTATCGTCATCATTGAGCTCGGAAAATAATAATTCATTCATGCTGTAATTTTTAATTGCTGACTCTATTTATAGTTATTGCTTATTTCAGGGTATATTTATTATAAAAATATCGTTTGTTTTGTTGTCGCTATTCGCACCACTAACATAATCCAGCCCATAGCTACTAAATAACCTATCACTTGCATCATTCGGTTACGAGCTAACTTCAACGTGTAATAGCCGGTAAAAATATAAAAAATAATGGCAAGTATCTTTTCGCCTAGCCATAAATATTCTATTGGATTTATCGCTAACTTGACAGCCAGACCAACACCTAATAGTAATAAAAAAGTGTCAACGATATGAGGGCTGATTTTCAACCATTTTTTATCTAATTGTGCTGAATTCATCAAGGTTAATGCAAACCGGTAGGTGAACAATATAATGCTTATTGCCGCCAGAGTCATATGTAAATGTTTCATGCAAAACCTTATATTTATCTTTATTCTTCTTGTTGTACATAAATACAGCAAGTAACTCGGTCATTTCCGCCGTAATCTTTAAATGTTTCAATCGACTGATAACCCAATTGCTTTAATATATCGCTAACGCCAGCCGCTTGTTCAAAGCCATGTTCAAAATAGAGTGCACCATTATTGGTTAAATAACCTTGTGCGTCTTTGGCAATACGTTTGATATCTGCAAAACCATTATCCCGAGCAACCAGAGCAGATAGCGGTTCAAACCTGACATCGCCTGCAATTAAATGCTGATCGGCTTCATCTATATAAGGGGGGTTGCTAACGATAATATTAAACTTTTTATCTACGGCTACATTAGAGAACCAATCACTTTGATAAAGCTCTACCTGTGGTAACTTTAGCCGTTGAGCATTTTTTTTAGCTAAACTAATCGCAGCGTCACTAAAATCAATGCCGTGAACTTGCCACTGCTTTTGTTCTGAAGCAAGCGACAGAGCAATAGCTCCGGTACCCGTACCGAGATCCAAGCACGATAAATCACTTGCTAGATGGCGTGCTAAAATATGTTCGACCAGTAACTCTGTATCTGGACGAGGAATTAAGGTTGCTGGTGATACGTAAAAAGGCAGTGACCAGAATTCACGTTCTTGTGTAATATAAGCAATAGGCTCGCCTTGCAAACGGCGCTCAAACAAAGCTAAAAAAGCGTAGAATTCATGCTCTGCTAACTTTTTGTCAGGCCAAGTT
This sequence comes from Colwellia sp. BRX8-7, assembly GCF_014077275.1. Lineage (NCBI taxonomy): Bacteria > Pseudomonadati > Pseudomonadota > Gammaproteobacteria > Alteromonadales > Colwelliaceae > Colwellia > Colwellia sp. BRX8-7. The sequence goes on along the minus strand of NZ_JACGVP010000010.1, from coordinate 157,661 downwards.
AACAAATAACTTGTTTCTTTATTTAAAACAAAGGCAAGTAGGATTTTACAATCGAGTTTTGCGCTATCAGAAAAGGCAGCGAGTAACTGCTGCCCTTGATTAATTATTTCAGCAAAACTCTGCTGGCAATATGTTATTGACGGTTTTAAGGATTCGCTCAAACCAATAACTAGTTTTGCTCAGCAAGAGCCGCAAGTAAATCGGCTTGATTTTCTAACATAATAGGCTCTAGGACCAAATGCAAGTTACCTTCAAGGACTTCGTTCAAACGATATAAAGTCAAGTTAATACGGTGGTCCGTCATACGCCCTTGCGGATAGTTGTAAGTACGAATTCGTTCTGAACGATCACCACTTGCCACTAAATTACGACGTGAAGACTCTTCTTCACTGCGGCGTTTTTCATCTTCTGCTTGTTGTAAGCGAGCTTGTAATACCGACATCGCCTGCGCACGGTTTTTATGCTGAGAGCGTTGTTCTTGACACTCGACAACTACGCCTGTTGGAATATGGGTAATACGAATGGCAGAATCAGTTTTGTTAACGTGCTGTCCACCCGCACCTGATGCGCGAAAAGTGTCAACTTTTAAATCTGCTTTATTAATTTCAATCGCGTCAGCTTCTGGTATCTCAGGCATAACAACAACGGTACAAGCAGAAGTATGCACTCGACCTTGAGATTCAGTTTCAGGAACACGTTGCACACGATGACCACCAGACTCGAACTTCATTTGTCCGTAAACGCCTTCACCAAGCACTTTGAAAATGACTTCTTTATAGCCACCTTGTTCACTTTCATTGGTGTTCATAACTTCAATACGCCAGCCTTTCTTTTCACAGTAACGGCTATACATGCGGTATAAGTCGCCAGCAAAAATTGCCGCTTCATCACCACCGGCTCCTGCACGTAATTCAACAAAACAGTTATTGTTGTCGTTTGGATCTTTAGGTAATAGTAAAATTTGTAATTGATCGGCTAATTCTTCAATGGTTTTCTTAGCTGATTTAAATTCTTCTTGCGCCATTTCACGCATTTCAGGGTCTTCATCTTTTAGCATTTCTTCAGCTAAAGCAAAGTCTTCTTCTGCGCTTTGGTAGTCATTAAACACACTAGTGACTGCTTCTAATTGAGAAAACTCTTTTGATAAGGCAATAAATTTTTCTTGATCTGAAAGTGTTCCAGGATCAGAAAGCAAGGCTTGAACTTCTTCAAAGCGCTCGACTAATATTTCAAGTTTTTGATAAACAGATTTATTCATTAAGAAATCTTATAATTAGGAAACAGCGGATAAAAATTGGTGATGTGCAGTTTAAAGGGTTAGTTGAGCACTTTCAATCAAAGGTGTAAAAAAGCTGTAAATACCCAGCTAAGCTCAAATGTTCATCAAAATACGGTTTGGGTGTGTTGTAAGGTCGAGACCGTTATTTAATGTTATAAATATCGCGTAAGTATACCAATTTATCTAATTCGCCACCTTGGGCAGCCGATTGAATAGCGCTAGTGGGTGCATGCATAAATTTATTGGTCAACTTAGTGGCTAACTCAGCCAAAATAGCTTCTGGTGACTTATTACCCTGCAGTTGTAACAATGCTTTATCAAGTAACAGATCGCGATGTTCTAAACATTGTTTACGGTAATCTATAACGGTATCTTGGGTATTTAAGCCACGAAGCCATGACATAAACACATCAGATTGAGTAGAAACTATTGCCTCAGCTTGAACCGCTTCTTTGCGACGATTGGCTAAATTTTTCGCGATAATGCCTTGTAAATCATCAACCGTATATAGAAAAACATCTTCTAGATCACCAACCTGTTCTTCGATATCACGAGGAACCGCTAAATCAACCATAAAAATAGGACGATGCTTACGCTTTCCTAATGCGTGTTCAACCATACCTTTACCTATAATGGGTAAAGTACTACCGGTTGAACTAATAACAATATCGGCATCAGCCATTTTGTCAGGGATTTGCGCCAAGGTAATAACGTCAGCGCCAATAGCACCAGCCATTGCTTCTGCACGGGCAATTGTGCGGTTAGCAACAGTTATTTTACCCACTTTATTCTCGTATAAATGTTTAGCAACCAGTTCAATCGTTTCACCGGCCCCCACTAATAGTACTTTTACATTTTCAAGACTGGCAAAAATATGTTTTGCTAGATTTACCGATGCAAAAGCAACCGAAACCGCACTCGCGCCAATTTCAGTTTCAGTGCGAACTTGTTTAGCAACACCAAAAGTACGTTGAAATAAACGGTCCATGACTAAAGACATAGAACCAGCAGCTTTCGCTTGGCTATAGGCTTGCTTCATTTGACCTAAGATTTGCGGTTCGCCTAAAACTAAAGAGTCTAAGCCACAAGCAACCCGCATCATGTGGTTAACGGCCTGTTGATCAGTATGCCAATATAAACTTGGCGTAATAGTTGAAGCAGGAACATTGTGATGTTTTTCTAACCAGCGGACAACTTTTTCTTGGGTAACCCTTACATCGCCTTCTTGAACTAAATACAGCTCTGTACGATTACAAGTTGATAAAATAGCCGCTTCACGACATTCTACGTTTCCAAGTAATTCAGTTAATGCCACACTTAAATTGTCGGGATTAAAAGAGATTTTTTCTCTCACGGCAACAGGGGCAGTTTTGTGATTGATTCCAACAGCAACTATAGACATAACGGAACGATTCAGCCTTTTTAAGACGATTAATACCAGAAAGAAAAATTATCGATAAGCAATTTTTTTCCATTAATCTTTTTATTAACGACATTATTAATCAAGTTTTATAAAAAACCTATGATCTATGATAAATAATGATGTTAATTTTACGAAAAATCGAAGAAAATTAAAAGCATCAAATACGCGATAACGCAATATTATGGCGATTAACTCAATAATAATGGTTTATATGAATAAAATTACCTTATCGCTGACACTCTTTTTCAGTTTTTTACTGATATTTCTATCTGGTTGTAGTTCTTTAACGAATAACCATCAGCAAATTACTGAACATCAAAACATTACCGAGCGCACTAAAAAGCTCACAGCAATGTCGAATTGGAAAATAAAAGGGAAAATGGGCGTAATTAGCCCTAATGAGCGTCATAGCTTAACATTAAATTGGCATTACCAAGGAGATAAAAATCGCCAGATGCTAAATTTAACCACAGTGCTCGGTATTCAAGTTTTTACTTTAGAGTCGGTCAATAATATGCATGTTATTAATGTCGATGGTGAGCGCTACCAAAGCCCTGATTTAAACTCCCTGCTTGCTTCGTTAACAGGTTTTACATTACCGACACACGCGATGACTTTCTGGTTAAAAGGCTTACCTTATTTAGCTAGTGATAAAATAACCTATAACGAAACAACACAATTACCCCAAACATTGACCAGCTACTCTGGTGAAAAAAAATGGTTTATTAAGTATAGTGGCTATCAACAAGTAGACCAATATCAATTAGCAACGAAGTTCACCATAAAACAAGATAACATCACCATTAAAATTAATGTTCATCAATGGGACGTGACAAGTAATGACTAAGACTAACCAGCAATTTTATAGTTTTCCTGCACCGGCAAAGCTTAATTTATTCCTCCATATTATTGGTCAACGCAACGACGGCTATCATCAGTTAGAAACTATTTTTCAATTTTTAGATCACAGCGACACCATAGAAATAAGAAAGACTCAGGGTAATAGTATTGAATTACTCACGCCGATTGATGGTGTATTACATGAAGATAACTTAATTGTAAAAGCAGCTCGGTTACTACAAAACCACCTATTAAAAAATCCGACTACTTTTAATAACGTATATTTAGGTGCACAAATAAAAATAACAAAAATTCTCCCTATGGGGGGTGGATTAGGTGGCGGGTCATCCAACGCCGCTACTATTTTATTGGCATTAAATACTTTGTGGCAGGCCAACTTGTCTACCACCGATCTAGCAAAACTTGGCCTATCGCTAGGTGCTGACGTACCGATTTTTATTCATGGTTTTGCTGCTTTTGCTGAAGGTGTTGGTGAAGAACTCACTGCTGTTTATCCTCAAGAAAGCTGGTTTTTAGTCAGTAAACCTGATGTCAGTATTTCTACTGCCAGTATTTTTACTGATGCTGACTTAACTCGCAATACGGCAAAAGTTAATTTAAATGATGATATTAGTAAGTTAGACATAGACTTATGCCACAATGACTGCCAGACATTAGTAATAAAAAAGTATCCCGAGGTTGCCAAGTTACTGGCTTGGTTGGTAGAATACGCCCCGTCTCGAATGACTGGTACCGGAGCGTGTATTTTTTCTCGTTTTGATACTGAGCAAGAGGCTTGTCGCATCCAGTCATTACTTCCTAATGGAATAATTTCTTTTGTGGCAAAAGGTGTCAATACATCTCCATTACGCAATGCCATTAACAACTTAGTAACATTGCAAGTAGAAAATGCAGACTATTAATACCATTGAGAATTTATTTTCATAAAAATGCCAAGAACCACTGGAAAAAATTTAATAATTTGCTGATAGTAAACTCAAGGTTTACTAATAGCGTAACTTAAAATGTCAATAGTTTCCGAGGAACTGACCGTGCCTGACATGAAAATATTTACGGGTAATGCCACCCCTGAACTGGCCAAGAAAGTAGCTGATCGTTTGTATATGACTTTAGGCGATGCCAAAGTCGGTAGTTTTAGCGACGGTGAAATCAGTGTTGAAATTAACGAAAACGTACGCGGTGCGGATGTTTTTATTATTCAATCAACTTGTGCGCCAACGAATAATAACCTAATGGAATTAATTGTGATGATTGACGCATTACGACGAGCATCTGCTGGTCGTATTACTGCAGTTATTCCATATTTTGGTTATGCTCGCCAAGATAGACGTGTACGTAGTGCTCGTGTACCAATTACTGCGAAAGTTGTCGCTGACTTTTTATCAAGTGTTGGTGTTGACCGAGTATTAACGGTTGACCTACACGCTGAGCAAATTCAGGGTTTCTTCGATGTACCGGTAGATAACGTATTTGGCACACCTATTTTACTTGAAGATATGCTTTCTCGTGATCTAGATAACCCAATAGTAGTTTCTCCTGATATTGGTGGTGTTGTTCGCGCTCGTGCCGTAGCTAAATTACTCAATGAAGCCGATCTTGCTATCATCGATAAGCGTCGTCCAAAAGCCAATGTTGCACAAGTTATGCACATTATTGGTGATGTTGCTGACCGCGACTGTATCATTGTCGACGACATGATAGATACTGGTGGCACATTAGCAAAAGCGGCTGAAGCATTAAAAGCACATGGCGCTAAACGCGTTATTGCTTATGCTACTCATCCAGTTCTTTCTGGTAATGCTGCGCAAAACCTAAGAGATTCTGTTATTGATGAGTTAGTGGTAACAGATTCAATACCACTTACCGACGAAATTAAAGCGCTTGGTATTGTTCGTCAACTTACTTTAAGCGGTATGTTGTCTGAAGCGATTCGCCGTGTGTGTAACGAAGAATCTATTTCAGCAATGTTTGACAGTTAAGCATTCCTGATAAAAGAACTTCATAAATAATAAAGCCCCGAGTCATATTTTGACTCGGGGCTTTTTTATTTAACACAACACTGGAGCTACGCTCGCTTAATTCTTTTGTCAGACGTTGACTATTTCTCTAAAACATCCGCTAAAGCCGCTAAACATAAAGTCACATTTTCAGTTCTTGCCGCATAGCCCATTAAACCAATGCGCCATGCTTTACCAGCAAAACCACCTAGGCCAGCGCCAATTTCTAAATTATATTCATTAAGTAAGGTTTGGCGAACAGCTGCATCATCAACGCCTTGAGGAATCAATACCGTATTTAATTGTGGTAAACGGTATTGCTCTTCAACAACAAACGCTATGCCTAGTTTTTCTAATCCCGTTTTTAATTTCAGGTGTTGGTTTTTATGGCGTTGCCACGCATTTTCTAAACCTTCATCTTGTAACATCACTAAAGATTCATGCAAAGCATAGAGAGAATTCACCGGTGCCGTATGATGATAACTACGTTTACCTGTACCGCCCCAATAGCCCATAACCAAAGATAAATCTAAAAACCAACTGGGCACTTTAGACTTTCTACTTGTTAATTTTTCAACGGCTTTAGTACTAAAGCTAATCGGTGATATGCCGGGCACACACGATAAACATTTTTGACTACCCGAATAAATAGCATCGATTCCCCAATCATCAACCTTTAGTTCAACACCACCTAATGAGGTCACTGCATCGACGATAGAAAGCGCTGAATTTTCTTGAGCTATGGCACATAAGGCTTTTGCATCAGACAATACACCAGTAGATGTTTCAGCATGAACAAAGGCTAAAAACTTAACATCACTATTGTCTTTAAAAGCTTGTTTTACTTTATTGACATCGACAGGCGTTCCCCAATCATCGTTTATAACGATGGCTTGAGCCCCTATGCGTTGAACATTTTCCACCATACGCGAACCAAAAACACCATTTACACAAACAATCACTTTTTCGCCTGGTTCAACTAAGTTAACAAAACAAGTTTCCATACCTGCCGAGCCTGGCGCTGAAACCGCCATCGTCAATTCATTCTTGGTTTGAAATGCGTATTGTAGTAATGATTTAATTTCGTCCATCATCTGCACAAACTCTGGATCTAAATGACCAATGGTCGGACGACCTAAAGCAGATAAAACACGGGGTGAAACATCACTAGGACCGGGGCCCATTAAAGTACGAGGAGTTGGATAGAAAGATGTAATTGTCATAGTTAATTCTCTTATCGACATTAGGCATTAGAAGTTATGAGGCACGTATACCCGCTCAATTTCAGGACGCAGGTTGCTAGAGTGTATTTTGAATGGTAACGGGTCTAACACCTAAATTTCAATAAAAAATTATCTATAACGGTCATTTAGCCCAATGATACCCATAATAAGGAGCCATGATTAATAGTTTATTAATCATATTAACGTTGGATATGTTTAAGTTGAGGTGTTATTATGCCGCGCCTTTTATGATGATTGAATTATTTTTATTGTTGTAAAGGTTCATTGTTGTTTTTGGTCGCAAAAAACAACTCAACTAACTCTTTAATATTAGGTATTAAAAAATGACTGATTTATTTACTTTAGAAGCTGAAGTTCGTACTGACCTAGGGAAAGGTGCGAGCCGCCGCCTACGTCACGCAAACAAAGTTCCTGCAATTTTATACGGTGAAGGCCAAGAGCCGATTTCTTTAACGTTAGAGCACAAAAATGTTTACCGTGCACAACAAGAAGAAGCATTCTACTCTCACGTTTTAACTGTAAACATCGACGGTAAGCCAGTTGAGTGTCTTTTAAAAGACATGCAACGTCATCCGTTCAAGCAACTTGTAATGCATTTAGATTTTTTACGCATTGATGCATCTCATGCAGTTCACGTTAACGCTCCTATTCACTTCCTTAACGAAGAAGAAGCAGAGAAAAAAGGTGGCAACATTACTCACCAGATTAACGAAATTGCGATTAGCTGTTTACCTGCTGACATTCCAGAATTCATCGAAGTTGATGTTGCTGATTTAGAAGTTGGTCAAACATTGCATTTATCAGACGTTACTTTGCCTAAAGGCGTAACATCTGACGAATTAGCAAAAGGCGAAGATCATGATCAAGCTGTTGTTTCATTAAATGCACCGAAAGGCGTAACTGAAGAAACTGATGAAGCTGAAGAAACTGAAGCTACTGAATAATCATTAAGTATAAGCTTAAATGACTATTCAACTAGTTGTGGGCCTGGGTAATCCAGGCCCCGAATATACAAAAACTCGTCATAATGCCGGAGTTTGGTTCGTCGAAGAACTTGCTTCTCGCTACAACATCTCCCTCAGACCAGAAAAAAAATATTTCGGACTTTACGGCAAAGGCCTAATAGGTAACGAAGTTGTTCATTTGCTTGTTCCAACAACGTTTATGAATAGAAGTGGTCAGTCTGTAGCGCCTCTTGCAAATTTTTTCCGTATTCCCGTCGATAATATCCTTGTTGCTCATGATGAGTTAGACATGGAACCGGGCGTCTGTAAAATTAAAAAGGGTGGCGGGCACGGTGGACATAACGGCTTACGCGATATTATTTCGTGTCTGGCTAATAACAAAGAATTTTATCGGTTACGCATTGGTATAGGCCACCCAGGTCATAGAGATCGCGTTACCGGACATGTACTTGGCAAAGCACCAGCTATTGACCAAGACAAAATAGATCAAGCGATTGATGAAGCAAGCCGATGTATCGACATCTGGCAAACAGACGATTTAAAGAAAGCTCAAAATCGTTTGCATTCATTCAAACCGCTATAACTAAACTTTTAAAACAATTTTGCAACACAATTAAGGTATTATCATGGGATTCAAATGCGGTATTGTTGGCTTGCCCAACGTAGGTAAATCAACACTTTTCAATGCATTAACAAAAGCAGGTATTGAAGCAGCTAATTTTCCATTTTGTACTATTGAGCCGAATACGGGTGTAGTACCCGTGCCCGACCCTCGTTTAGATGCATTAGCCAAAATTGTAAACCCTGAACGCGTTCTAGCAACTACTATGGAATTTGTTGATATTGCAGGTTTAGTGGCTGGCGCTTCAAAAGGTGAAGGTTTAGGAAATAAATTTCTTGCTAACATTCGTGAAACCGATGCAATTGGTCACGTTGTGCGTTGTTTTGATAATGACAACATTATTCATGTTGCCAATAAGGTTAGCCCTAGTGATGACATAGAAGTGATCAATACTGAGCTGGCTTTGTCTGATATGGACACAGCGGAACGAGCAATTTTCCGCTTAGCGAAGAAAGCCAAAGGTGGCGATGCAGACGCTAAATTTGAAATGCCGGTATTAGAAAAGATATTAAAGCATGTTGAAGAAGGACATATGATACGTTCTTTAACATTGTCTAAAGAAGAAAAAGCAGCGGTAGACTACTTAAACTTTTTAACACTAAAGCCGACCATGTATATCGCGAATGTGAATGATGATGGTTTTGAAAATAATCCTTACCTAGATCAAGTTCAAGCAATTGCTGATGCCGAAGGTGCTATCGTTGTTGCTGTTTGTGCTGAAATTGAAAGTGAATTGTCTGAAATGGATGATGAAGACCGTGTTGAATTTATGGCTGACCTTGGACTAGAAGAACCTGGGCTTAATCGTGTTATTAATGCTGGTTATTCTTTGCTTCACTTGCAAACTTATTTTACGGCAGGTGTAAAAGAAGTACGTGCATGGACAGTAAAGCAAAATGCTACTGCTCCACAAGCTGCGGGTGTTATTCATACCGATTTTGAAAAAGGCTTTATTCGTGCAGAAGTTATTGCCTATGAGCACTTTATCGAATTTAATGGCGAGTCAGGGGCTAAAGAGGCCGGTAAATGGCGTTTAGAAGGTAAAGAGTACCGTGTTAAAGATGGTGATGTGGTTCACTTCAGATTTAACGTGTAATGTTTACGCTTTAACGCGAATAAATTAAATAGTAAAAGGAGCTTCGGCTCCTTTTTTGTCTCTAAAAATAAGTTATTACTCGTCATTAAAATTTAAAAAAATGACTAAAAAAGAAAAAGATATAAATAATAAACAATGAAAACAATAGACTACTTAATTTAAAAAATTTAAAAATATCTTGTTTTATTTCTAAAATATACCACAATTATCATAATACCAATCTGATATAAGTTAAAATCATCAACGTCAGACCAACAACCTATTACTTTAATAAACAATAAAAAGGCAGACCATGAAAAAAACACTCCTACTTGCTAGCTTAATTGCCGCTTCAGTAACTTTTGCCCCTGTGACTAAAGCCGATAATATATCTCTTCGTATTTGTGAATACGTTGCGGCTAATGATAAGAACCGCTTACGTTCATTTATGAAACAAAATAAATTAAAAATTCGTGCACTTTTTGGTAGTATCGAATGTAACGGTCAAAATTTATTAGTTTTTGCTGCATCTAATAGCGCTTTAGAAACAGGTGAATTTATTATTGGTAAAGTTCCTTCAAAAGAAGTTGCTAAACATATCACCGATATTGGTAAATACTCAAAACATTTAGAAGAAGAAGCAAAAGAACGCGTAAAATAATCATAAGTTGATATCTACGCTTCTTTAAAATAAAGCAAGAACTTAGCGTTCTTGTTTTTATTTTAAAGAGATTGCGCTTTCCTAGAATATTAAACGCCCAATTTGTAGACTAAACAAGCAAACAGAAAGAAATTAGCATTTATTATAAAAAAACGGTTGACGTAGCCTAAGCAGATTTGCATAATACGCGCCACTTGCTGAGAGGCAATACGGAAAGGCTACATAGCTCAGCTGGTTAGAGCACATCACTCATAATGATGGGGTCCCAGGTTCAAATCCCGGTGTAGCCACCATTTAACTCTTAGTAGTGAAAGAAGTATTAGAAGAAATGCGGGTTTGGCGGAATTGGTAGACGCGCTGGATTTAGGTTCCAGTATCGAAAGATGTGAGAGTTCAAGTCTCTTGACCCGTACCATTCTAACTAACAGTTATCATCATGATATTTGTTAGAAAGTAAGTAACATTGCAGGGGTATAGCCAAGCGGTAAGGCAGCTGGTTTTGATCCAGTCATTCAGAGGTTCAAATCCTCTTACCCCTGCCACTTTCTTGTTTAACATTCCTTTTTTAAAACTCAATCAGTCTTTATTAAAACTAATATTAAACATTATAAGTGTCATATTTACTTGTTATTTAGAATACCTACAGGGGTATAGCCAAGCGGTAAGGCAGCTGGTTTTGATCCAGTCATTCAGAGGTTCAAATCCTCTTACCCCTGCCACTTTATTGTTTAATATTCCTTTTTTAAAACGTAATTAGTCTTTATTAAAAAAATAGTAAACATTACTGAGTGACATAATAATTATTTGAAATATCTACAAGGCTATTAACGCTTAGTAGTATTAGAAGCAATGCGGGTTTGGCGGAATTGGTAGACGCGCTGGATTTAGGTTCCAGTATCGAAAGATGTGAGAGTTCAAGTCTCTTGACCCGTACCATTCTAACTAACAGATATCATCATGATAGTTGTTAGAAAATAAGTAACATTACAGGGGTATAGCCAAGCGGTAAGGCAGCTGGTTTTGATCCAGTCATTCAGAGGTTCAAATCCTCTTACCCCTGCCATTCTTTTTGAATCTTACCTTAAACACCCAATACATATTATCTTAAGACTTAATCTCTTACTGCATTGAAAAATTTCTTTTAAGATCCATTATCACTTCAACTTATACACCACAAGCGTAAGCTAAAGCCTTATTTTTCAAAAAAGGTATCTTATTTGCCATTGTCAGCCCTATGTTTCGAAAGAGTTTAATAGCTGGTGATGGGTGGCTAAAAGTTGCATACAGTGAATCCATCGTTGTCATCATCAATAGATTGTCTATTCGTCGCTTAGATTCGTAACGTGATAAAACCTCAGGCAAGTGCCAACACTCATTATTACCAATGGCACTGGCTATGACGGTTTGTAAAGCCTTAACATCTTTAAAGCCAAGATTTACTCCCTGCCCTGCCATGGGGTTAATGGTGTGCGCTGCATCACCTAATAATAATACTCGACCTTTTTGATAAGTATTAGCATGTCGACGAGTCAGTGGAAATGCCCCTTTATTAATAACCTTTATTTGACCTATTCGTTGTGGAAATTTTTCAATGATTTCACTTTGCAGTTGTTCATTAGATAAAGCCGACAACCTTTTTATCTCGTTTTTTTGATGATACCAAACCAAGGAAGCATAACCACCTAATTGACTTTCTCCTGGCAGCGGTAAGAAAGCAATTGGGCCAGTCTGAAAAAATTGTTGCCAGGTAATATCTTGTTGTAAATGTTGAGTTTCAACATTAATAAGCATTGCTGATTGCTGATAATCCCAACCCGTTATACCTATATGAGCTAGTTTTCTTACCTGTGAATGAGCGCCATCAGCCGCAATTAATATTTGAGTGGTAATTTTTTCTATTTCGCCACACTCTTTTTCAGCCGGTTTAATTGCCAAGCTTACTGCGATTTCATTTTGATGTTCAGTAAAGCTCTCTAAACTCGCTGGTGCAAATAAAGTCACCTTACTGTGAGTTTTAATTTGCTGCCATAAGGCAAGCTGAACTAAGCGATTTTCAATAATATGGCCAAGATGAGATTGCCCAATGTCATCGGCGTTAAACTCGGTATAACTTGTCTGATTTTCCCAAACACCTAATCGTTTATAAGGACACATTCGCCATTGTTTTAATTGTGGCCAAGCCCCCAATTGTGTCAACAAATGCTCAGAAGCAAGCGATATAGCTGAAACACGTAAATCTAGTGCTTGTGTTTCATTAAAACAGACGGGTTGCTTTGGTTCGACAATAGCCACAGTTAACCCTAAGTTTGCCAAAGATAACGCACTAGCAGCGCCGACCATACCACCACCGACCACGACACAATCAAAATTGCTCATAAAATTTACACTTTTTATTTAATGATTTTTCAAAGTTATTCTAACCAACCTATATCAGTTATACGAATATTATTAATGGTTGCGGTCAATAATTGAGATCAGATAGACCCGCGCCACTTAAAGTTGAATCGGGTACTGGCGTCAAGCGTCAAGAAGGAGTAAAATATGCATCCTTAAATTGAACTAACTGCGAAGCAATAAATTTCATGTTAGTTTGTCTAAATTTTTAAATATTTAATGAGTGGAAAGTTAATGAGTAAAAAGCTATATATCAAAACTTGGGGTTGCCAAATGAACGAGTATGACTCGCAGAAAATGGCCGAATTATTAGATTCAACGCATGGTTTTGTATTGGCTGACGAAGCTGAAGATGCTGATGTCATCTTATTAAACACTTGTTCTATACGCGAAAAGGCACAAGAAAAGGTTTTTCATCAGCTAGGGCGTTGGAAACATCTAAAAGACAATAAACCCGGTTTATTAATTGGTGTTGGTGGCTGTGTTGCTTCTCAAGAAGGTGATGCTATTCGCCAGCGTGCGCCTTATGTTGATATGGTTTTTGGTCCACAAACATTGCACCGCCTACCTGAAATGATCCAACAAGTTACTGGTGATCATAATCCTGTTGTTGATGTTAGCTTTCCTGAAATTGAAAAGTTTGATCGTCTTCCTGAACCTAAAGCTGATGGCGCTAGCGCTTTTGTATCGATTATGGAAGGCTGTAGTAAATACTGTACCTTCTGTGTTGTACCTTACACTCGTGGTGAAGAAGTCAGTCGTCCACTTGACGATGTATTATATGAAATAGCTCAACTTGCTGCACAAGGTGTACGTGAAGTTAATTTATTAGGACAAAACGTTAATGGCTATCGTGGTATTACGCACGATGATGAAATTTGTCGCTTTTCAGAATTATTGCGTTTGGTTGCTACGGTTGATGGCATTGACCGTATTCGCTATACAACATCACATCCGATTGAATTTACTGATGATATCATTGAGGTCTACAAAGACGTTCCTGAATTAGTAAGTCACCTACATTTACCGGTACAAAGTGGCTCAGATAGAATTTTAACGCAAATGAAACGTGGTCATACTGCATTAGAATATAAATCACAAATTCGAAAATTAAAGAAAGCACGTCCAGATATTTGCATGAGTTCAGACTTCATTATTGGTTTTCCTGGTGAGTCGGATGCTGACTTCCAAGCAACAATGGATTTAATTAAAGCGGTAGATTTCGATTTAAGCTTTAGTTTTATTTACAGTGCGCGCCCTGGTACACCGGCAGCAGATATGATTGATGATATTTCTGATATCACTAAAAAAGAACGTTTAAAAGTGCTTCAAGACCAAATTACCCATCAAGCATTACGTATTGCACGTCAAATGTTGAATACAGAACAACGTATTCTTGTTGAAGGTCCTTCAAAGAAAAATCCGATGGAATTACGCGGTAAAACAGAAAATAACCGCACGGTTAATTTTGTTGCTCCTCACACGGTTATTGGTCAATTTGTTGATATTAAAATTACTGATGTTTATGCTAACTCGCTGCGCGGTGAATTAGTGCGCGAAGAAAGTGAAATGGGCTTGCGCATTGCGTATTCTCCACAAGACATCCTAGCGAACAGTCATCATACGAGCAAAAGTAGTAACATCGACGAGTTAGGTGTTGGTAGTTTTACGCCTTAATAATTAAAACCTTAGCCTATAAAAACGGATATAAATTTGACTACAAGTATTAGCAAACAATTTGACTTAACACCGCTTGATAATAATCGCCTAGCGAATTTATGTGGTTCAATGGACGATAACTTAAAAACCATTGAACGTCGCCTTGGTGTTAAAATAAGTTACAGCAGCAATGAATTTAAAGTGATGGGTGAACCCGCAAATTGTGAAGCCGTCATTGTCTTGCTTAAGAATTTATATATTGAAACGGCAACCGTAAAAAATGAGCTAAAAGAAATCACAGAAAAAATGGTCCATCTTGCTATTTTAGACGCAAAAGTGCTTGAGCAAGAGCCCACTAAAGTTGATGTTGATTTCGACAAGTTAGTGACTATAAAAACCAAACGTGGTGTCGTCAAACCTCGTAATCCAAACCAGCAAAGTTATGTGCATAACATTATGAGTAATGACATTAGCTTTGGCGTTGGTGTTGCGGGTACGGGTAAAACCTATTTAGCCGTTGCTTGTGCTGTTGAAGCTCTTGAAAAACAAGAAGTTAGACGAATTCTGTTAACACGCCCTGCCGTTGAAGCGGGTGAAAAATTGGGATTCCTTCCAGGTGATTTATCACAAAAAGTGGATCCTTACCTGCGCCCTTTATACGACGCACTCTTTGAAATGCTGGGTTTTGAAAAAGTTGAAAAGCTTATCGAGCGCAATGTCATTGAGATTGCTCCTCTTGCCTATATGCGTGGCAGAACATTAAATGATGCTTTTATAATTCTTGATGAAAGTCAGAATACGACCGTAGAACAAATGAAAATGTTTTTAACCCGTATTGGCTTTAATGCCCGTGCTGTTATCACCGGTGATATTACCCAAGTAGATTTACCACGTGGTGCTAAATCAGGCTTACGTCACGCGATTGAAGTGCTTGACGATATTCCAGGCATTAGTTTCAACTACTTTGAATCAAAAGATATTGTCCGCCACCCGGTGGTGGCTAGAATTGTTGATGCATATGATGCTTTTGAACAAAAAGAAAAACGTTTAAAAGATGAAAAAAGAAATAAAGCGGCACTTGATGCTATGGATAATCAATAGTGGCAACACTACTCGATCTTCAACATGCTTGTGATGCCAAAAATTTACCCAGCAATGAACAGTTTCAATCTTGGGTAAATATCGCTTTAAATAATGATAAAACGGATTTTGAACTTACCATTCGTCTCGTTGACGTTAAAGAAAGCCAGTCTCTGAACTTACAGTATCGTGGAAAAGATAAACCGACCAATGTTTTATCATTTCCTTTTGAGGTACCAGCAGAAATTGAACTAGACTTACTCGGTGATTTAGTTATTTGTGCTGACATCGTCGCCCAAGAAGCCAATGAACAGCACAAAGACCTGCATAATCACTGGGCTCATATGGTGATTCATGGCTGCTTACACTTATTAGGTTACGATCATATTGATGAAGTTGAAGCCACAGAAATGGAAGCACTGGAAACAAAATTACTTAAAGCACTCGATATATCCGATCCTTATATTATAAATGAATAAATTTATCCTTTATAATTCATAGATAAATAACCACTTACTACTTGAATTTACTTTCGATTGATTAGAAAATAAGCAACAAGTTAACCTTACAGGAAATAAATAAGCTCTATGAGCGATGACCACCCCCACTCTAGCAACGGCTCTGCAAATCGATCGATACTTGATAAAATAGTACAGGTCTTTACCGGAGAGCCCAAAAGTAAAGACGAATTGGTTGATGTATTAAATGACGCTGAAGACCGCGACTTAATTAAGCCAGAAACCAAGTTAATGATCCAAGGTGTATTAGAAGTTTCTGATATGCGAGTGCGTGATATTATGATCCCAAGATCGCAAATGGTCACGCTTGATATCAACGATCCGATTGAACATTCTTTACCTATCATTTTAGAGTCTGGTCACTCTAGATTTCCTGTTATTAACGACGATATTGATCACATTGAGGGAATTTTACTCGCTAAAGATCTGCTCGCTTACGGCTTTGGTCAACAAGAAGAATGCATCATAGCCAAAATAATTCGTCCATCGATTATTGTTCCAGAAAGTAAAAGAGTTGAACCGTTATTACAAGAGTTTCGTTCTCAGCGTTATCATATGGCAATTGTTGTTGATGAATATGGTGGCGTTTCTGGTGTTGTCACCATTGAAGATATTCTTGAATTAATTGTTGGTGAAATTGAAGATGAAACAGATGATGAAATTGAACTAGATATTAAGTATCTTGCCGGTAATGTTTATCAAGTTAAGGCATTAACAGAGCTTGATGACTTCAATGAATATTTTAATACTGAGTTTGATGGCAACGATGCCGATACTATTGGTGGCGTAGTGTTACATCAATTTGGCCATATGCCTAAAAAAGGTGAAATAATGACGATTGGTGATTTTGAATTTAAAGTCACCGCTGGCGATAATCGCCGTATCCAAAGCTTACATATTACGATTCCAAAAGACCATAAAATCAATGGAAAGATAGTCGACTAACCTCAATGGCGATCAAGACACTAGGCACTCGCCTACTAAAACGACTACGCGATAACTTATTTAATAAGCGTAACTGGCTCAGCTTCCTTGCGGGGCTCAGCTTAGTGCTCGCCTACGCACCTTTTTCGCTATGGTGGCTGATGCTTATTGTGCTGCCGTTATTTCTCCATTCTATTAATGGTACTGATGTAAAGACAGCCACTAAACAAGGTTTCATCTTTGCTCTTGGTTGGTTTGGTAGCGGTATTAGTTGGGTGCATGTCAGTATTGATCAATTTGGTGGTTTGCCACTATTTTTCTCATTGTTATTGATGGTGTTATTGTGTTGTTATTTGGCACTTTATCCAGCACTTGCTTGTTATTTATCAACGAGGTTTGCGCCAAAGAAAAAATTCTCTCTATGGTTACTGCCACCCTGCTGGCTTATTTCAGAATATTTGCGTGCTAACATCTTGACTGGTTTTCCCTGGCTTTCAATTGGCTATAGCCAAATCGATGGTCCACTAGCGAGTTTTGCACCACTGATTGGTGAAATAGGAATAAGTGCTTTGCTGCTGGTAATCAGTATTGCGGTTATTAATGTTGTAAATAACTGCTATCGTAAGACACATATACTCTTATTGATTGCTGTGTCTATCTCCGCTTATTTTTTAACGAATGTTGCTTGGGTAACACCGACCAGCAAAACAATTACCGCTGCTTTAGTACAAGGTAATGTTGAACAATCAATGAAATGGCAGCCCGAAAAAGAGTGGCCCATCCAATTAAAATACCTAGATCACAGCCGAGAAAATTATGATGCTGACATTATTGTTTGGCCGGAGTCAGCAGTAACAGCATTAGAACCCGCTGCACAAGACTTTCTCAGTATGGCCGATAGATCTGCCGCACTCAATGATAGTGCTATTATTACCGGTATTTTAGATTACAAATATCAATCAAAAACCTATTTCAATTCACTGATTGTCATCGGTAAAAAAGAAAGTAACGACGATACTGGGCATTACCGTTATAACCATAGTAACCGCTATTATAAAAACCACCTGCTACCCATAGGTGAATTTGTGCCTTTTGGTGACATATTAAGAAAAGTTGCGCCAATATTTAATTTACAATATTCTTCTTTCACCCGAGGTGACTATATTCAACCCAATCTTGTTGCTAAAGGCGTTCATCTATTACCGCTTATTTGTTTTGAAATTGCCTTTCCTGAGCAATTAGCCGCTAACTTTACCGACGAAACCAACATTTTACTCACGGTTAGTAATGACTCTTGGTTTGGCGATTCACATGGTCCACATCAACATTTAGACATTGCTCGCATGCGCGCTTTGGAATTTGGTCGACCACTACTACGTGCCACCAACAATGGGGTAACCGCTATCGTTGATCACCAAGGAAATATTCAAGCCACACTGCCACAATTTACTGACGCTGTGCTTAAAGCTGACCTTGAACTCGTCCAAGGAAAGACTTTTTATAGTCAATATTGGCAACTTATTCATTGGTTATTACCATTAATACTATTAATTTTATTTTTCTGCCTTTATCCTATGCTCAATAAAAAACATAAAAAACAATAATACATAGGATTTATTTATGAAAGTATTGACTAAACACCTGGCCACTTTAACCTTATTTTTACTGACTTCTACCAGTTTCGCCTTCGCACAAACAACCATTATCACCAATGTTCAGGGCTATACTTTAGCTGACCAACAATTAAAGCAGTTTACGGCTATTCAATTTACCGATGATAAAATTGATAAACTTTTTATCGATGGTGAAGTACTACCTAAATCCGGACAGATGACTGTTATCGATGGCCAAGGTAAAACACTACTTCCGGGCTTAATTGATGCTCATGGCCATATATTAAGTTACGGCTTAAGTTTGATGCAAGCAAATTTACTTGGCTCACTTTCAGAAGAATCAGCGGTAAAGAAAGCCATAAATTATGCAAAGGCAAACCCAGATATTACTTGGGTACAAGGACAAGGGTGGAACCAAACTCAATGGGAAAACACCCAATTTCCAACAGCAAAATCGCTAGATAAACACTTTCCTAACAAACCCGTATTCTTAAGACGTGTTGATGGACATGCGGGCTGGGCCAATACCAAAGCGATGGAACTTGCTGGTATAACATCAGCGACACAAAGTCCAACGGGTGGCGATATAATTCGTGATGACTCTGGTCAGCCAACAGGAATTTTTATTGATAATGCCATGGATTTGATCACTAAAAGCATTGCCCCTTTGACCAAGCAAGAACAAAAATTAGTCTTAAAAAAAGCGCTTAATAAATTGGTCTCTTTTGGTTTAACCAGTGTTCATGATGCTGGTATTTTTACTGATAACCTTGAACTATTCAAAGAATTGAGCAATGAAAACGCCCTCCCTATGCGTATCAACGCTATGTTGTATTTACCCTCTGAAAATTGGCAGGAAACACTCAAACAAGGACCATTCACTAGCCGTGATAACATGCTTAATTTTAATAGTGTGAAAATTCAAGCCGATGGTGCTTTGGGTAGTCGTGGCGCCTCTTTAATTGCTGATTATTCAGACCATACTGGTCATAAAGGTTTAATGTTACATGACAAAGAAAAGTTAACCTTGTATATGAATACTGCGATGAAGGCAGGTTTTCAGGTGAATACTCATGCCATTGGTGATAATGCTAATAAAGTGGTTCTAGATTTATATCAACACCAAATAAAAGCAACAAATACCGAAGCGCTTCGTCATAGAGTTGAACATGCGCAAATATTACAATTAAGTGATATTCCTCGCTTCGCTGAGCTCAACATTATCGCTTCAATGCAAGCTACACACGCAACCAGTGATAAAAACATGGCTGTTGACCGAATTGGTGAAGAACGTATTTTAGGTGCTTATGCATGGCGTAAATTGATGAATGCCAAAGCTATAATCGCTGCAGGCTCAGATTTTCCAGTGGAATCTCCTAATCCATTTTTTGGTTTACACTCTTCAGTCACCCGTCAAGATCATCAGAACCAACCGAAAAATGGCTGGTTCAGTGAAGAAAGTATGACACGCTTAGAAGCCTTACGAACTTTTACTATTGACGCGGCTTATGCAGCACACCAAGAAAATACTTTAGGGAGCTTAGAAAAAGGTAAAAAAGCTGACTTTATTTTATTAGAAGATAATTACTTTACGGAAAACCAACAAGATATCTGGAAGAATAAAGTCATAGCAACTTGGGTAAATGGAAAAAAAGTTTACGCTCACTAAAGTAAATATTTTATATAAAAAAAGCCCTTACGGGCTTTTTTTGTGACTTATTGGTAACGAACTAAACTAGTTGCTTAGGGTGCAAGGCTATTTGATTACGGCCATTATCTTTTGCTCGGTACATAGCGGCATCAGCACACTCAATCCAAGCTTCATAACTTTCAATACTAATGTCTATTTCAGCAATCCCCATACTTACCGTATATTTAACATCAATGTCGTTATATTTCACCACAGATTTTTCAATCTCTTCTCTTAATCGTTCAGCAAATACTTTACCATTATCTAATGGTGTGTCCGCTAATAATATAACAAATTCCTCACCACCGTAGCGCCCCGAAACATCTGTTTCACGCACATGATGGCGAATAAGTCCTGAGATATGGCGAATAACTTCGTCACCAACGACATGGCCATAGGTATCGTTAACCACTTTAAAATGATCAATATCAATCATCACTAAGCAACTAGGGTTTTGACTACGGATCCAACGCTTGTATTCCGCTTGCAAGCAATGCTCCCAGTGCGTGCGATTAAACAGTTTTGTTAGGCCATCAGTTTGACTCAAAATAGCTAATTCTTTATTCGCCTTAACTAAGTCTTTTTTATGAGAAGCATTATCAGTCACATCATAAATAATGAGACATAAATGAGTCACTATTCCTGTCGCTGACATCAAAGGAATAAAAGTAGTATTTTGATACATATAATCAGCCGCCCCTGTGATAGGACGATAATTTTGAAACTTAAACAAATAAGGACGTTGTTCCCAAATTGTAAAGGCTTTATTTTTTAGTAAAAAGACTGATTCAGCTTTGCGCTTAAACCATGCTTCAGGTATTTCATCAAACAAAGGGAATAGCACTTTATCTTTCACTTCACGGGGTAACAGACCGCTATGATTCTCCATAAAACCATTCCATATTTGTACTTTATAATCTCTATCTAGTACAACCAATCCTACATCGATGGTGTGTAACATTTCCATTAACCAATGTAATTCATTTATTTGTGATGTTTCTAATGACATAGTTAATCCAGTAAGTAAGAGATTTTATTATTGAGTGTACGCATAGACTCTTCGGTAAAGAGTAAGAGTAAATCACATTTGATTGAATAGTCTTCAATGCTATAACTAATTTCGATAGCTAAGGTACGCTTCCATTTTTTAGAGTTGGTCGCTATCAACTCAGATATTTTTTTATGTTGTCCTAAAACAACGGGGTGGCCTTGGCTAAAAGGCATATCTAATTGGGCAGAAACACCATTTAAACAAGCACCAATAAGTACATTGGCTAGATCCATTAATAATTCAAGCTCAGTACTTTCATCAACTTCATACTTATAATTCATTAATGAAGCAACATCTTTAAAACTTGAGTCATTTAAAATAAGTAGTGCTTCACCAGAAATACCCGCGCCAATAAATCCTTGGCAAATTCCCGAAGTACTTTCTTGTTCTTCTACATCAGAGAGCGCCATGCTCAGTTCACTAACTTCAATTAAGTTGACATTAGGAATGGGGAGAACAACAAACACATCAAGTAAACGCGCTAATAAATCTCCTGCTTGTCCCATAGCGACGTTGGCTATTTCTTGGTAACAGTCTCGAAGTTCAGGGTCTAAGAAAAACGCTTCATCTGATTGTTCTCTTTCAATACTAACTGTCTCTGCCGCTTGTGTCAGTGGTGCCAACTCGCTATGTTTAGGAGCTGGAGCTATCACCGGTGGTTTTTCGATTTCAACGGGTAAAGGCTTTTCTTCTTCGCTGTCTTGGGTAAAAATACCGTAAGCCAATAATATTTCTGTTAGTTTGGTTTTATTGACTGGCTTTTGAATAAAGTCTAGAGCACCTAAGCTCGTAACACGTTGGTGTGCTTCTGGCTGTATATCGCCAGAAATTACAATCACCATAGTGTTTAAGTCTTCTTTAATAATAGTTTCAAGGACTTGGTAACCGTCCATCACAGGCATATTTAAATCAAGTAAAAGTACATCACCTTTACCAGCTTTTATTGCTTGAATGCCTTCTTCGCCGTTAGTAGCAAAGCTTATCTCGACATCCCAATCATCAGGTAAAGAACGTGCTACCTGCTTACGCGCCATATTTGAGTCATCACAAATTAACAAGGGTATTGACATATTTTCGTTATTCCTATTTTCAGATAATAGTTGTGGTGATGATTTTTCAACATTTTACTGTTTATCTATAAATAACAATAGATAATATTTGAAATAAAGCACTAAATAATGGCTATTTTTTATCGTCAAAGTTAACATCTCTTTATCCAAAATTTTTAAGCGCGCTTAACATTATGAAATTTTCAACCGTATTTCTTACTTTTTCACTGATTTTAACTTTAAATAGCCTGAGCACTTTTGTCGCATCTGCAAAGCCACTTGATGAAGATAATTTACAACAAACAACTGACTTAGTTAAGGCAAATAACAAATTCATCACGCTATTAGGTACACAAGTTGATGTTGGTCAAAAAGCCCCTAATTTTAAAGTGGTTAATGCCAGCTTTGTGCCGGTAACTCTCGAAGCATTCTCAGGAAAAAACATTCTTATCTCTGTGGTACCAAGTTTAGACACGGGCGTCTGTGCCTTACAAACAAAACGTTTCAACGAAGAAATGGCTAAATTACCCCAAGACATTGTTGTGTTAACGATTAGCAATGATTTACCTTTTGCGCAAAAACGTTTTTGTGAAGCAGAAAGTATCGATAAAATAACGGTCTTATCTGATTCAGTGTGGCGCAACTTTGGTAGTAATTACGGCTTACTCATTAAAGATATGGGCTTATTAACGCGAGCGATATTTATTATTGATTCATCAGGAATGATCGCTTACAAGGAAATTGTTGCTGATATTTCAAAGCACCCTAATTATGAATTAGCCCTTTCGACCATACAAGCATTAAGCCCAAGTGAAACACTGGATATGGAAACGGTTCAAGAGAATAACGACAAATAATAAATCACAACATTTCAAAGACTTAAATTAAAATCAATTTTAATTTAAATTTAAAACTTGAAAAATAAAACATCGCGCCCATCTTTATTAATGTAGTCGCCACAAGCTAAACGGGACTACATTAACCGCCTGTTCAATATTGAAAGGCACCTTAAATCTCTGAGAATAATAATTTCAGCCTAGCTATATCGCGACTTTATGTTGGTTATAGTAAGCACAGAAATATTCAAAAGAGATCCCATATTGCTAATACCCTTACATCTCAATTATGGGTATAACTAATAGGATATGAATTATGCGTATACAAACAGATATCAGCCCACTTTACCGTTCATTTATTGGCTTTGAACACTTAGCGGGTTTAATTGAAAAAGCGTCTCGTACAGACAAGCAATCATCTTACCCCCCTTACAATGTAGAATTACTTGCCGAAGACCAATATCGTATTACTATGGCTATTGCTGGCTTTGCCGATGAAGACCTTGAAATTGAATCAAAAGAGAACACCTTAATCGTTACCGGTACCAAACCTGTCAACGATAATGGTTCACCAAGAAACTTTGTACATCAAGGTATTGCTGAGCGTAACTTCGAACGTAAATTTCAACTCGGTGAACATGTCAAAGTCATCGGTGCTTTTATGGAGCATGGTTTGCTGCATATAGATTTAGAGAGAGAAATACCTGAAGCGTTAAAACCAAGAAAAATTGCGATAAATGGTAAAAGTTTACTGCAAAAACGTCCCGTCTCTACGGTTAATAAATCAATAGCAGGCAACGAAAGTTAACCTTTTTTGATTGATTGTGTTTATCCCTTATATTTTTTGCCCAGTCAATGACTGGGCTTTTTTTAATCAATTAAATATTGGCTTACTTTACTTAACCTCGAAGATAAGTGGTCCTTACCATTAATACTCGCGTTAGTTATTCATAGCGTAGTGCGTCAATAGGATCTAAGTTAGCCGCTTTCGCAGCAGGTATAATACCAAATAATAGCCCAACTCCCGCGCTAAAACCAAACGACAACATCACCGCCCACAACGGAACTTCTGCAGAGGGTAAGTCGATTAAATTACTCACTAATGCGCCAATACCATAGCCAATAGCTAAGCCAATTAGTCCTCCTAATAAACACAAGAACACCGCTTCAATTAGAAATTGTAGCAGTATGTCAACTCGCGTTGCGCCAAGCGCTTTTTGAATACCTATTTCGCGGGTGCGTTCAGTCACTGAAACCAGCATAATATTCATAATACCAATACCGCCTACCAATAATGAAATACCAACAACACCACTGAGCACCATAGTCGTACTTGAGGTAATACTATTGACGGTTTCAAGCATTTGCTCTGCGGTACTAATTTTAAAATCATCCGCTGTTTCTTTAGATATATTATGATTTCGACGCAGTAGATTTTGAATATGCTGCTTAATACTTTCAAGTTGATTTGCATCGTCCACTTGCAGCGAAATACTGATATCGGGTTCTTCAGCACCACCTAACAAAGCTCTTGTTGTTGTATAAGGCAACAGTATAAAGTCATCTTGATCAAAGCCAAAAAGTTTACCACGCTTTTCTAGCACGCCAATCACTTTAAACCACTCACCGCCAATCATAATATACTGACCAACAGCAGAACCTTTGATTTCAAGTTTGTCTATAATCGAGTCCCCTAACACGGCTACGCGGCGTCGAGACTTATCATCATTTATATTAAAAAAGCGCCCCGTTTCAGGAAAGATGCCATATAGGGATTGATAACTAGAGCCAGTACCGACAACGCGTGTTGCCGTTGACTCCCCTTTATACTGAACTACGCCATTTGGGCCTGTTGCGGCAACCGTTGGAGTGATATGGCTAATGCCTGAAACTTTATACTGTATTTCTAAAAAGTCACGGTAAGTTAATTTGGCAACTTTGCCTTGAAGACGTTCTTTTAGCGGCGTAAAAGCATTAATACTGACAACATTAGTGCCCATATCGTCGAACTGCGAAGTAATACTGCTGCTTAATCCTTGTACGACAGAGACAACAGCAATCACTGAGGCAACGCCAATAATAATACCTAAGGTTGTTAAAAAACTTCGAAAACCGTGAGCACGCACCGAATGTGCCGCTGAACGAGTACTCTCAACAATTTTAAAGAAAACACTAGACATTAGCACTCTCCTTTATCAGTTGCTGCTCTTTATAGTGCTGTTCAATATTTGGGTTTAATGAATCAGCAACTAAGCAGCCATCAGTTAAGCGTATAACTCGCTGACAACGATCGGCTATTTCCTGTTCATGGGTTACAATAATTAGGGTTTGGCCATCTTGGTGAAGCTCATCAAACAGTGCCATAATTTCCATTGTGGTTGCTGAATCTAAATTCCCGGTAGGTTCATCTGCTAACAATATCGCAGGTTCAGTGACTAATGCCCGAGCGATAGCGACACGCTGACGTTGTCCACCAGACAACTGATTCGGTAAATGGTCAATGCGGTCTTTTAAACCGACCCGGGTTAAGGCTAGCTTAGCCTTTATACGGCGTTCTTTGATTGGCATGCCTCGATATATCAATGGTTGCATGACATTTTGTAAAGCACTTGATCTGGGTAATAAATTAAAACTTTGAAAAATAAAGCCAATTTCTAAATTTCTAATACCCGCCAGAGTTGTTTCATCAAGCTTAGCTACATCTCTGTCTTTAAGTTTATATTCACCACTTGTTGGATAATCTAAGCAGCCAAGAATATTCATCAAGGTCGATTTACCTGACCCCGACTGTCCGGTTATAGCAATAAAGTCATTATATTGAATATCCAAATCAAAATTATTGAGTGCATAAAACGCTTGATTACCCATTTTATAAAGGCGAGCGATATTTCTTAATGAAATAATTGGCGCTATCACTTTTTTTTCTTGAGAAATGTTAGACATCATTTATGCCTCTTTATCGATCACTTTCACCGACTGAGCATCTTTTAATTTACCAAGTGCTCTTGCGGGTCCAATGATCACTTTATCACCTACTTTTAGGCCTAAAGTAATTTCTTGTAAGCGATCATTTGAGATACCTAGCTCAACATTCTGCTTTACAGCCTTACCATCAATAAGCACAAATACGTGGTCAACATTATCTGCAAGCGCTTCGTTATCGGTCTCATCGTCTACTTGAACGTTCTTGCCCTGTGTAGCAAAAATGACTGACTCACTGGGTACCGCTATCGTTTTACTTTTACTCTGGGTATATATTTCGGCGCGACAACTCATACCAGGTCGAACGGCGATAGTATTTGAGTCAGACAATAATATTTTAACTTTGAAGCTTAAACCTTGTCGTCCTTGTGCGCGCTTAGCTGTGGTGGCAATGCTCTGAACTTGCCCCTTAAGCGCTTTATCAGGAAAGGCGACCGCAAAGATATCGGCTTGCTGTCCAACAAGAATATTTGCAATATCTGCTTCGTCGACCTCTACTTCAATGAGAATAGAAGAGGGATCAGCTAAAGTAATTAAATTCGATCCTGAAATATTTGTGCTGCCACTAATGGCTGTTTCGCCTTGTTTAATATCAACTGACGTCGCAATACCCTTTATAGGAGAACGAAAAACGGTTTTATCTAAACGCTCTTGTGCTTTATCAAGTGTAGCTTGCGCTTGCAGTAAAGATTCTTGACGAGAACGTAAATCAATTTTTGCTAATGCGTATTGATTGTCGATAAGTTCATAAGCGTCACGGTCAAGAATTTTTCGTTGATATAAGTCATGTTTGCGCTGCCATTGAGATTTTAAGTTTTCAATTTTCTTGCTTTGATGCTCGATGGCAATCTTTTGAATACGAACAAAAGCCGCTTGTTGCTCAACATCAGCACGGAAAGTACGAGGTTCAAGGCGCATTAATACTTGTCCTTTAGTCACCTCATCACCTTCTTCTATTAACATTTCACTGACTTGGCCAATAACTTCAGAGCGTAACTGAACCTGCTCTTTATAAACTAAAGTGCCTGAGGCCAAAATTGAACGTTTAATGTTTTCAGCAGCCACTTGCTGAACCTTAACTTCAAGCGTCTGGGATTGACCCGTTTTTTTAAAGTAAGCTAAACTGACTAGCCCAATAATAACCGCAATAATAATCAGTATTTTTTTCATAAAATCGTGCTCTTTTTAAGCGATAAACATTATGTATAAAGCCCAAGAAATAAAGATAAGTATTTGTGGAGCAGCAGCAATAAAAAATGCTTTTTGAGTGTTAATATTCAACCAAGAGCGCAGACCGATAGTGGTCACTGCAATCAGCCAAAATGAAAATAAGTTAATCGCTTCAAGCAGGCCAAACCAAGCATTGTTTGCCTCAACAGAAAATAATAAGCTATTAAAACTTGTTGGCTGCAAATCTTGCATTGACACCCTACCATCGCCAGCAAATATAATAACAAGTGCACTTAGCACGACAGAGATAATAGCAGGAAAACTTGCCCACCAAGTAAACGCAAACCATTGAGTAAATTTATACTCACTTGCCGCGCTGACTTTCGTCACTATGTGGTAATAGACGGCTGTCAGCATGTTAATAACCACAAAACCTAAAGAGCCACCAATAGCGGTTGTCCAAATCATGGTATCCTTTTGATAAAAACTTGCTACGGCTTTAAGCTCATCATCGGTCATCGGTTTTGACGCCGCAATTTGGTTAATCATTTGCTCTTTTAACCAAGTAAAATCAACAACACTAAAGTAATAGATAAATAACACAAAAGTAGAACTAGTCAGCAGAATAAAAGGTAACCATGACCAGCCTTTTTTCTCTTTAACCGTATCAAAAGCAACAAGGGGTGAAAGTATAGTATCCAAGCAAGCTTGAAAAGGGTTTGCAGACAATTTCATAATCTTCTCTTTTTAGTTTTTTTAGTTTTTTTATATACAGCAATAACTTGTTGAGTTCTATTGCCAACACTGTACAGCTAATTAAATATAGAGCTAACCTATCATTACGAAGTATTACGTCAACTCTTTTTGTAAACTATTTGTAAATTATTAATGATAACTTTGATAAAAAATAACTAAAATAAAAATGATTAATGCCATTTTTATTTTTTATTAACAATAAAATATAAATATCACAAAGATTTTTAGTGGCTAAAAAGGTATTATCATGACATCAGTTTTATCAAATTTACGGTATAGAATAAAGTGAACATAGGATCAGAATTAAGAGCTCGCTATAACGATAATACACGCGGCGTCTATTTTATTGGCACAACACCTCCTAAAAGTGATACACCAGCAGAGCAAATTGAAATTATTGCTAATAAGCTGCTTGAACGTGTCAGTGATATCGATTTTGATGGTTTGATTGTTTATGATATACAAGACGAAAATTCGCGTACCAATGTACCGCGTCCTTTTCCTTTTAAATCAACATTAGATCCCCGTTATTATTCATCATTACTGCAGAATCAATCTCAACGACCCGTAATCACTTATAAAAGTGTTATTCAGTCAAATAACGATGATTTTGATCAATGGGCAAATGAAGCTTGGCACACATATGGCATTCGTGACGTTGTTCTTGTTGGTAGCCCTTCGCAAAAAAACACGATTTCATTGCCACTTGCCAGTGCTTATAAAACCTTAGTTGATAATAAAAATGATTTCTTTATCGGTGGGATCACCATTGCAGAACGTCATGCAAATAAAGGTAATGAACATACTCGGTTGATAGAAAAACATCAACAGGGCTGCAATTTCTTTATTTCTCAAGCTATCTATAATCCACAAGCCACTATAGATATGTTGACGCGCTATGCGATTGAATGTCAGCAGCAAGGATTAAAGCCTCAGCGGATAATTTTAACATTTTCACCTTGTGGCAGTAAAAAAACACTCGAATTTATTGAATGGTTAGGTGTTAGTGTTCCTGAAGCGACTAGTTTACGTATTCTTAATGCGGAAAAACCACTATATGAATCTATTCGCATCTGTTTAAATACTTTACAACAAATACTCGATGCTGTTTTACCCTACGATTTACCATTAGGGTTAAATATTGAGAGTTTAACCAACCGTAAAGAAGAAATTGATGGCTCAATTTTATTATACAAATTACTGCGTTCAACCATGGAAAACTACTTGTCCAAACAAGAGCTCGAGCGATTAATTCATCAGAAGTAATAATTTAAGCACAAGCTATTATTTTTGTTATAATTGAGACAGAAGAAAACCGAAACAACGAGTCTTTTATAGCATGAAGTGGATTTGTATTTTATTGTTTATCAGTTTAAGCGCTCAAGCAGAAACGATAAGGGTGGCACTCTCCTTCGATGGAAAGCCTCCTTATTCATTTGGTGAACAAGAGCATCGCGGTATTTATGTCGAAGTGTTTCAAGAGATATTTAAACTAACCCCTTATCAATTAGAGTTTGTTTATCTCTCTTCTGCACGAGTACGTTCTAGCTTTACCGACGGTAAAGTCGATATCGAATGTTGTCCTATTGGCGCGTGGCGAGCAAACGAAACGGCTATTTCTATCTATAGCCAACCGCTATTTAAAACTGAAGACGTTTATGTATTTCCGAAAGGAAAATTAAGAAATATAGGTCCGTTAGCAGATGAAACCATTGCAACGATCAACGGATTTGGCTACGCTTTTGATACCGTTTTCACCCGTTATGATGTTGAAAGTGAACTGAAATTATTAAAACTTATTGAAGGCAATAGGTTACCAGTCGGCATTGTCGATAGAACCATAGTTAACTACCTGAGTAGAAGTCATCAGTTAACCGTTGTCATAGGTCAAGTTCATGAACATTCCCTACGCCCGTTACGTATACATAAATCTAAAGCGCATATCGTGCCGATCATAAACCAAGCTATTAATAGCTTAATAAATAATAGAAAAATAAGTGCTATAGTCAGTAAATATACCAGCACGTTAAAAGAAGAAAATTAAGCCATTGAAATTAATTATGAAAACAGCGTTTGATAATTTAAGAAACAATCCGCTCCATCAATACCAAAGCGACACTAATGGCGAAAAACAAGTCGTAAAAGTTTATTTTGGTGAGTCACTTATCGCCAAAATGATCAAACTAAAAAAATCTGTTCGATATTTTGGCGTAAAAGGTTACGAACAATACCTAATAGAAGAGGCATAATTACGAAAGCGCAACACCAAAAAAATTAATACCTTGCCAGCCCTGCTTAATGAAGTTTCTAATATTTCCGTGATCTGTCCCCGCAGAATTCAACATAACATCCTCGCGGTAATAATGACCAAAACACGCCAATGTTGCTTCTTTAGATAGCCCCTGTAATTGTGCAAAAGCAAAAATTTTACATGAACCTTCATTCGTGCCTGACAGATTAGTTAATTCACCATTTTCAAATGCACATGGCTGATAATGGTAATTAGCAGAAATAACCGCCATCACTTCATTAAATTCAATCAGTTCTGGGGTAGCATTTACCTTTTCAAGTAATTCATTTAATTGCATAGTGTTCCTATTTAAATCTATATTTTTATTACCAAAAAGTCGCAAAACGGCCGCTATTGTATAAACCAACAAGTAAACCTGACCCCCCCCCCAAGAAGCCCATTATCAAGCCGAACTGGCACCATAACTTATCTTTTTTTGATTGCTTAATCAAATCAGTGTCACTTAATTCTGTTGTAGCAATCGAAAGCCCCACGAGTGTGTTCACTTGTTGAGTTGAACGATAAATAAAATAAAATAATGTTATAAAACATAAACAAGGCATCCCCCAACCTTCTGTGAATTCATAACTTAACGTGAAAAAAATACCACTGAGGAACAATTGAAAAGCTGTTTTATTACGTAACACCTTAAGCTGAGCTTTTTGTTTTTCATCTACCATCTTTTCAATGACTTTGGACATACCAATATAACTTGCCACCATACCGAGTAAAGCGCCGATCATTGCGCCTCCTAAAGCCAATAGTACTTTTACTAACCAATGGCTTTGACTACTCACAATACTTTTCGTGACAACAGCTGCAGCAACAGGTGAACTCACTGAAAGTCCTGATAAAACTAACGCCGTAAAACCTAACGGGCTCGTTGATAAAATAACTTTGCCATAACGTGCTAAGACTTGTTCTTTTATTAATGCTCGTACGCGGCTTAAACGTTTTCTAACCGTCGCTTCGTTTAAACCTAATAGCAGAGCTACACACTGGCTACTTTGCTGCTCTCTGTAATATAACAAAACAATTTCTCGACTCTCGTCGGGTAGCTCTGCTAATAGCGTTTGAATTAAAGTATTTTGTTCTTCGCGCAGTAAACTTGCATCGCCCGAATGACTTGGGTCAACAAGTGTGGCAAGTAAAATATCGGTTTCATCACCTTTTACGTTACGGTTAACCTTTTCGTCTCTTATATGATTTAACGCGGTGTAACGGGTGATTTGTCGAACCCAAGGTAAAAAGCTTATATTCTCTTTAAGTTGGTTGATTTCTCGCCATACTTTAATGAAAACTTTTTGGCTCACATCTTCACTGCTATCGAGATCTTTGGTAATAGCTAAAGCAATAGCGCCTACGGTATTTGTTAGTTGTTCAATTAAACGGGTAAAGGCGAGTTGATCCCCCGATTTTGCTAGTGCGATATCAGGAAGTAATTGTTGCTCATCAGTAAATAGCATTTTATAACACTCCCTGTAAGAATATATCTGTTTGTGCCATTAACCATTTATTATCATCCCACATAATAAAATGTCGAGCATCAATGTTGGTAATTAAATGGGCATTAGGCACATTTTCTATTTGTTGTTGATATAACACGGTAGCAAATCGTCGAGATTCTTCATCGGTAAATGCACCTTGCGCAGCAATAAGCAGTAAGGGCGTTTTCACTTGCTTTAATGGCTCTCGTAAATCATTGAGTAATAAAAAATGCAAAGCTGAAGCCACTGTTTTTTGATCAGACACTTTTGCCATAGCAATAACCGCTTGCTGATTTTCTATTGATGTGGCTTGAATAGCAATGGTTTGTTTAGTCATATCAGCCATTTGCTGAGTCGTTGCTTGTTGATACATACTTCGAATGTAGTCAGCTTGTCGTTGCATATCTTTTGGTATAGTCGCAGCTGTTTTTGTAAATATTGGCGCAATATAAGGTAAGCCGTCGACCGCAATAATGGCAGAAAATAGTGCCTCATTTTTTATCGCTAAACTATAAGATAAAAAAGCCCCTAAGCTATGCCCTATTAATACTGATTTTTGTAATTGATGTTTTTGTATGTAGCTCAATAATTCAGATTTTACCGCGGGTATAATATTATCTGCACTAGGGCATGGGGCTGTCGTTGCAAATCCTGCAATACTCACCGTATGCACCTGATAATTTTTTGCTAGATATTCTTCACTTTTCTGCCAAACCTCGCCGTTACTCATTAGTCCTGGAATTAAAATTATCGGTTGTCCTTCACCGTGCACCTCAACACTAATGCAACTTTCAGCTTTGGTATTCAGGCTTATCGAAATCACGAGTACGGTTAATATTATATGTACTATATTCATCATTTTTCCTTGTTGTAATCGATAGGAAGACAGAAACTTCCTATTTCATTACCAAGACACCATCACTTTTTATTTCGTGACATTTTTTTAAATTAACTTTCGAAACCTCATGTAACATTTGTAATTAATTTGGCTATAGAGTGAATAAGATAACTTTGCTAAGCTAATTCATATTGAACAAAGAAGAGAAATAAAGCATGAAGATATTTCAAAATAAAGAAGTGCAAGGTTTGTGCTTATGTCTTGCCGTAATGGGGTTAACCTATACACTGTTATTAATGGTTTTAATTTTATTTACGGGTATTAAGTTATATAAAACAGTGATTATTGTTATCACGCTTTCAAGTATACTTTTTACACTAGGGCTCAATAAGCAGGTTAAAAATCGCTTAAAGCTACAAGTTGAAGGTTTTTTTGCAAAAATAGTTACCGCTTAATTTATCTTTATCACGCTATAGTATCAACTATAGCGTATCTAGTTTTCAGCAAGAATAACCGACTCCTTACCTGTTCACACATTAATAATTTATTCTGCTACATTCAGAATAGAACTGCCTCAAGTATATTTAACAACAAATAATAACTCATCTTTATTCTGGTTAATTAATTTAACCCATAAAAAAAACTGCATCATTCACATATTGAATATGTTGGTGATGCAGATTTAAATAATAAAGATTAATGTTCTGTAATTGAGTTACACCTCAGCTTTATTCTTTCTTAACCAATATGTGCCATAAAGTAATGAAATACCCACTAATACACTTCCTATATTTAATTTAGTAATAAGTGCTTGCAATGGTACCGTTCTGGCAAAATTTTCTTGCCCTTGTACAGATTCAACAAATTGTGATGAAAGTGAGAAATACTCAAGTAATAAGCCACCTATATAGAATTGCGATAAATGGAAGTAGTGCACGACAAAGCCTTCCACTAATAAAACAACGGCGACAGGTAATATTGCCCATAAAAATGGTGCTTTCTTCGCATACATAGACGCTAACATTAACCATGCAAACAAAGGTAACATCCAAATAGCAAGAGGGATAAGGTGTAACCAAATAAGTGATACTCCACTTAAAATATCAGCTTCAACCCACAATGCCCATAAGCTAGCATCGTAACCAACCGACAATATAATGCAAACTAAAAACGCTAACAAAAGAATCAAGCACAAAGTAGCGGTTGCGGCTCCTAAAAATATAGCTGGAATTGCCAAGGCTCCGGTAATTAATTTGGCAATAATTGCTGTGACATCAGAAACAGGTAACGAGCGCCAAAACATAATAGATAAATCTCTGCGTTCATCAAATAGACATACAGTAAAATAATAAAGCTGAATGATTAACGCCACCACTAAAAAGGGTGCAAATAAAGAAAGAGCCATTACAAAGAATAACTTAGGAATCATTGGTGCATGCTCAGCAGAAAAAAACTGTTCAGGGAATGTCGTTAAAAACTGAAATAAGTCACTAAAACTTTCATTACTTTGCATAAAAATAGCGAGAGGCATCACGATGACCAAAGCAGCGATAACCATGGGCACCCATTTTAGAATATTGCTAAATTCCCATAATTCTTTTTTAATTGAAGTTGTTAATACTTTCGTGTTCATGAACATATCTCCTTGGTCATCACGCCAACAAAAATGTCAGCTAAACTCGGTACGCTTATTTTACCCAACGTTTGTAAGTCCTCATTTTTTTGATTGTCAAAAAGCATGGTCGTTAACCCCATTAAACTATTTGAAAAGAGCGGTTTAAATTGCTTTGCTTGCTCGATATTGTCCTGAGTTACGGTTAACAATGTAAAACGTTCACGAATATTTTCAGTGCTTTCAGCTATAACAATTTTACCTTCTTGAATAAAGGCAACATCCGTTAAAATATGCTCAATTTCTTCAATCTGATGCGTAGTTATAAGAATACATTTATCTTCCGTATAAAAATCCTCTAATAAGTGCGTATAAAACTGTCTACGGGTTAAAATATCTAACCCCAACGTTGGTTCATCTAAAACAAGCACTTTAGCGTCTATAGCTAACACTAAAGATAAATGTAACTGAGTAACCATTCCTTTAGACAAAGCCTTCACTTTATCATTCATATCGATATTAGTTTTTGCCAGAAATGTACGTGCTTTTTCAATATCGAAATTAGGATGAACATCATTCATGTAGCTTAATGCTTGAGTAACTTTTAAACATTTGGGCAATATAGCGACATCTGAAATATAGGCGACATCGTTAAGCATCTTTTCACGGTCTTTTCTTGGATGATGGCCAAGAACATTAATATCACCTTCAAAATCAATTAAACCTAGCATCGATTGAAGACATGTGGTTTTACCCGCACCATTAGGACCAACTAAACCAACAATTTGTCCTTTATGAATACTTAAGCTCACATCAGACACAACATGTTTCTTACCGTAAGATTTGTTTAAGCCTGTTATAGAAATCAATTCATTCATAACTTATCTCCTGTTAGCAACTGCTCAGCAGAAAGTTTTAATCGCGTTATTTGTTTTAATATTTCTGGCCATTGCTGAACCAAGAAAGTTTCGCGCTCTCGATCAAGCATTAGCTCTTGCGCTCCTGATTTAACAAATAAACCTTTTCCACGCTGTTTTTCTACAACTTGTTCATCCTGTAACATTTGATACGCCTTAGAAATAGTAATTGGATTCACTTGATATTCTGCAGCCACTTTTCGGACTGATGGCAATGCTTCGCCTTCTTTGATATAACCATCGAGAATACGAGCAACAACTTGCTGGTATAACTGTAGGTATATCGGTTTTTCATTATCCCACTGAGGTGTCATAATATTTCCTAACGGTAGTTATGCTTAAGTTCTGTTATTTATGTTTAAATAAAAACAATATAGGTGTTATACACCACCAACACACTAACACACAAGAAAAATATCTAGATAAAATAATCTACATATGTAAATAAATATTTCAAAATGATTCTTTAGCGGAGTAAAATCAATAAAAAAACTAAAAAAATCAACAGAAAATGTTGATTTTTTATGACAGGGATATTTTTGATGAGAATCTAAACTGGCGTGATTTATTCGGCTTCTTGAGCTTGTAAAGCTAGTAAGGTTTTTCCATGTGGGATAGGTGCTTTAGTTTCAGGGTCGACTTGTACAAAGACAATATCATCAGCTAAACAGATGGTCTTTTTAGTAATTTTATTACGCATTAAACAAGTGATTGTTATTGACGTTTTCCCCACACTTTTGGTTGATAATCCAAACTCAACTACATCACCCTGCACGGCTGGTGATTCAAAATTTATCGCACCAATATGTTTAGTCACTAAACAGTTAGTCTCTAATTGACAAATAGCAAAAATAGCAGCCTCTTCATCAATCCAGGCTAATGCGCGGCCACCAAAAAGTGAGTTTGCATAGTTTAAATCATTAGGAAGAACCAATCTACGGGATAAAAAGCGCATAATGTGACCTTAAAAATTGTCATGATGTTATTCATAGCACCATGACATTGCTAAAAAAGAGGGAAGGCTTTTGATTTGCTTGCAGCAAAGAACATCGGCATTCACCCGTGATAGTATAGCGAACTTTAGTGTTAATTAACTCGCTGATAACCATAATGTCAGTTTATTTTCGCCCACTTCTTTCTCTTCATCTTCATCATAGTGGGTGCCATATAAAAAGAGGATGTCTGCTTTACCATCATTATTAAAATCTTTAATTTCAGTGCGGACACTTTTAGGTAAGGAAATTTCATAATCAGCGCCACGTTTAGCAAATAAACGTTTGCCTTTAGCCCCCGAGTAGATGGTAAATTCTTTATCATCAGTTTTAAGGATCAAGTCATTAATGCCATCACCATTAAAGTCGCTAACATCGGTTAGTGCCTCACCGTCACTGCCAGAATTAATTGCTATTTCAACTTCATTTTCATAAACAGGCTTTTTTACATACTTACCGTTTTTTTCCAACTTATAGAAGCGTAAATCCATATCTATAGCACCAGACATTGCCGACATCATAGTACCTATGCCCATTTCAACACTTAAGGTGTAATAATCTTTCAAGCCATCACCATCAACATCTTTAAACTTTATCATACCTTCACCATCAAAAGTCGCATGACCATCAGCTTCCTTTTTGTACTGCATCAGACCATTTTCTATGAACCCATAACGTATCATCAGGTGATTAGTTCTAGACATCATGCCTTCTCGTACTGACTCTTTGGTGACAATATCAACGAGCCCATCACCATTTATATCTTCAATGGTTTCAAGCTTTACAGAAGCACTTTTTTCACCTTGCTGTTTTTTTATCTTAGAATTCTTATTTTCTAAATGTGCATTTAAGTTAATAACCATGGGATTATGATCAAATAACTGAGTAGGTGTTTGAGCAAAGACCATCAATTGATCATCAATTTGGAAGGCGATATCTTTTTTGTCATCGTGATTAAAGTCAGCATGGTAAAAATTTTGTGGGGTAAATGACAGACCACGCCCTGACTTTTCAATACGAGGTGATATAGCAAAGGATTGTTGAGTAAATGCTCCCGTAGCGTTTTGCAAATATATATGAGTTGTATCTAAACTATGAGTAATAAAATCGCTTAGGCCATCCTGATTAAAATCGTGGACAAAATCACCAAAGTTTACCTCAAAAATGCCTTGGTACTTGTATAAGGTATCAACGTCTATCAATTTACTGATGGTTTTATCTTCTAGATTGTAAGACATCACCGCATTAGTTGTTAAGTAAACAATCACTTCGCCTACTTGCTTCGCCAATGTTGCTTGATTAAAGAACTGTGCGTTTTCTGGAATATCAATAATCTGTGCTTGTTCAACTAATCCACTCTCACTGATACGGGGATAATAACTAAAGCGGTTATCATCATGAATAAGTAGATCAACATCACCATCTTTCTCATTTAGATACAGCAACTTCCCTGTTATTTTGTGCTGCGAGCTTTGCTGAGATTTATTAAAATTTAATTTATTAGCTTTTGCTAGAAGTAGAGGAGAAGCTAAAGTCGTTAATAATAAAACCATCGTTATTGTTGCTATCTTTGACATAATAATCCTTTGGTGTCTGATTTATTGCTAGCCTTTATGCCCATCTAAGTGAACACAAAGATATTGAACTAATATTGATTACAAATAATTAACATAGTTCAAATTTAATAGCATTATCCTCTAATACCAAGTAATAAATGGTAACAATGGCTGTTTTTACAAAGTTGAGCTGCCTGACCTATCATTGAATAAGGATGAGTTGTGCTTGTCGTTATGTTGATTTTATCTTTTACTAGGGTTATTAAACAAAGTATTTATCTAGGATTAATCCTAGATAAATACCTACAACAAGGTTATTCATTGATAACACCTTCATGTTTACGCATCACATCATTTTATGTTGTCGGTGGGAGGGTAGAGGAATAGCTTTTACCCTTGCAGCATTCAGTAAAGGCGATTGCAGCAACTTTTTAAGTACTAAAGTATAGGCTAAATATCTACACTGAATTAATAACATTATTGACTTAATAAGGTATCGGATAAAAGGTTATCTGTATAACCACTTAAAAAACGACCTAACGGTTCGGTAAGTCAGTGAGATTTTAACCATTTTACTAACTGTGGATAGTGATCAATTCTAGCATTAGGATGAGTAAGAATATTAATGTGATCGTAATTTTGCATATTCCCTGAAGATTTTGACAACAAAGTAAATTTCGCTTTCGGATTATATTCTTGAATGAAAATATTTACATCGCTGGCATGTCCTAACACTTTATCTTTACTACCAGTAAAGTGCCATGTTGGAGGCCAATCAATTGACTTAGCTGCTTGAAAGTAATCAAAACCATCTGTCGTATCATGCCAAGCACTTTTTTTAACCCAAGCGACGCTATCGGCTAACGATTGTTCGGTTTCATTATCAGAGCCAATACCATGCTTTTTAGCATCTAAAAATCCTTTGTTCCTTGCCAATTTAGGAGCGACATTATTCCAAACAATATCCACTTTAAACATTTTTTCTAAACTTTTTACCGTCACCATGCGCTTGGTACCAAAACAAGTTTTACTACGAATACGTTCAATTATTTTAGGAAATCTGGCCAACGTACTCGCCAATAAAACCCCTCCCCAGGAATGTGCAACAAGATGAATTTTTTGTTGTGTGACTTGAAAAATGTAATTTATAAAATGTGGAATATCTTCAGTGATCGCTTCAAATTGACCATGTACAGCATGTTTATCAATACGAGGCGTGCTTTCACCACGGCCACGTAAATCGGCGACATAAACATCAAAGCCCTGCTCTGCTAAGTAGCATGCTAGACCTTTACCTTTTTTAGTATAAAAAATAAGGCCATTTTCAATAGCACCATGTAACATAAAAATAGGCGTACCGCCCTTTTGTTGCCAAATATGCCTTAAATGAAGTTGATGATCTCCATGAGATAAAAATA
The DNA here is from genome assembly GCF_014077275.1 of Colwellia sp. BRX8-7. Taxonomy (NCBI): domain Bacteria; kingdom Pseudomonadati; phylum Pseudomonadota; class Gammaproteobacteria; order Alteromonadales; family Colwelliaceae; genus Colwellia; species Colwellia sp. BRX8-7. The sequence goes on along the minus strand of NZ_JACGVP010000010.1, from coordinate 118,702 downwards.
AAGATTCTTGATTTGTCATAGGATTATTAAAATATTCGTGAATAGAAGAAAACAAAGGTCAGACCAGTTAACAATCAGCATACGGTGTTGGATACTGTTGAGCAACAAAAATAACTTAAGACTTGGATTACTGGCAAGATCCCAACCATAAGACTAGACAGTCGATAAAAAAGTCAATAACCTACTCACATTTACAATATTATTGCCGTTAAGCATCATTTGTGTAACAGAACATGATACAAAAGTATTAAAGATCCGCTTCATTTAATGAATAATAATTTTAATAACAACAGCTCCCTAAATTAGGAAAACTATGTCTTCTTCGATAAAAACCTTAGCTAAAGTAATTAAGTTTATTGGCTTATTTATTATTGCTCTTTTGCTAATTATCTGGCTCTCTTCACCATTTGTTAGTCGACATTACCTAACTAAATACCTTAATGAGCAGCAGCTCACCCTAGCTGATAAAACAACCATACGTTATAACCCTTTTTGGTCGAATTTAAATATACGAGAACTAGAGATAGTCAGCGTAGAAAATAGCGATAAGCCCCTTATATCGTTAAAGTCTTTAAACGTTACGGTGAGTTTATTTAAACTATTAACTGATACTTTGTATGTTTCAGAGTTTGCTATTGATGGCTTATATCTAGATGTTAATTTAAATGGTGAGGCACCGGTTATTGGTGGCTTTGTTATTGCCAATAATTCAAACGATACTAAAACATCCGTCGAAACACCTACAGCACAAACAACAGATTTAGCAAAAAATCCAAATAATGAGGTCGCCAATAATTATCAAGTTTCATTACCCTATTTTAGCCTTTCCAATGCTATTTTTAATCTAGGTATTGAACAAAGCCAACAAGAATTTATCATTAATTCACTTGTTATAAAAAATGCACTTGCCTCGACAAAAACACAACAAGCAGAGCTTGTACTTAATGCTTTAATTAATAAGGCCCCTTTGTTTTTAAAATTAAATGCCGATTTGACTTCAGAGCAGCGTAAAATAAGCTCTGAAATAACCTTGTCTGAATTAGCACTCACCCCATTACAGCCGCTGTTAACCGCTAATAGCCCCGAGCAAGAACCACTAACAATACAGGGTTCTATCAGTCTTAATAGCAAGCAGTCAATTTCTCTGTCGACTGATGTCACCGACATTAACGTTGAAACCTTTGAGTTAAAAACAACTGACTTTAAAGCGACACAAAAAAACAAAACGCTTGCACTTAATATTTTTCCGCTAACTTTAGAAAACTTTTCTATTGCGCTTGTTAATGAACAAGCGCCTAAAATAACCGGCACCGCTTCATTAAACATTAAAGATTTAAAGGCCTATGAAGGTGAAGGCGCGCAACTATTAGCTAAAGTATCAGCAATAAAACTTGATGATATTGCGGTGACTACAACAGAGTCATTAATAACTGCCAATATCAAAAATCTGATTATTGAGCAAAGTCTATTTGCTGAAAATACCACAGATGATTTTCCCCCTTTAGCCCAATTCAAAAACCTAAGTATTAATGATGTAACTGTCTCTCAGCAAGGTCTATTCATCGATACGATTAACCTATTAGGTTTAACTATTGATACCAACTTAGACGAAGAAAAAAATATTACTGGCTTACCCACTTCACCAAAAGATCAACCGCCCGTTGCCGAGCCGCTAGCCAAAACAATTAATTCACCAAAAACCATTGAGGGTGAAGTAGAAAGCGAAGAAAGCTTATTTTTATTGTCACTTAATTCTTTTTCATTTGGTGATAGCGCCGGTATTACTTTTATTGATCGCAGCACAAGTAATTATTACAAAAGAGCATTTAACATCACAACGTTTAACGCTGGCCCTTTTGATAACCAAAAGCCACAGCAAGAAAGTAATTTTATCTTAACCGGTAACAGTGATAAATACGCCAATTTCAACTTATCTGCCGTTGCTAAACCTTTTAGTAAAAAAGATTATTATAAATTGAATGGTTTCTTCAAAGAGGTCAGCTTGCCTTCATTATCGACTTATATTGCGCAAGCACTTAACTACGAACTTAAAAGCGGTCAGCTTGATGTCGATCTAGATGTAACCGTTGATGATAAAAAAATTGCTGGCAAGACCAAGTTATTTTTAAGAGGTGTGGAGCTAGGTGCAGCAAACGATCATGAAACAGGCACAGTGAAAAGCCAAACATCGATACCTTTTAACATTGCCTTAGGGATGTTAAAAGATGGTGATGGCAACGTAGAGCTAGATATTCCGTTGAAAGGTAGCACTGATGATCCTTCTTTTGGCATGAGTGGTTTTATTAATTTACTGGTAAAAAAAGCAACGATGTCTGCTGCTAAAGAATATTTGATCACTACCTTTGTGCCTTACGCCAATGTAGTTACTGTTGCTATGTCTGCGGGTGATTACTTATTAAAAGTTCGTTTTAGTGATTTAAACTTTCCAATAAAAGAAACACAATTAACGGCTCAGCAAAGCCAATTTTTGGCTCAATTTTCAGCCCTGATGACAGATAAGCTCGATACACAATTAACCTTGTGTGCTATTGCAACACCAGAAGACATTGATAAACCGTTAGGGACTAAGATTACCGACATAGATGATATAAAACAATTGGCTGAAATTTCTGGGCAGCGCCTTGAGGCTTTTAAAGATTATATGGTAAAAGAGCACGGCATCGCCTCTTCTAGGCTGTTACTTTGCTCACCAAAAATAGACTCTACTAAGGGTGCTAAACCAAGAATTACCTTTACAGACTAACTATTTTATTAGCGAATAAAAAAACGCTGACACGTAATGTGTCAGCGTTTTTATTTATCTATTAGGAGATTATCGCAAGTGCCTTTATTAAACGTTTCTCTACCAAAATTAAATTTACTTTCCTTGAAGAATAAAGCCGTTAATTTAACGTTGAAATAACATCATCTAGGCTAATAAAATATATCTTTTAACCCATTAGCAAAAGCGGTGAAACGTTCTTTTAAGGTACGTTTCAGCTTGATATCTAGTGCACCAAATAAAACTAAACCTTCAACATATATTGTTGGTGCATCAATATAATCAGTTGATGGCGCTTTATTGTCAATGCCACCAAAAATACAAAAAGCTTTCGAAACAACTTTAACATTTTCAGGTACGAATATATCAATTCCGCCAAACAAACAAAAAACTTTCACCGTAACTTCACGCTGAGTAAAAATAGCCTCACTAAAGTCAATATCACAACCACCAAAGACACTTATTGATTTAATTTCTTTAGCGACTCGCCATTCACCACTGCGGCCACTTCCACTAAAGATATTAATAAGTAAATCACTGTCATCTGTTGGCGTTGAAGAATAATTAAAGCGAAAGTCTTCTTTTTTCTTCTCGATATATTCTTCGTCAACTTTTAAGTCTAAATCAGCAACAAGTGAAACAAGGTCTTCATTAGATTCAAAAGCCATTGCTTGATCTAATCGCCTTTCAAAAGCTTCATGTGAAAGTTCACCGTGACTATAGTTCATCACTAATTGGTCAACCACCTCTTCTCTTACTTTGTCGGTAGGTCTATCTGCAATGTTAACGGCCATATTATTATTCCTTTAAACAGTTAAAATATTATTAAAATAAAGCAATAAACAGACCATTAATAATAATGTTAAATTACAACACCCTACATATCCACGGTAATAAATAGATAGATAAAACATGATGATTTAGTATTTTTAACCAATATCCATGTAATTCAACCAACCCATCAAGCAATAACAAGGTTTATTCTTTACAGTCATGGTCAAAATTTGGTGCTAACTCATCATAGGATATATTAAGTCTATTTATCAAATCGGAGGAGGTATTAAGGCTACTCGCTAAATATAAATTACGCGTTAAGTAATCAATAGGAAAAATAGGTTCTATCTTGTCCGCATAGGGTGAATTGCTTTCAATGAGCGATGCAAAGTATGTTGATGAGAGAACGACCAACTCTACACGGTCGAAGGCTAACATTTGAATAAAATTATCGTTATTATATGAAATGGATAGATTTTTTTCAGGTTCAAAACCTAGTCTTAATAAATACTCGGCTGAAGCTTGCCCTTTTTGTGCAGCAATAAGATAATTTTTTGCTTCTGCTAATGAATTAACTTGAATATCAGGCCTAGTTTTTAAGCGATAAAATGAAAATTCTATCGAACATAATGGTGCTACCCACCGAAATAAAGACTCCCTCTCTTGTGTCCTTAACAGCGAAAATATAAAAATATTGGGTTGCGTTAACGCTAGTTGATAAGCCCGTGCCCACGGATATATCTTTATCTGATAATCAATAGAGGAATGATGAAAGAGCAATTTTACTTTATCAGCAGACAGCCCACTAAGCTCACCATTTTCATTGATAACTTGGTAAGGTGGATAAATTTCAGATACAACCTGAATGCCAGGTGACTCCTGTTTGAAGGTTTTTACTTGATTTTCATTAGATGCGTAACTATCGACATTAATAAAGATAAGTAAGACAAGTAATTCTCTTTTAAATAATAAGGTCATACAATTAAAAAATCTTCATTCAAAGTTCAACAAATACCTTCGCTGGCATACGCATGGTTTATCACTTTTTAAAAGTTAAGATAAGCCTTGCTCAACAGGTGAGGTTCTTATAGATTCATCCTTATGATATTAATATTAGACGATAATAAATAAAATGTTAGATAAACACTCTCCTGAAGTACAAGAACAAGCAATAAAAATAGCTAAAAGCATACAAAAGCCTAAACAAACGAAGGAGCAGACTAAACTTATTGCCCAAGGTATTGAGAAAGGTATTGCTGAATATAAGAAGCAGCAGAGTAAAAAATCTCGCATACGTGATAAGGCCAAAAAATCATTACTGAGAGAAAAGAACAATCAAGAAAAAAGCACTGAAGCTTGCCCTCAAGAGATACCACCTAAAAGGGCACTTTACTTACCTTGGTTGCTTTTAGTCATCAGCTGGATTGGTTTTATTCTTTTCAGTCAATGATGATAAATAAATTGATTACTTTTATAACCAAAAAGTATCTATCTCAATGTTAAAACCCTTTAATTTTTATTTAAGTATAAACAACAAAATATTCACACGTTAAGACTAAGGTATAAGACCATAGACAATAACGTTACGTTATACTCAATTGCCTTGATTTTAATCAATAAAGCCTTTAGCTGTTGCGGCATACTTTATTTATCATCATTAATGAGAGTCACTTACTATGTCATTATTCGACCAAGATAAGAAAACAGTAAAATGGGAACAATTCTTAAAATCAGGTAATCGCATTTTCATTGGCTCTAATGCCGCTGTACCAAACGCCTTAATCGACGATTTAATTGCCAACAGTGCAAAATTGCATGACATTGAAACGGTTCATATATTAACGCTTTCAGATAATAAGTGGGCAACACCTGAGCACAAAGATTTATTCAAAGTAAATGCGCTATTTATTGGTGGTAAAAATATTCGCGAAGCCATCGCAGAAGGCAGAGCTGACTATACACCGAGCTTTATTTCTGATATTCCCCGTTTATTTCGTGAAAATGTTTTACCACTTGATGCGGCATTAATTATGGTTAGTCCGCCAGATGAATATGGTTATTGTTCACTTGGCGTGAGCGTAGACATAGTGTCGTCGGCAGTAAAATCAGCAAAATATGTTATTGCACAAATCAATTCAAAAATGCCACGAACGAATGGACATAGTTTTGTTCATGTTAATCAAATTCATGCTTGGTTAGAGGCAGATCAAACTCTTCCTGTTTTAGCACAACCGAGTATTGACCGAGTGGCAGAGCAAGTAGGTCAATATGTTTCTATGCTCATTGAAGATGGCTCAACCCTGCAAATAGGTATAGGAAAAATTCCTGAAGCGGTCTTACGCTATTTAGCGAACCATAAAGATTTAGGCATTCATAGTGAGATGATCTCTGATGGCGTAATCGACTTAATACGTTCGGGTGTTATTAACAACCGTAAAAAGACCTTCCACAAAGGAAAAGCCGTGTTAACTTTTTGTATGGGAACGCAGCGACTCTACGATTTTGTTGATGGTAACCCCCATGTTGAATTCTATCCTTCAGAGCATGTTAACTCTCCGGTAAATATTGCTAAAAATGATAATATGGTTTCTATTAATAGCGCTATAGAAGTAGATTTGACTGGTCAGGTCGTTTCAGATTCTATTGGTTATCAATTTTATAGTGGTATTGGTGGTCAAGTCGATTTTGTACGTGGCGCGTCATTGAGTAAAGGTGGTAAACCCATTATTGCGCTGCCCTCGACAACAAAAGATGGAAAAACCTCTCGTATTGTTGCCCATATTACCGAAGGTGGTGGTGTGGTCACTTCTCGCGGTCATGTCTCTTATGTTGTTACTGAATATGGTATTGCTTCATTATTAGGGAAAAGTATCCGTGAACGGGCATTAGAACTTATTCGTATTGCTCATCCAAAATTTCGCGAGCAACTTTTAAAAGATGTCAGGAAAAACTATTGGGTGCCAGAATATCAAGAGAGCTCGCCAACCTCAGTACCTGAATTAGGCGAAATAGAACTCAAAAAATTTACCTTTGAAGACATTAATTATTATTTACGCCCCTTAGCTCCCGCTGACGAACGTCGTTTACAGGAGTTTTTCTATTCGCATACCAAAGAAACCTTGATCATGCGTTATAACCATCATGCCACACAAATGACCCGTGAAAACGCTTGTAAGTTAGTCAGTGTCGACCAACATAAAGATTTAGCCTTGTGCTTTACTCAGCGCACTAATTTAGCTGATGTTATCCATGCCGTTGGTCGCTACTACTTCATCGAAAGTCATAATTGTGGTGAAGTAGCTTTCGTTATCAGCGAGCATAAACGTGGTAAAGGAATGGCAAAAACCTTATTAGATGAAATAATAAAAATTGCTACCCTACGTAAGCTAGACAAGCTCATTGCCTGTGTAAGACGAGATAATGCGCCAATGTTAAAGGTCTTTGAAAAAGCAGGATTTCTTCGGAAATATTCTGAAGAGATGGACGAACTCAATTTAGAATTACAATTAACAGCATCAACAATAGCAGAAATAGAGGAACAATCATGACAGTAGGTGTAATTGGTCATCATAAATGTAATGGGCACAGTATGGGGGATTATCATCCAGAAAGCCCAAAAAGACTGGGGGCGATTCAAGATCAGTTGATCCGCAGTGGTCTTGAATATGTTATCCGCCAATATGATGCTACACCTATCGACCGAGATCTCATTTCACTTGCTCACGATGACAAGTATATCCAATATATTTTTGATAATGCTCCAAAAACAAGCGATCAAGATGCCATTTTTCGCCTTGATGATGATACCAGCATGAATGCTGATACCTTACCAGCTGCCTTATTATCGGCTGGTGCAGCGATTAATGCCGTTGATTTAGTGATGGATAAAACCTTAACGGCCGCTTTTTGTGCTACGCGCCCTCCTGGGCATCATGCTGAATATGATAAAGGTATGGGGTTTTGTTTTTTTAATAATATTGCTATCGCAGCCGCTTACGCAAAGAAAAAATATAAACTAGAACGTGTCGCGATCGTAGATTTTGACGTACATCATGGTAATGGCACCGAAGATATTATTAAAAGAGCCACCGCTAATGGCAAAGAACAAGGTTACTTATTTTGTTCAAGCTACCAGTACCCTTTTTATCCTTTTGAAATGCAAGAAAGTGATACGCCACCTATTATCAACACCCCCTTACCTGCCACTTGCAAAGGCCCTGAGTTTAGAGCGGCGATAAGTAAGCATTGGTTGCCGGCTTTAGAGAAATTTAAACCGCAAATTATTTTCATTTCTGCTGGTTTTGACGCTCATATCGAAGATGAAATGTCGCAAATTAGCCTGACTGAGTGTGATTACCGTTGGGTAACGGATGAACTTAAGACCATTGCTGATAAGTACAGCGAAGGTCGAATAATATCAATGCTTGAAGGGGGCTATGCTTTAAGTGCTTTAGGACGAAGTGTCGTTGAACATATGAAAGGTTTAATCAGTAATCAGTAATCAGTAATCAAGCATGTAGCTGAATATTTTTAAACATCAGCTACATTAAACTAACCACAGAAAACATATTAATGGGCTTTTTTAAGTGACTTTACTAATGTTACGACTAATAACACTAAGCCTCCGGCAATAATACCTATGATACCTTCGGTTAATATCGGTACTATAATTTCAGCGATCGCCCCAAAAGTGTTCGCCAGAAATTCAACCAGATGATGTACCTGCTTATGCAACCATGAAAAACTATGGACCAAAATACCACCGCCTACCAAGAACATTGCAATAGTACCAACCACTGTCAGCGTTTTCATTAATGCCGGGGCAAAAATAAGTAAACCGCGCCCTAAAGCTCGTTGAATGGCATTAAAGCGCCCCGAAACAGACTTTCTTAATAAGTATAAGCCTAAGTCGTCAAGTTTAACGATAGCGGCAACAAGCCCATAAACACCAAAGGTTATTGCTAGGGCAAGTCCAGAAACGACCGCAACTTGAACTTCAAAGGCAGCCTCTTGAACTGTGCCTAAAGCAATAACAACAATTTCTGCTGATAATATAAAATCAGTACGGATGGCACCTTTAATTTTTTTCTCTTCAAAGGCGACTAAATCTACGTTTTCATCGGCTAAAGCTAACAACTTTTTTTGATGTGCCTCTTTTTGATCTTGAGATGAATTATCATTATGTTGGAAGAATTTATGGAAGACCTTTTCAAAACCTTCAAAGCATAAAAACAGCCCGCCAATAACAAGCAAGAGAGTAATTAAGGGCGGCGCAAAAGCACTAATAACTAAAGCGGTAGGCACAATGATAAGTTTGTTTAACAGCGACCCTTTAGCAACAGCCCAAACTACCGGTAATTCACGTTCAGCTTTAACTCCTGAGACCTGCTCAGCATTCAGTGCTAAATCATCCCCTAATACGCCAGCTGTTTTCTTTGCTGCGACTTTTGATAAGATAGCGACATCATCAAGTACTGTTGCAATATCATCGAGTAAGGTTAATAAACTTGATCCGGCCAATGGTTTCTCCCTGTTTACGCTGCCAGTTATAGACATCATCGTTATTTACCATCCACAATGGAAGGTCTAAATTTGTCGGCAGCTAAAATAACGTGCAACAAGCACTATTGCAGCAAAGACTAGGATGCCTAAAGCTGTTATCAACATTTTCCTGAACATAAAAAAGGCTGCTCATAGCAACCTTTGTTAAGATAATAAACTAATTCGATTACATTTATTCCACAGGTAAAAATGCATCTGATTGTTCAACTTCATATTTTTTATGTAATTTTGCAGCTAAGACACCTTTGCGGTGAGCGAGGGCTGCTTCCATCTTTTTAGCGGCACTTGCAATAGCAGCGTACAACTCTTTTCCTGATGCCGTTACGGAGATCTCATTACCTTCATAGTGAGTAGAAACTTCTAATTTTTGTTGATGAGGCTCGACGGTAATAATTGCGCTAATAGAAGTGAGACTTGGGTAATGCTTAGCAACTTTTTTAAACTTGTCCTCAATTGACTGCTGGATACCTTCAGTAATTTCAACATGGTGACCGGAAATATTTATTTTCATAATGTTACCTTTTACTAAGAGAAAATTGTCTTCACTTAATATACTCGGGGTTATCTCGGTAAAACACAATGGTAATTTTGTAAAAAAATGAAAAAAAATTGTAACCATATTGAAATATAAATAAATTATTTCTTAAGCATTGATTTCAAGTCAGCAAATGGATTATAGGTTGCCGTATCTTGATTAGTATCACCGGCAATAACTTCTGTTTTATATTTAGCGTGATCTGTATATTTAGCGTGTTCGTTATCGTGACAGTAAATACATAACAGTTCCCAATTACTTCCATCATTTGGATTATTAGTATGGTCGTGATCAACATGATGCACAGTTAACTCCATAAGGTTTGAATAAACAAACTCACGAGCACAGCGGCCACAGACCCAAGGAAATAATTTGAGGGCACGGTCACGATAACCCTTTTCTTTGGCTTTGTAATTGAGGCTTGCGCCTAAGGTATCAGAGGACATAATTAAGCAATATGAAAGTAAACATAAACCATTGTAAAATGCTGCTTAAATATGTTCAATGTCTATTTCAATTCAATTCAATTCAATTCAATCAACATAACGCTTCAAAGGCTTAACGCATTTAAATGACTTCAATCTTATATTCAATATCCTGCATCATATGTCCATGTACCGAATTATCATGATGGTACTGGGCATTAAACTTTAACGTATGAACACCTTTAGCTAAGGGGCGCAACATTAACCAATAGCCATCAGTAGCAGAAGGATAAACTTTTTCTGTTGCTTGTGTTTTCGCAAGTAATGCGTGTAAATCAAAACACTCTTTTGATTTTATTCGATTATTACGGATATTGGGAATAGATTGGCCATCGAGTTCAGCATAAACAAAATACAACTCTCCATTGTTTAATGCCGCTTCTTGTTTTACTTCATCACAGGTTTTACTGACATTTTGTTCTGGCCAATACGCCATATTAATAATAGGAAAGAAGATATGTTTACCATAAGGAATAATGCAATGCCGCTTTATTTTCGAGGTGCCATAACCACCGGCTAAAAACCAAACATTCCCTTTTTGATTAACACCGCAAAACTCTCCCGTACTATCACGCACCGGAGAGCTTCTATCACTCATTGTTTGGGTCCATTGCCACCAAGTATTCGCATATTGATCAAGTGATTTACCGGCAATGCTCTCATTAACGCCAACAACTATCGGTTGATAATTATTAGCTAAGCCACTGAAGGTGAAAAAACTATAAATAAAACAAATAAAACTTAATGTTTTAATACACATATCAATTCCTTTTTAAATGTAAAACCAGTCACAACTCCACAGTATTGTTTTTAACATTGTTGACACTACTATTACAAGATAATTGCAGTGAAATAGTCATGCTATTGAAATACTTTTTCAGCCCAGCGCGCTAAGCCAACGGTTACACTGCCAAAGTGATCGCCAGCAATCACCGGCGTATTTGGCATTTGCTCACGTAAAAATTGGTTTAACACCGGTGACTTTGCTGAGCCTCCAGTAACAAAAATCACATCAGGTTGGCAATTAGCTTGCACCACACATTCATTCATCAATTGAGCAATTTGCTTCAATTGTGAAGAGCTTGCTTTCAACATCAAGGCACGATTAACTTCTACTTTTAAATTATCAGCTAATTCATCTAGGTATATTGGCTGAGAGTCTTGTTCGGTTAAGCCTATTTTTGCTTGCTCTGCACCATTAACAATAAGGTGACTTAATTTTTGCTGGTGAACCTTTAACAAACGGGAGAATACCTCAGGCTGTTTAGCATCGCGTTGCAGCGTTTGCAAATAACGATAATTGGCTTGACTGTAAAAATTAGTTTGCTCGTTAATATTATTAATGGCCACAGCTTGATTAAAACTATTAACAGGCATAGGTTTACCCGTTTTTAACGTATCATTCATCCCTAGGCTTGGCATTATTCCCTTGAGCGCTAATTGAATATCGAAATCATTACCACCAATACGCACACCGGTGTGCGCAAGCAAGTGTTGCTCTCTTGAAGTACTGCTTTTAAATTGTGGTCCCATCAATAACATTGAGCAATCAGTAGTACCACCACCTATATCAACAACCAAAACTTTCGTTTCTTCTTGCAAACTTGCTTCATATTCAAAACCAGCGGCAACTGGCTCATATTGAAATTCTACACTCTTATAACCGACTCGTTTAGCTGCATTAGTTAATATCGTTAACGCTTGACGATTACTTTCTTCACCTTTTAAGCCTTGAAAATTAATCGGTCTGCCAATAACAGTCTGCGTTATTTCTTTTTGCTGGTTTTCTTCAGCCAATGTTTTTATGTTGCTCATCATTGCAGCAACAATATCTTCAAACAAGTTAATTTGGCTATCAACCAAACCACTCGCCCCTAAAAAGGATTTTGGTGACTTAATATAATAACCTTCTTCAGGATCTTCTAAGTATAGATTCAGCGCCGCTTGGCCAAACGATAATTCACTAGGGATGCCATCGAGCTTTAGCTCTCGTAATACATTCTGACCCCTTTGTAACGGACCAACCCGTTGTTGTTTGAACAGGAGCTGTTGCTCTTCACTTAATTGTTGACATAACCAATGAGAAATAATGTCTCGACTTGGTGCGTATAGTGTTGAAGGAATATACTTACCATGTTCGCCTAAAGATAATATCTTCGGCTGGCCACTTTCCATTACTGCGACAGCACAATTTGAAGTACCGTAATCAAAACCTATCATTGTTTATTTATACCACTGAGTCTAAAAGGGGTCGCGTAGCATACTGGGCAAGTGAGTAATTTTCAACTCATTAATAAATTTCAGTGATGTAATCGGTTTAATAACGCGGGTATTTACATTTTATTCAGTTGGTACCAATGACATTAAATAATAATCTTCAGTACAATTAAAAATAACTTTATTTATCTAATACTTTTGTTTAAAAACGCCTTAGTTAATTAACTGTCTCTTTTGAACATGATTATTACGACTATCAAAATATATTTTTCTCAGTGGATATAAATGTGCCACACCGTATGTTTTACCCACTAAGTCCTGCGCATTAGGTGCTCATTTGCAAAATGCGCTACTTAATAAAAAAAATGAGCTTAATAGTACATTTACTTTTTAGTATTTTCATCGGGGTATGCTCTAATAATAAAATGGCTATTAGTTCACTAACTTGCTGATATTTATTTACCCTCGAAAATTTTTAAACGTGAGGATAAAGTGATCATACTCCAAATTTTTGTTTTAGATCATGTGAATACAGACGCTTCTTGTTATAATGCCTTTAAGATTTATGACTCTATTTAATAAGGAAATAAAATGCCTATCTCACGTTCTCGTAATAATCAGCATAAAGTATACATTCCGTCATCTGCGCGTACTAATCACTACTTGTTAGTTAAATTCCCACTGACTGACGAGTTAATCAGCCTAAAAAATCAATTAATTGATCGAACTAGTGAGCAGCCCTACCAGCGTCTATATCAACATTTAGCTGACAGTTTCTTTGACGTGAATAATAAATTAGACATAGAAAGTGGACAATTTATTGCTAACGGAAAATTTGCTCGTATCCGTTATAGCCCAGAAAAATTAACCGTACAAACTGATGAAGAAATTCTTTTTTTGTACAGTCCACGCAACCATTACAGCCAAAACACTTACATTAATGGCAAAAAGCGTGTGCGAGTTATTACACTGGTATTTTTAGCTAATGGTGACGATGTTCGCCAAACCTCAGCAGAGTTTCATAAGAATGTTCTGCTCGCTTTAAATGAGTTTATTGACGTTAACCACATTAATAAATCAACAGTAAGAGTCTGTGATCACCAACATTTTACTTATGATTTATTCTCTAAAGATAAAGGCGTTACGGGTACACAAACCCATAAATTACGTACTTTAAAAAATCGCTATGCCGCTGATGATATTAGCTTGCCAGACAAAAGAGATGTACTTACTTATGTAGTGGCTGATTTACCTATTAACCGCCGCATCAAAGAACTACTTAATATTGATAAATCAAAAGAGCAACCTTATCAACCACTCTATGATTTAATCAGCCATGCTTTTATTGAGTCGGCTAATAAGCAACATTTATTCGAAGGTGCTATTTTAGCTAATGGTTTAATACCTATCGTCAGAAGTCGTTTGGAAGAAAAGCATAAAGCTGCAGGTGAGTTACAAAAATTAAGCTTCAACCCATTTGAACCTAATAATAACTTCACCTTACATTTTGCTGGCGATTGCTTAGTTGATTCCATACAATTTGTTATCATAGCAACAGAAGATCATAAAACGAGTCAAGGCTATGGTAAATTCCTTAATTTAGCTGAACAAGCACTGCGTTCAACTGCTGTAAAACTAGGCTATGTTAATTCGAAAGAAGAATTAGTCATCCGCTTACACCAGCACCTAGGTTATGACCTTTAAACCACCCAAGTAAAGATGATGCTATTGACGTTTGTCGTATAACCTTTATATACGACAAACTTATCATTTATTATCATGTGGCATGGCTATAAAGGAAATGTTAAAATGTTAGGGATATTTATTTGTAGAGAAAATTCGTGCCATTAAAACAAAACCTTCATCCAAGCAACCGCCATAACAACGGTTATGATTTTTTAGCACTGTGCCAGTCGTTACCGACATTAAAACCCTTTGTTCATACCAATAAATATCAGAACTTATCTATTGATTTTGCCAATGCAAAGGCGGTAAAAGCACTTAATCAGGCATTATTGAAATATCACTATCAAGTAAATCAATGGGATATACCTACGGGGTATTTATGTCCACCTATCCCTGGCAGAGTCGACTATATTCATTATCTTGCTGATTTATTAGCAATATCACTCCCTGCAACTTCAACCTTAAAGGAAAGCAAAGTATCAGTGCTTGATATAGGCGCTGGGGCAAGTTGCATTTATGCTATTTTAGGTCAACGTGAATATCAATGGCAGTTTACTTGCACCGATATAGATCCGACGTCCATTAAAGTTGCCAAGCAAATAATCGCTGCTGACAAGTCGTTTAAAAAATCGATTACTTGTCGCTTACAGCCGAATTCATCACAAATATTTAATGGCATCATTGAAGAAGATGATCGCTTTGAATTAACCATGTGTAACCCTCCTTTTCATCGTTCATTGGCTGAGGCAACAAAAGGGTCAGCTCGGAAAGTCAAAAATTTAGCGGCAAATAAAAAAACGTTCAACCCCTCGCTAACAACCAGTCCCAGTGTACCGTTAAATTTTGGCGGTCAAAATGCGGAATTATGGTGCGAAGGTGGCGAGCTTGCCTTTATTAATCAGATGATAAAAGAAAGTAAATCTATCCAAAAACAAGTGCTATGGTTTACCTGCTTAGTGTCAAAAAAAGACCACATTAGCCAACTAAAGCAGACGCTTAATAAGTCGAAAGCCAAACAAATAAAAGTTGTAGATATGGCGCAAGGACAAAAAATCAGTCGTTTTATTGCTTGGAGTTTTCTCGATGAAAGCCAGCAAAAAAATTGGTTTAATTTGGTTTAATTTGGTTTAAGCACGCAGATGAGAAACATTAGTCAACGATTGCAAAAAATAGATAATATGGTCAGTACTCACTATCAAAGCATTTGGGATTGTTGCTGTGATCATGGTTTACTGGGACTAACATTATTAAAGCGCCAAACAGCTGACACCGTGCATTTTGTCGATATTGTTCCCTCATTAACCACGCATCTTGAATCATTATTACAAAAGCACTTTAGTGCAGACGACTATATTCAAGCTTGGCAGGTCCATTGTATTGATGTCGCAAAGCTACCGTTGGCAATACAAGATAAACAGTTAGTTATTATTGCTGGCGTTGGTGGAGAGCTACTCATTAGTTTTATTGAAAGTATCATCACTAATTTTCAGCAAAACTCGCTCGTTCCCCCAACAAGCGAAATAGAGTTTATCGTTTGCCCCGTGCATTACAACTACCCTGTAAGACAAACCCTAATAGCTCATAATTTTATTTTACTGGATGAATGTATCGTTACTGAAAACAAACGTTGCTATGAAATTATCCATGTCAAAAAACAGTTTGGTGCATCTGCCGAAATTGATAATCCTTTAAATAAAATATCACCTACCGGTGATAAAATGTGGGATTTGTCGATTAAATCACATCAACAATATTTAGCGAAAACCATTGGCCATTATAAGCGTATGTTACTGGCCGCAAAAGATAATGAGAAACAAACGATTAACCGTATTATTGAACAATACTCTTCCCTTACAACCTAGCTAAGAAAACCTTAAAACAAATCTTGATTAATTTGTATTACATCTAAGTTTATTCGTTAAAAATCAAGTAACTAAGCCACTTAAACAAACGCAAAATAGCAACAAAAAAGGCCTGCGTAAGCAGACCTTTAATCATTATACCGCTAATTTATAAAAATTAAACGGTACCTTTTTCCATTTGGTTAAGCTCAATAGATTTAAACAAAGCGGTAAAATTGCCTTCTCCAAAACCTTGGTCGTCAACACGCTGAATCATTTCGATAAAGATTGGACCAAAAATATTTTTAGTGAAAATTTGTAATAAATACGAGTTTTCTTTTTGGCTATCGACAAGAATTTGATGATCTTGAATGCGTTTATGATCTTCTTTAACCCAAGGAATGCGTTTAAATACGTCATCATAATACTCAGGGACGATATCAAGGGTATCAATAATATTTTTATCTAACTTGTCTAAAGAACCAACTAAGTCATCACTGATAAAGGCTAAATGCTGAACACCAGGACCGTTATACTCATCTAAGTACTCATCGATTTGGTTATTCTTCTTACCCTTACCTTCATTAATTGGTAAGCAGAAAGTGCCACAAGGCGATGCTAACGCGTATGAAATTAGTGCAGTTTTCTCACCTTTAATATCAAAGTAGCGCACATCGGTAAAGCCAAAAATATCTTTATAGAAATTAGCCCAATGCTCCATCGTACCTTGATGAACATTGTTCGTTAAATGATCAACACGTAAAAAACCTTTATCTTCGTTAATAACCGGAGCGTCAATCGCTTCAAAGTCATCTTCGTAGATAGAACCCGGATTAGTCGTTGATGCTGCAAATTTCTCAATAAAATAAATTAAACTGTCACCAATACCAAAAATAGCTGGATAGGGTAATTTGTTGTCTTCGTTAGCCGCAGATTTAGCACCACGCTTAATCGCTTCTTCAAAAGCAAAATCAGCATCGTCTACACGCCAGCCCATAGAGCAAATAGCAGGACCATGGCTTTTAGCAAATTCTTTTGAAAAGCCTGCTTTTTCATTGTTTAATAAAAAATGAATATCATTTTGATTAAAGTAATCGATATCACGACCTTTAAACTTTTTCGTTTTTGAAAAACCAAAACCATAAAAAGCGTTTTCCATAAAATCTGAATCGGGTGTCGCATATTCAGTGAATTCTATACCACGAAGGTTAAGTGGATTTTTTACATCAGTCATGTTTATCTCTCTTAAAGAATCAATGGGTGCATTATTACTAGGTTTTCAATGAAGAGATAGCGCAAAGCAAATCTAATAAAACATCGCAGCGTAACAGAAAATGTACGTGCTATCTGTGCGGAATGTATTCGACGTCGAGACAAGCCATATAGTGCTTAGCCAACAGCTGTTCAGTTATGTTTACATGACTAATTAACGCTAAAGTATTCATGCTTTTTGGTAAATTACAGGCATAAAAAAAGGTACGATATACGTACCTTTTTATTATTTATTTATCGACTAGCTAGGACGATTAGAACGCTCTTGACGTTTACGAGGACGATCAGTTGTTGGTGTTGATTCAACCGTTTTAACATCTGAAACCGTAATTTCTAATGATTGACGACGAATTTTAACACGCTTTAATTGCTCAAATGATTTCTCTGGCATGCCTTTTGGTAACTGAACATAAGTATGTTTATCATGTAAGTTAATTGCACCAATGTAGCTACTATCTAACGAAATTTCGTTAGCGATTGCGCCAACGATATCACCAGGACGTGCACCATGCTCTTTACCTACTTCTAAACGGTATGTCTGCCAATCAACGTCGGTACGGTTAACTTTAACTTTACGAGGAGCACGTTCGCCACCACGCTCAGCGCCACGTTCACCACCACGTTCATTTCTGCCGCCACGACTTTCGTTACGACCACCACGCTCACTTCTAGAATCACGGTCACTACGCTCACGCGTTTCACGACGAGGCTTAGGATCTTCTTTTGGTTGTAATGGCTGGTTTAATTGTTTTTGGAACAATAAAGCTGCAGCTAAATCAGTCATAGAAAGCTCTGATTCATTGGCCATTGCTTCAACAATTTCACGCATGTTTACTAAATCTTTATCTGCAACAATTTGTGCCATTTCAACACGTGTACGTTCAATACGTTTTTTACCAATTTCTTCAATATTTGGTAATTCATAAGTGTTAATAACACCTGAAGTTAAACGTTCGTAATGACGTAGAGAGTGCATTTCGCGAGGACGAACAAATGCAATTGACATACCTTCACGACCTGCACGACCTGTACGACCGATACGGTGAACATAAGCTTCATTGTCGCCTGGTAAATCATAGTTAACCACTAATGAAATACGTGGAATATCTAAACCACGAGCAACAACATCAGTTGCCACTAATATAGATGACTTACCTGATTTCATTTGTTCGATACAACGTTCACGCTGTGCTTGGTTCATGTCGCCGTTTAAAGCTAATGCTGGGTAACCAGCTCGCTCTAATTGTTCTGCAACTTCTACCGTGTCGCTACGAGTACGTACGAAAACTATCATCGCATCGTAATCAACGATTTCAGCTATACGCTCTAAAGCGGTAATTTTACGAATGCCACTAACTTTCCAAGCAAATTGAGAAATATTTGCTTTTGACTGTTTAACAGCAGCAATTTTAATATGTTCTGGATCTTTTAAGAAACGGTTAGCAATTTTACGAATTGCTGGTGGCATAGTTGCAGAGAACAAAGCCATTTGCGTCGTTTCTGGTAAATGGTCAAGTATCCACTGAATGTCTTCAAGGAAACCCATGTTAAGCATTTCATCAGCTTCATCAAGTACACAAAAAGATAAGTTACCTAGTTTTAGACTCTTACGACGTAAGTGATCCATTAAACGACCAGGTGTGCCAACAACAACTTGAGCGCCACGCTCTAATTGTTGAAATTGTGGCTGGTATGATTGACCACCGTATAAAGTAGCAACCAATAAACCTTTCATATTTTTACCGAAGCTTTCAATTGCTTCAGCAACTTGCATCGCTAATTCACGTGTTGGTGCTAACACCATTAACTGTGGCTTTTTCAATGAAACATCAATTTTAGCCAATGCAGGTAAACCAAAGGCAGCAGTTTTACCTGTACCTGTTTGTGCTTCACCTAAAACATCTTTACCAGCTAATAATGGCGGAATAGTTTTTGCTTGAATATCAGTTGAGTTTTCGAAACCGATAGATTTTACAGCAGATAATAAAGTTTCAGGCAAGCCTAAAGAGTCAAAGCTCACAGGAGCATCGTTAGAAGTAGTCATAAATTTTGTCTTCTCTTGTGGCGGAATAGGTTAAAAGTAACCAAAACATTCCGCGTTATATACGAGGAAACCACCAGGAAGACTTAAGGCACGTTCACTAAAGAACATAGGGCTAATAAAGAATATTAGCTAAGAAGTCTATTGGGCGGAAAACCCCACTCATTTCGTATAACCAGTGTGAAAGAAAATATTCAAGTCAGAATCACTGTTATCGAGGCGCGCATTATACTGACATTTATTTATTATTCAAGGTATATAAATCATTTTGTTCAAAAAACAATCAGAAAAATGTATTTAATACCAATAAAGATAAATAACAGGGGTAATGAGATTGACCGTGAAAAAGAAACGGCTATGGTTAAATTACAAATACTGACAAGTAATCCTCTGTGGCCTGAGCTATATCGGTCATTTTATGTAGACATTGATATAAAAAAGGCCAGACGCTTATATATGCCTGACCTATATTAAAATCAGTTAAACGTAGATAATATTTTAATTATTCGTCAGCACCCGTTAACAAATCAGAAAAAAGTGAAAGTTTATTTAAAACTAAACCATGAATAGATTTTCTTGGGTAGCGCCCCGTTCGACTAATTTCTCCAGCGGGTTCATTCATCAGCAACTCTAATGCTTGATCAATGTCTTCAACAGCGTGAATGGCAAATTGGTTGTTTTTAACCGCTTCAATAACATCGTCCGCTAACATCAGATTATTAACATTGGTGCGCGGAATAATAACCCCTTGCTTTCCCGTTAAGCCTTCGTCTTTACATAAACGATAAAAACCTTCAATTTTTTCATTAACGCCACCAATTGATTGCACACCTCCGTGCTGATTAATCGAACCAGTAATGGCAAAGCCTTGTTTAATTGGCAGTAAAGAAATAGCAGAAATAAGCGCACAAAGTTCCGCCATAGACGCACTGTCACCATCAATATGTCCGTAAGACTGTTCTATTGCAAGGTTGGCAGAAATTGACACTGGAAAACCTTGCCCGTATTTATGTCCTAAATACCCGGTTAATAACAGCACACCTTTGGAGTGAATAGACTTACCTAAGTCTACTTCTCTTTCTATATCGGTGACGCCTTCACTTCCCGCATAAACGGTTGCTGTGATGCGCGCAGGCGTTCCAAAAACACTGTCCCCTATTTCTAAGACAGTTAAACCATTTACTTTACCGATATGGTGCCCTTGGGTGTCAATCAATACTTGTTTTTCTTTTATTTCACCTAACCATGCCTCACTCATTCGGCCAGTTCTTCGCTGTTTAGCTGCAAGCGCTAAAGCAACATGGCTGGCAGTTAAATGACCTTTGTTGTCTGTTTTCTTCCACAAATAAAAAGCTTCATCAAGTAAGTCGTTTACTTGAACAATATTAGCCGAAATTTTATGTTGATGCTCTGCACGTCTCAATGCATAGCGCACTAGCTCTAATACAGCTTCATTACTGACATGTGGATAGTTGTATTTATGTGCACGCTGGCGAATCAAATGAGCGTAATCATTAAGATTTTCTTCGTTACTTTCAAGATACTGATCAAAGTCTGCTAAGACCCTAAATAATTCGGTGAACTCTTGATCATAGTCTTGCAACATGTAATAAATTTCGGGGTCACCGAGCAATATAACTTTAACGTTTAATGGAATTTTTTCAGGTTGTAAGCTAAATGAGCCCGGTTGACTATATTCAGAGTAAGGATTTTCAATGGTAATTTCTTGTGATTTAAGCGCTAATTTTAAACGTGCCCAGACAAGGGGTTGATTGAGTAGCTTGTCTGCCTCTAAAATTAAATAACCGCCATTAGCCTTATGTAACGCTCCAGGTCTAATTAATCGATAACTGGTATAGGTGCTTCCTTGAAAGCTCGCGAAATCAACATGGCCAAATAAGTTTTGAAAGGTTGGGTTTTGCTCATAAATAACAGGAGCGCCAGCATCAGGTTTTTGAGAAACAAGTAAATTAGGTAAAAATTGTTCAACCATAAGTTTACGCGCATCTTTATCGTTTCTGTTCTCAACACTTTCATCAACAAGAATTTCTAAAACAGTATCAACTACATGGGTTTTTACTTTTGACAAGTATTTTAACACGCCAATATTACTGGCAAACTCATGCTCTAATTCTTCTAGAAATGGCCTAATAGCTTGTTCTGCTGTCTCATTTTTTAATTTACGTAATTTATCAGATGAGATGCGTTTCCATTGTGGTAATTCGATCAATTTTTCAGAGAGGAAATTTTCTAATTTATCTAACAACAGATAAAAGTCAGCACGTTTGCCTTCATCTAAACCGGCAAATTCTTTATCATTTAAAGGTTTTCCCTCAACCAGCGGAGAAAAACCAATCTCTCCATTTTCTTCAAACAATAAAACATTATCTTTTAAAGCACTTTCTTCGACTTCAGCGATGGCTTGATCATATTTTTTATTAAATGCGCGATCAACCGCCGACTTTTGTCGTTGATAACTTGGGTTATCAAAAATCTCAGGAAATAAGTCTAATAATTCATCAATAAAAGTATTGATACGTGCCAATAATTGTTTACCATCTCCGGGACTTAAATAGAGGTTGTGCGGTGCATGAACATCATCAAAATTATTGATATAACACCATTCATAAGGCGTTTCTTGATTGCCAGCGGTTGTCGCTAACATTTGCTTAATTAAGGTTTGTCTACCCGTACCATGCTCTCCCATAGCAAAAACATTAAAACCGGGAGCTTCCATAGACAAACCAAATTCAAGCGCCTCTTTAGCGCGAGCATGACCGATAATAATTTGCTCTACATCAGGAGTGACTTCAGCATTAGAAAACTGCTCAGCAGATAATTGAGCAGTTAATTTTTCAACAGGTAACCGAGTAATTGAAGAAGTTAACTTAACGGATGAAGGCATGCAATATCTCACTGATAACGCTTAAAAAACAAGCGTATAATAATTAATAAATTTAATACTGCCAGTGTACCCTCATTTTAAATAATTAGTAAATTTTAGTGGCGTCCCAGCTTCGTTTTAAGGAGCAAAGGGTAACCTTATAAAAGAACTACCGCCGCAATTAAAACAATCAGCAACATCCGCCGCATGACTGTATGTTATTTTTTCTTGGCAATGCTGGCACTCTAACAAACCAAAACCAATAAAGTCGCCCGTTTTATATAGACCACGATGCTTAATATCTTCATCAAGCTCTGACCACTCCACTTGTGACTTATCAGTGATCGCTTGCATATTTTTCCAGAAAGACTCATTGAGTAAGCCTAAATAGAGGGAATGTTTGGCTTGTGCTTCATTTTGAATAATAAATTCGTTGATATCAAAACGTAAATTATCAACAAACTGCTTAACTTTCTCTTCGGGTAATTTTTCTGCCGCTTGCAAGTAAAGCTTACTTTGCTCTACTTTGTTAACGATATCAGTTATCTCATGCTGGTTAACATCTTCAGCCCATGTAACTAAAGCTTGATAAAGCTCTTGAAAAACACTATTTTTTGATTTCATAACACATTCCTCGACGACTTATAGATTAAGTATAGCTAGTCATAGCTTTATAGAAAAACAAATCAAATAAACTTCTAAAAACTATAACATATCCTTACTTTACTTCAATATGCTCAAAACAGTATCTTGATGTGAGACAGGTATATAAGGTATTCTATCGCCATTATTTTTATGCGTTCATGATCGCGGTCAATTTACTATTGATTGGCTAATGAACACCACATTCTAAAGTGTTTGAGAAATCTTTAATGGAATCCATTTACAATCCCCAAGCTATCGAAGCGCAAGTTCAAAAATTTTGGACTGATAACAATACCTTTAAAGCCGAAGAAAAGCCCGGCCAAGAAAAATATTACTGTCTTGCTATGTTCCCTTATCCAAGTGGACGTTTACATATGGGGCATGTGCGTAATTATAGTTTAGGCGATGTTATCTCTCGCTATCAACGCCTGCAAGGCAAAAATGTTATGCAACCTATGGGTTGGGACGCATTTGGTTTGCCTGCAGAAAATGCGGCAATTAAAAACAAAACAGCGCCGGCTAAATGGACCTATGAAAATATTGATTACATGCGTAACCAATTACAATCACTGGGTTTTGCTTACGACTGGAGCCGTGAATTAGCGACTTGTAAAAAAGACTATTACAAATGGGAACAATGGTTCTTTACGCAACTTTACGAAAAAGGTTTAGTTTATAAGAAAAATGCTACGGTCAACTGGGATCCCGTTGATCAAACAGTATTGGCAAACGAGCAGGTTATTGACGGACGTGGTTGGCGTTCAGGCGCACCGGTTGAACGTAAAGAAATTCCACAGTGGTTTATTAAAATTACTGATTACGCTGAAGAGTTACTTACAGATTTAGACCAACTTACTGAATGGCCTGAACAAGTTAAGACTATGCAACGTAATTGGATTGGCCGCAGCGAAGGTATTGAAATGACCTTCCAAGTTGCAGATTCAGATGAAAGCTTTGACATCTACACCACACGTCCAGATACACTCATGGGAGTTACTTACGTAGCACTTGCTGCGCAGCATCCACTGGCTTTAGCTGCAGCAAAAAACAACCCTGCATTGAACGACTTTATCACTGAATGCAAAACCAATAAATCTACCGAAGCCGATATGGCAACGATGGAGAAAAAAGGTGCCGATACCGGTCTTAAAGCGATTCACCCACTAACCGGTAACATCGTTCCAGTTTGGGCAGCAAACTTTGTCTTAATGGATTACGGTTCAGGTGCGGTAATGTCTGTTCCTGGCCACGACCAACGTGACTTCGAATTTGCCACTAAATACGGCTTGGAGATTACCCAAGTTATTGCTGGTAGCAAAGACGACGATTTCAGTAAGGCAGCAATTACTGAAAAGGGATTATTAATTAATTCAGGCGAATACGACGGTTTAGACTTTGAAGCGGCCTTTAAAGCGATATCAGAAAAATTAATCAGTGAAAATAAAGGCTCTGTAAAAGTTAACTACCGATTGCGTGACTGGGGTGTTTCTCGTCAGCGTTATTGGGGTACTCCCATTCCTATGATGCACCTAGCAAATGGTGAATCTGTCGCGGTACCTCTTGACCAGTTACCCGTTGAATTGCCTGAAGATGTCATCATGAATGGCGTTACATCACCGATTAAAGACAATCCTGAGTGGGCAAAAACCACTTATAACGGTGAAGAAGCATTCCGTGAAACTGATACCTTTGATACGTTTATGGAATCCTCTTGGTATTACGCACGTTACTGTTCACCGAACGATGATACACAAATGATTGACCCCGCCAAAGCAAATTATTGGCTACCGGTTGATCAATACATCGGCGGGATTGAGCATGCTATTTTGCATTTACTTTACGCACGTTTTTTCCACAAGTTATTGCGTGACGCAGGTTTAGTAAACTGTGATGAACCGTTTAAAAAGTTATTATGTCAGGGCATGGTTCTAGCAGATACATATTACCGCGAGGCAGATAATGGTGGTCAAGATTGGATTTCACCAACAGATGTAGACGTTGAGCGTGATGAAAAAGGACAAGTTACTTCGGCTGTTAGCAAGCTTGATGGCAAACCAGTTATTTCTGCTGGTATGAGTAAAATGTCAAAGTCAAAAAATAACGGCATCGACCCACAAGAAGTTATCGGCAAATATGGCGCAGATACTGTACGTTTATTTATTATGTTTACTTCACCACCAGAGCAAACCCTTGAATGGTCTGATTCAGGTGTTGAAGGTGCACACCGTTTCTTAAAGCGTGTTTGGAAACTCGCCTTTGATTTTAGCGAACAAGTAAAAGAACATGGCGAAGTGGCTTTATTGAGCACATTAACCTTGAATGCAGCGCAGAAAACATTACGCCGCGAGTTACACAAAACTATAGCAAAAGTCAGTGATGATATTGGCCGAAGAAACACCTTTAATACAGCTATAGCTTCAATTATGGAATTAATGAACCATTTATCGAAAGCAAGTTTAGTCAGTGTTGAAGACAGAGCGGTTATGCAAGAAGCCGTTCGCGCGGTCATTATAATGTTGACACCAATTACACCACATATGTGTCATGAAATTTGGAAAACATTAGGCGGCGCTAATAACGATAATGCTTCGATTGAAGAAGCATCTTGGCCTATCGTTGATGAGAGTGCTTTGGTTGAAGACCAGAAGTTAATTATCGTGCAAGTTAACGGTAAGGTACGTGCAAAAATTACCGTTTCAGCCAACGCCAACAAAGAAGAAGTTGAAGCCTTAGGTTTAAGTGATGAAACAGTGGTCCGCTTTATTGATGATAAGACAATTCGTAAAGTTATCTATATACCGGGTAAACTTTTAAACATTGTTGCTAACTAATCGCGAAAAAGTCCTACAAGGGTAATAAAAATGAGCCATATGCACAAAAAAACGACAAAACACCAAACACGGGTAGCCGCGGCTACTTTGGTGTTATTCACCTTGTTTTTATCAAGCTGTGGCTTTGCTTTACGCGGTGATTATTTATTATCGCCGCAACTGCAAACTTTGCACTTAAGTTCCGCTGATAAATTTGGGGAGCTTACTCGCCAAGTTAAGCAGCACTTAACGATAAATAAAATAAAGTTGCTGAGCCAAGCTACAGAGAATGTCCCGCAACTTAAACTTTCAAAAGACAGCCTAAACCGTCGCACCTTATCCGTATTTCCAAATGGGCAAGTGGCAGAATACGAATTGATTTATACCGTTAGATATCAGCTAGTACTTTCACAAAAGGATGTTCGCTCTTTTGTTTTTGAACTTAATCGCGATTATCAAGATGATCCCAATATTGCGCTTGCTAAAAGTCGGGAACTGGAATTAATGTTAAGCGAAATGCGCAAAGAAGCGGCTAATAAAATCTTACGCGACCTCTCTACGATTAAAATCTAATGCGGATCTATCATAACCAGCTATCTAATACCCTCAATCAGGGCTTAAAGCCTGTTTGGTTAGTTTTTGGTGATGAGCCTTGGCAAAAGAACAACAGCTTAACCACAATAAAACAGCACTGTCAGCAACAGGGATTTAGTGAAGTTATCCGTTTTAGTGCTGACGATAAATTTGACTGGAACCTTTTGGTTGAAGAGTATCAAGCGATGAGCTTATTTTCAGCACAGCGCATCATTGAAATAGAACTAGTCACCGGAAAAATAGCTGACGCCGGCAGTAAAATACTACTTAAACTCAGTGAAAACTTTCATCCTGATGTACAGCTAATCTTTCATGGTCCTAAAATTGACAGTGCGGGTCAAAAACGAAAATGGTTTAAATCATTAGAACAGTTAGGTTGTTTTGTCCCCCTTTATGATATTGAAGGTCGTCAATTACAACAGTGGTTAAATCAACAAATCAAACAGCATAAATTAAATATTCATCACGATGTTACCCCATTGATGATAGAGCTTTTTGAAGGTAACTTACCGGCTTTAGAGCAAGAGTTACAAAAATTTTCATTGCTGTTTGGTACACAACTAATTATTGCTGAAGACGCAGAAAAATTACTGATTAAACAAGCAAAATTCAATCCTTTTCAGGTGGTTGATACCTTACTTAGTGGTGACCTGCCAAAGTGCATTGGCATGTTAGATCAACTGCAACACGAAGGGGCTGCAATCGGTCAGCTTATTTGGTTTATTCACAAAGAGATAACGCAATTATCAACTATGCTAGAGCAAATTGAACAAGGTGAGAGTATCGATAGTATTTATAAAAAATACCGGATTTGGGATAAAAAGAAACCTCTGTATCAGTATGCCCTTAACCATATTAGTCGTGACAATATTTATCAAGCTCAAGCGCGTTTAGCACAAACTGATTTGATCAGTAAAACCAGTAGTGACTTTAACCCTTTTATATTATTGGCAGATGTTTGTATAAGTCTCTATCACGGACAAACCACCAAAAAATTCAATTTAGATTATGAATTCGGCTAAACGAGTAAGCGAAATTAAGAAAAATATTGCCATAATGGGGGGAACGTTTGACCCTATTCATAATGGTCATATTGAAACAGCTAAAGAAACAGCAGCATGGCTTAATGTTGAACAACTCTTCTTTTTACCTGCGCATTTGCCACCTCATAAAAACACCACAACAGCCAGCGCTATGCACCGAACAGCTATGGTGAACCTTGTTTGCCAACAGCAGCCATTATTTAAGCTTGATAATCGCGAACTAAAACGACATAGCGCTTCTTATACCGTAACAAGTCTACGTGAAATAAAACAAGAACAACCCAACAGTCGGGTTTTCTTTATCATAGGTATGGACTCGTTCCTTAACTTTACCCTATGGCATCAATGGCAAACTATTTTGTCACTATGCCATATTGTCGTCAATATTCGACCTGGCTATCAATTAAATCAAATTAATACCGCCACCCAAGAACTATTAAAAAACCATCAAATAGATGACCTAGCAGAAATAAAGCAACAAGATGCCGGCGGCATTATTTTCCATCAAAACCAGTCGCTTAATATTTCTTCAAGTGAAATACGCCAACAACTTTTAAGCAATAATAAACACAATAATCACTTAACAGAATGCGTACATCATTACATTATTGAAAAAAAACTCTATCAAAAATAATTTGCTAGTTAACCTGCAGAAAAAATGATGATATTATAGCGCATTATTATTTACACTAAGAGTAATTCCCTTGCAAGTTGAAGCGTTAAACGCATTTGTTATTGAAAAAATCGAAGAAATGAAAGGTCGTGACATCACGACTTTAGACATCGGAAAAAAATCAGGCTTTGCTGATTATATGGTTGTCTGTTCAGGTAACTCGAATCGCCATGTTAAATCTATTGCACAATCAGTTGCCATCGAATGCCGCGCTAAAGGTATTGAGCCGTTAGGTATTGAAGGTAATGATGTTGGCGAATGGGCGTTAGTTGATTTAGGCAATTTAATTGTTCACGTAATGACAGACGAAATTCGTGACCGTTACCAGTTAGAAGAATTGTGGAACTAAGCTAATAGTGAAGGTTAACTAAACTATTATGCGACTTACCTTATATGCTGTTGGCAATAAAATGCCAGCATGGGTTACTCAAGGCTTTAACGAATATTGTCGTCGATTTCCGCGCGACATGTCGTTTCATTTAGTAGAAATCCCGCCAGGTAAGCGTGGTAAAAACGCCGATATAGCTCGCATTCTAGAAAAAGAAGGCGAATTATTACTAAACGCAATTCCAAAAGGTAACCGTATTGTTACGCTTGAAGTGGAAGGTAAACCGTGGACAACACCACAGCTTGCCCAACAACTTAAGCGTTGGCAATTAGACAGCCGCGATGTTGCTTTACTTATTGGTGGCCCCGAAGGTTTAGCCCCCGCTTGTATTAAAGCTTCAGAACAAAAATGGTCTTTATCGCCATTAACCTTGCCACATCCAATGGTGCGTATTGTTGTTGCTGAAAGTCTGTATCGAGCTTGGAGCATTAACAATAATCACCCGTATCACCGAGAGTAATAATGGCATCGAACAAACGTGTTGCTATTCGAAACCATTCGGCAGAAGCTAATTTATTTGCGCGCAGAACATTTATTGCCTTTATCGGCATACTCGCTTTATTGTTAACCTTAATTAGCAATATCTACGAGTTAGAAATTAATTCTTATGAAAAATATCAAACTCGCTCTAATTCCAATCGAATAAAACTCCTTCCAGTTGCACCTAATCGCGGACTAATTTACGATCGTAATGGCATTCTACTTGCTGATAACAAACCCGTATATTCGCTTGAGGTTATTGCTGAGCAAACGGTTGATTTGAAGAAACACATTGTAGAAGTCAGTGAGTTGCTTGATATCAGTGAAGAAAAGCAGCAAAAACTTTTTGAAGCACTAAAAAGCAAACGACGCTTTAAACCAGTAGAACTGCACTCGCGGTTAAGCGCACAACAAGTTGCATTATTTTCTGTCAACCAACACAAATTCCCTGGTTTTTTTATTGATGCTCGTCTTAAAAGATATTACCCATTTGGTGATTTAACGACCCACTCTTTGGGTTATGTTGCCCGCATTAACCTTAAAGATTCAATTCGTTTGGCCGAAGAAAATTTAGATGAAGATTATGCAGCAACGCGTAATATAGGTAAGCTTGGTTTAGAAAAATATTATGAAAATATACTTCATGGCACTATTGGTCATCAAGAAGTTGAAATAAATAATCAAGGTCGCATTATAAGAACGCTTGATTATGCGCCCCCAATATCAGGAAAAAACTTAACCCTGAGTATTGATATTGAATTACAAATGATTGCTAAACGTGCCTTAGCAGGCAAGCGTGGCGCTGTAGTAGCAATTGATCCACGAAGTGGTGAAATATTGGCCATGTATTCAAACCCAAGTTATGATGGAAACTTATTTGTTCATGGCATTAGTAGTAAAAACTATCGTAAATTACTTAATCCTAAAAACGACAGACCATTACTTAATCGAAGTGTACAAGGTTACCCACCCGCCTCGACAGTCAAACCTTTGCTCGGATTAACAGGATTAGAAGCAGGTGTAATTACCAATGAATCACGCTTCTACGACCCTGGCTGGTTTCAGCTAAAAGGTCTTGAACGTAAATACCGCGATTGGTGGGCCCCCGGCCATGGCTGGGTAGATCTTAATCAAGCCATTGAACACTCATGTAATGTTTTCTTTTATAATTTAGCGTATCAATTAGATATTGATACGATTACCGACATGATGGAAAAATTTGGTTTTGGCGATCTTACGGGTGTTGATATCTGGGAAGATAAACGCGCTATTTTGCCTGGTAGAGAAACCAAGCGTAGTCGATACAATAAACCTTGGTATACCGGCGATACAATCGCTGTTGGTATTGGTCAAGGCTACTGGACAGTAACACCGTTACAGCTAGCTCAAGCTTTTTCTATTTTAACGAATAAAGGCGACATAAAAATCCCACATTTTTTACGTGCTACTGCAGAGTTAGTCGCGGAAGAAGTTAAAATCAATGAGGAAATCACCACCGCTGAGACTGAGGGTAATGTTAATATTATCAATAAAATGGTCACTAAAATGGCAGAATATGATGATAAACCCCCTATTGTTTTAAAAGACAGTAAGCACTGGAGTTTAGTGCTTGATGCTATGCATAACACGGCACAAAAGAAATATCCTGCATTTAAAGGTGCTCGCTATGACGCCGCAGGAAAGTCGGGTACAGCACAACTTATTGCAAAAAAACAAGATGAGAAATATGATGCAGAAGCCACTAAAGAAAAGCAGCGAAACAATGCTATGTTTGTGGCTTTTGCTCCTTATGAGAATCCAGAAATAGTGGTTGCGGTTGTCGTTGAAAATGTTTTGGAAGGTGGTGGTGGTTTTAATGCTGCGCCGGTAGCACGCCAAGTTATGGATCAATATTTTGGTGATAGAGTCATTATTAGTACCGATAAAAGTAAGCATCCACAACACAATAATGTTTATGGTGTTGACAAAAACACAGGACGTAACTAGTGCGTAATATTGGTCATGACCAACAAAAACAGCGAAGTTTCTGGCAAAGAATTCATATTGACTTGCCTCTTTTGTTGGGTATTTTAGCATTAATGACCTTAGGGCTATTTATTGTTTATAGTGCAGGTGGTCAAGAAGCAGCCATTGTTTACCGTCAAATAACCCGCTTAGGTATAGCATTATTGGTGATGTTCGCCGTTGCTCAAATCCCGCCCCTTTCCTATCAAAAATGGGCGGTACCCGTATTTATTTTAGGTTTGCTGCTCTTAATCGCCGTACTCTTATTCGGTCATATAGGTAAAGGCGCACAGCGTTGGTTAGACTTGGGTTTTATGAAATTTCAGCCTTCTGAAATAATGAAACTGATTGTCCCCATTATGATCGCTTGGTACGTTAGCCAATATGACTTACCCGCTAAAATATCTACCATCACCATTGCATTTATTTTAGTGTTATTGCCAACCTTATTAATTGCTAAGCAACCTGATTTAGGTACGTCACTGTTAATCGCCAGTTCAGGTATTTTTGTGATTTTTCTTGCCGGAGCAAGCTGGAAGCTAATTATCGCTTGTATTGGCTTAGCATCGGCATTTGCACCCGTTCTTTGGATGTTTTTGATGAAGCCCTATCAGAAGCAGCGTGTATTAACTTTTCTTGACCCAGAGCAAGACCCACTTGGCTCTGGATATCATATTATTCAATCAAAAATAGCCATTGGTTCAGGTGGTTTGCATGGCAAAGGTTGGTTACAAGGTACACAGTCACAACTGGAATTTTTACCTGAACGCCATACCGACTTTATTTTTGCGGTGTTTAGTGAAGAATTTGGCTTTGTAGGTGTCGCAGTACTGCTCAGTGTCTATTTAATGATAGTGATGCGAGGCTTATGGATTGCTGTCCATGCCGACCATGCCTTCACAAAACTATTAGCCGGTAGTATAACTTTAACCTTTTTCGTTTATGTCTTTGTGAACATAGGTATGGTGTCAGGCTTATTGCCTGTTGTTGGCGTTCCTTTGCCCTTAGTCAGTTACGGCGGAACATCAATGGTGACATTACTTGCAGGTTTTGGCATGCTGATGGCGATTAGCACCCATAAGCGTTTTATTGCTTAAATTGATTAAATTGATTAACAACATAAAAAGAATCTGCCAGTGAAAATACAACTATTAATGATGACGCTTTTAGTCTCGATTTCTGCCTGCAGTGTCAATACCGGACGCTATCAACAACACAAAGATAGTATGCCCAGCCGAGCGCCTACGGCAAGTGAGCTTATTAATATTACGCCAAGAGCAGAGCCCCATAGTAGAGGGGGGAATAAAAGCCAATATCAGGTGCGTGGTAAAACTTATTCAGTATTAAAAAGTTCTGAAAATTTTAGCCAAACGGGTATTGCTTCTTGGTATGGCGAAAAATTCCATGGTCATTTAACCTCAAATGGTGAAATTTATAATATGTACGCTATGAGTGCGGCTCATAAAAATTTACCCCTACCCACTTACTTAAAAGTAACTAACAACGCCAATAGTCAATCAGTAATTGTTAGAGTAAATGACCGCGGACCATTTCATCAAAACCGTATTATTGATTTATCTTACAGCGCGGCTTATAAACTAGGTATGATGAAAACAGGCGTGGCTAATGTCACGATCACTGCCATTACTGATTTTGCTGTTACTGAGATAAAACAAAAACTGACTGAAAATAACTTACCTACAGATAGCGAACAACGTAAATATATTCAAGTTTTCGCCACTAAGAATGAAGTACTTGCCAATAAAACAGCCCAAGCCCTAGAGAATTTATATCAAATAAATACCATAATCCCAATGAACGATGGCCTTTTTCGTGTACAAATCGGCCCAATCAACGATGAAGAGGCGTTAAACACCCTATTGACCAGTTTAAAAAAATCAGGTTATCCAAAAGCATTCAGTCTGAAGTAATCATTCGTAACAATTTGCCACGATAGCACCATAGCAATCAGTAACAAAGATGGTATACTGCTGAAAAATTCTTCTTTTATCATTCAGTTTCGTAGGAATATTATGACTTACCCATTAGCTAAAAAAACGGCTAAAACCTCAACAAAACTTCTCTGCCTTTTAGGCGCAATTTCTTTAACTTTTTCATCTTTTTCCCAAGCGTTAACCATTATTCCATCACCACCAGAAGTTAAAGCAAAAGGTCATATACTTATTGACTTCAATACCGGTAAAGTTCTTGCAGAGAGTAATGCCGATGCTTTGTTAGCGCCAGCCAGCTTAACAAAGATGATGACCAGTTATATCATAGGTAAAGAATTAGCAAGTGGTAATATCAACAACACTGACTTAGTCAAAGTCAGTGAAAAAGCTTGGGCAAAGAACTTCCCTGGTTCATCGCTTATGTTTATTGAAGTTGGTACCGAAGTTTCTGTAGAGTTATTAAATCAAGGGATTATTGTCGCTTCAGGTAATGATGCTTGTGTTGCTATGGCTGAACATATTGCCGGTAGCGAAGGTGCATTTGCTCAGTTAATGAATGGTCATGCCGCACAACTAGGGATGAGTAGTAGTTACTTTGAAAACAGTCACGGTTTAGACAGCCAAGAACACAAGACAACACCTCGTGATATGGCAACACTAGCAATGGCACTTATTCGAGATGTACCTGAAGAATATAAAATTTACAGCCAAAAAGTCTTTAGTTATAACAATATTAAACAATACAACCGTAATAATTTATTATGGGATAAAAGCATGAATGTTGACGGTTTAAAAACCGGTCATACCGCTCAGGCAGGTTACAGTTTAGTTTCATCCGCTACTAAAGGTGGAATGCGCTTAGTCAGTGTTGTTATGGGTACGGAAAGCGAACGAGCAAGAAAAGTTGAGAGTAAAAAGTTACTTAATTATGGCTTTCGTTTCTTCGAAACCTATACCCCTTATAAAGCGGGTGATAAGTTTGCTACCAATCGTGTTTGGATGGGCGATGTAAAAGAAGTCGACTTGGGTATTTTACTCGATACCCCTATTACAGTCCCGCGTGGTCAACGTAAAAATTTAGCCGCCAGTATTGAACTTGACCAACAATTAAAAGCGCCGTTAGCCAAGGGAACCGTTGTTGGTAAACTATTTTTACGCTTAGACGGTGAAGACATCGCAGAATACCCGTTAGTAACTTTGCAAGAAGTTAATGAAGGCGGCATGTTTAGCAAGTTAGTCGACTATGTGAAACTACAATTTGTGAACTAGTTAGCAAATAAAAAACCTTGTAATTTTAAACTCGGCTCATGCCGAGTTTTTTATTATTAAGACAAAATTGTGATTAATAATAAAAGCGGTAAATACAATGATCACATTTTATTTGATTAATGATAAAATACCCACAGATTGACTATTGACCAAGTACTATTTAGAGAGAGAAAATGAAAACCAAGTTTGATGAATTATTAGAATTTCCGACCGTACTTAACTTTAAAGTTATGGGCGTTGCTTGCGACGAATTACCTGATTTAGTGATTAATGAACTACAAAAGCATGCACCCGGTGATTACTCTCCTAAAATTAAAGCCAGTTCGAAAGGGACTTACCATTCGCTTTCAATTGCGGTGACGGTTACCAGTAAAGAGCATATAGAAACAATTTATACAGAATTAACGGCTATTGATATCGTCCGCTACGTTCTTTAAAAAAATTACGCTTTAGCGTAGCGATAATAACCTTAGTATTTGTCCGGTGTATTCCTATTATTATTTGGATATAATCGGCATCAATAGAATTAAGTGAAGTATAAACTTGAAAAATTCGTTAATCATTCGACAACTTGCCACTATGGACTACACCAAGGTTTGGCAAGGGATGCAAAAATTTACCGATGATCGTAACGAAGACACTCAAGATGAACTTTGGTTAGTCGAGCATCCAGCCGTTTTCACACAAGGGCAAGCAGGTAAAGAAGAACACTTGCTAATGCCGGGTGATATAGAAGTAGTAAAAGTAGATCGTGGCGGACAAGTGACTTATCACGGCCCTGGTCAACAAGTTATCTACTTTATGATCAATTTACGTCGCCGAAAAATGGGCGTGCGTGATTTAGTAACGCTACTTGAAAATGGCTTAATTGCCGCATTAGCTGATTTTAACATTATCGCCAAAGCTAGACCTGACGCACCAGGGGTTTATGTTGGCGAAAAGAAAATTGCATCGTTAGGTTTACGAGTGCGTAAAGGTTGCTCTTTTCACGGTTTGGCACTGAATGTAAATATGGACTTATCGCCCTTTCTTCGGATAAATCCTTGTGGTTATCAAGGACTAGAAATGGTGCAAACAGCCGATATCAGTCAATTAACAGATACTGCTCAAGCAGGTGAATCCTTAGTAAAACACCTCGCTAAATTATTAAATACCAATAATATCAGTTATAAAACTGGTTGGGACGAAATGAATGACCACTAAAACAACTCGAGTTATCCCTGGCACAAAAATGCGTGATGCAGAAAAAATGGCGCATATCCCTATTCAAATTGTGCCCTCAGAGCGTGAAACCATGCTTAGAAAGCCTAAATGGTTACGTATTAAACTACCTCGTACGACAGAACGGATTGACAGTATAAAAGCAGCGCTTCGTAAACATGACTTACATTCAGTCTGTGAAGAGGCTTCTTGCCCAAACTTATCCGAGTGTTTTAACCACGGTACCGCCACTTTTATGATCTTAGGTGATATCTGTACACGCCGTTGCCCTTTTTGTGATGTTGGCCACGGTCGTCCTTTAGCCCCTAAAGTTGATGAGGCTAAAAAGTTAGCACTAACACTTAAAGATATGAAACTGAAATACGTGGTGATCACTTCGGTTGACCGTGATGATTTACGTGATGGTGGCGCTCAACAGTTTGCTGATTGTATTAGTGAAATAGCCATACATGCACCAAATACTAAAGTTGAGATTTTAGTCCCTGATTTTCGTGGTCGCATGGACCGTGCCTTAGAAATTTTAAATGCTAATCCGCCACATGTCTTTAATCATAATTTAGAAACCGCACCGCGTCTTTATACCAAAGCGCGTCCAGGCGCTAACTACCAATGGTCGTTAGATTTACTGAAAAAATTTGGTGAAGCCAATCCTGCAGTACCGACAAAGTCAGGTTTAATGGTTGGCTTAGGTGAAACAGACGAAGAAATTTTACAAGTTATGCGCGACCTCCGAAGCCATGGCGTGACTATGCTTACCATTGGTCAGTATTTACAGCCGAGTAAACATCATTTACCGGTAGAACGCTACGTTCACCCTGATGTTTTCGATATGTATCAAGCTGAAGCGATTAAGATGGGCTTTAACCATGCAGCCTGTGGGCCTTTAGTGCGTTCAAGCTACCATGCTGATAAACAAGCCGCAGGAGAAGAAGTTAAGTAATCCCCTTTGTAAATAACCTTAAGCCTGAATATCTCGATATCACTGATATCACCGAAATATTCAGGCTTTATTGTATACGACCTCTGTACCCACACATCCACGCAAGAAATTGATTTTATTAAAATAAATCACAAACACTTTTCTTAACACCTCAATAGTTCAAAAAACAAACTATTTTTACTTGCCTTGATCGAGGTTATAGTTGTACCATTACCACACACGGAACAACTGGAGCAGACAAAGAAATATGGAAATTACCATTAATATAGAAGATCCGATGCCGTTATTTACACAACTCGTTGAACAAATAAAATCAGCGGTTATTAGCGATAAGGTTAGACCGGGAGACCCACTTCCTTCGATTAGACAATTGGCTAATGATTTAGAGCTCAACAGTAAAACTGTTGCTAAAGCTTACAAATTATTAGAACGAGACTTAGTCATTCAAAGCAAAGGTTATCGAGGTACCTTTGTTCACCCTGATGCAATCGTAAATAGTAAGATGGATTTAAATGCTGATGTTTTAGCACAGTTAGATAATGCTATTTCTGCCTGTAAAACGGCAGGGGTAACCGACTCAGAAATACGTATTGCTTTTAGTAGTGCAATGAACAGTAAAAACAATTAAGGAGCAGAAGATGTCTATTAACATTTTATTTTACACATTATTTTTAAGCCAAATTATACTCATTTCATACTATTACCCTAAGCAAATAATTAAAAAAATTGATGGGGTTTTAAAAAAATTTCCGCCGGAGAGTTATCCAAAACTTTACCCTGAGTCAACTGAACAGGTTAACGTAGCTAAGGTTCGTTATCGATTACTTAATCAAATAATACTGGTTATTGGTCTGATATTACTGGGGTTCTATGTTTTGATGTCAAAAGATTATAGTGATAAGCAGAAATTTGCAGAAGGATTGCCCTTAATGTTTGGTATGGTGCAGTTTATCCCCTATATGTTGTTAGAAGTCTCTGGGTGTAAACAATTTAAACTGATGAGAAAAGCCAATAAGCGTACCAGTCGTACCGCAGATTTGACCCCACGTCACTTGTTCAATTATGTTTCACCTTTATTGATTATTTCAGCTGCGGTGTTATTATTTTCGTATATTTTATTTGATTTATATATTCATAATTTTGCGATTACCAGCGACTTCATAATTAAAATAGTAACACTGAGTTTGGTACATGCACTCTTTATTGGTTTAGCCGTTTGGCACCTTACAGGCAAACGTTTAGATCCCCACCAAGCCGTGAAGGATAGAAGTAGTCAAACTCAATTTGCTTTGCAATCAATGGGCTCAGTGAGTATTTTCTTAAGCTTATTTTTAATGGCAAATACAGCAGTTGATGTTTATCAACTAGGTTATATGGAGATTATTATTAACAGTATCTACTTTCAAGTTATTGCCTTTGTTGGTATTGGCGGCATGCTTAGAACCGTTAAAATAGAGACGATTGATTTTGATGTTTATAAGGCCGATAATTCGATAGTTTAGCGATTGATTAACCGCTAATTTTATTACGGCCAGTTCAACGACAAATAATATATTTGCAAATAAACTGGCCAACTTATACTAAAGTGGATTTCCTTCAAAATTTTGTTCTGATTTCATCCCTTCGATGTTAATGATTTTCGAACGATTCATTGTTATTTTAAAACGCTGAATGTATTGTTTAGTTTTATTACCCGGTATTTTTTGCTCTTGCACGACCGCTAAATTTATCTGATAACGTCGTTCAACACCTTGATTAGATATCTTGCTGCCATCAAGAGCATATAAACGCCCTTCTCCTTTTTTCAAAAAACGCACAAAAGGTGTTAAATTAAAAAACATCTGGTGCTGAATCTCTTTAAAGCCAGGGATAAACTCTTTAGCAATAACTTTTGAATTACAGCGAAAATGTAAGAGTTGTGCCGCTTGCTTGTTTTGTTGACGGCGTTGTTGAAAATGTTTATTAACAATATCAGGTAAGTCTTTGTTCTTAATATAATCAAGCCATAGGGTTTGCATAGACATTTTATTTTTAGACATACTATCGGTAAATACATGCTGCCACTTAGGGCGTCCTCGCTGAATTTTTCGCCAAAGATAGCGTGTGAGATCATCCTTAAATATTTCACGGACACCATAAATCACCCCTAAAAAAGTGATCAGTACTAAAGTTACTTCGTTAAATGCTGAGCGAGCGTTGAGCACAATTGACATCACGAACGCCATAACGACAGCGGTAATACTACCACGAACTAAGCGTCTTAGATTATTGTCTAGGTCATGAGTGGTTCTTTTAAAGACCACACCAAATTCACTTAATCGCTGCAACAAGCGCATTTTGTTAGTGATACGATTTGGGTCTGCTAGCGTAATTTTTGAATTATACTGGCGCTCTGTTCGGTAATTATTTTCTTGGCGACACAAGGCAAACAACACCTCTCGGGTTTCTGAATGCTCTGAGCTTTTTGGTCCATTGGCAAGCAAATTAAGAAATGACTGTTCGGTGTACCAGCTTAAATAATTATCTACATTTTCAAAGTAAGAACTTAGTTTTTGATCTAAAGGGGTATAGCGGCGCAGTTTTTTTAACAAGCTTTGTGTTTGATCAACCAATTCAAGTGCATATTGATAAAAAAT
Organism: Colwellia sp. BRX8-7; assembly: GCF_014077275.1. Classification (NCBI taxonomy): domain Bacteria; kingdom Pseudomonadati; phylum Pseudomonadota; class Gammaproteobacteria; order Alteromonadales; family Colwelliaceae; genus Colwellia; species Colwellia sp. BRX8-7. The sequence continues at coordinate 79,968 of NZ_JACGVP010000010.1, read as the reverse complement.
TTCAATATCTTTTTCTTGTAGGGCTTGCTTGATATCTGTTTCGAGTGCGACCCTAAATTGATAAGAAAATAAATTTAAGTTACTGCGATAGTCGCCCTGATCACCCTTTTTTTGACTTATAAATCGGCTACGAACTAAAGGTAAATGCACTTGGCGAGAAAAGTAAGCACTATGGCTTCGGATACTGCTGTGAAAGTAATTATCTTCACTGAGGGTAATAGCATTAATGCCCATTTCTTCGGGAATAGAAAAATAAAGATCAAAACGTTGTGATTCTTGTGGTGATAATTGCTGGCTAACTTTAAATGATAAATTTTCATCTTGCGTTAAGCTGATTTTTTTCACTTAATGATCCTCTCCTATTAACAACAACTGAGGGGTAAGTATCTGTCAATTTTACTCTTTTTACCATAATTGCTTTAATAAAAAAGGCCGAGAAATAATTTCTCAGCCTTTTTTATTAAAACTATGACTTATTTATCCACAGCATTTTTTATATTTTTTAGTACTTCCACAAGAACAAGGATCGTTTCTGTTCGGTGTTTTATCAAAACGCTGTGTTTTAGGGACATTTAATGCCGCTTCTAGCTCAACAATATTTTCTTTTACATCAGTATTAATTTCAATGTTAGCAATAAAATTGTGCTCAGTAACAATAGCGATAACTTCTTGCTGCCTTTCTTTTGATGCAACAACGAGCATTAATGGTTTTGCTGCACTACCGAGCTTAACGCCGCGATTAGGTTTATAACCTGCACTGCCGTGAGTGCCCATAACATCAGGAGTACCGCGATAAAAAAATTTAGACATAAAAGCACCTTAATTGAATGTGAGTGCCGAATAATCAGCCATTAAAAAATTCGCGCGAATTCTAACAGCTAAACGTAATTTTAGCTAAATTTATATAATGTTTACCCATAGAGCTAAACCAGACTTAATGAGATAACACCGTTAGACGACGACTATTTCTCACAGTTCCGCCTCTAAAATAAAGATATTGTTATAAAAAAGCCAGCATCAGTGCTGGCTTTAGTTTATCAGTAGAGACTGGGACGATATGAATCGACATTAACCGGCTTGGTAAGCCAGACAATCACTTATTACTTCTTTATACCTTCAATATGCAGCTCTAATTCAACATGTGATGAAGCAGGTCCTAACGTGTCTGGAATACCAAAATCAGCTAAACCAATTTTTGTTGTTCCACTAAAGCCAACACGGTAACCACCCCAAGGATCTTTACCCTCACCAATTTTTATCGCGTCAATAATAATGGCTTTACTAACACCGTGTAAGGTTAAAGTGCCGTTAATTGCTAATTTATTTTGACCATTATCAGTAATGCTAGTGCTAACGAATTTTGCACTACCAAACTTATCCACATCAAGAAAGTCATCACTACGAACATGCTTATCACGTTCGCCATGGTTAGTATTTAAGCTAGTGCTATCCACCAACATTTCAATTTTAGCCGTAGATAAATCAGCTGCATCATAACTAAAACTGCCACTAAATTTATCAAAACGTCCCGTTAACCAACTGTAACCCAAATGCTTAATTTTGAAGTTAACGGAGGCATGCGCGCCTTTGTAATCTACGATGTAGTCTGCTGCATTAACTGTTGGAGTGAAAGCAGATGTCATAAGTAGCGTTGGCAATATTGAGGCAAGTAATAATTTTTTCATGTGAGTCCTTTTTTATTTAATCGTATGAATAAAGTCTATTTATTGTTTAAACGCTGATAACCAAGCATTCTTGTTAAGGTGTTATCTTTATCGATAAAATGATGCTTTAGCGCCGCTAATGCATGTAAAACAACAGAACACATCAATAGGTAAGCAAGATATTTATGCACCGCACCGGCAATATCTTCTTGATTAGTAAACAGCTCACCAAAACTCATTATTGATATCAACTGAAAAACTTCGATTGCACGTCCATCAGCCGTAGAAATTAAATAACCACAGATCATTAAAATAAACAGTGCAGTATACAAAAATAAATGCATAAAATGTCCAAGTTTTTTTTCTGTATCGCTATGTGTTTTAAGCGCTTTTGGTTTTATCTGAGCGCTGCGCCAAATCAAACGAAAAATCATTACAAAGAATAAAAGTATACCAATACTTTTATGAAGATCAGGCCCTTGTTTATTCCAAGGATTGTAATAATCGAGATCAACCATCCAGTAGCCTAAAGCAAAGAGTCCAATAACGGTTAACGCAACGAACCAGTGTAAAAAGATACTGACCCAGCCATAGTGCTTTGTGGTGTTTTTGATGTTAATTTCGATGTTCATTAGCATATTACTATTTAGTTTACTGTTAATAATACTACAGGGGTTTCGTGAACAGATTAAGTCGCTAAAGCGTGATTCATTGTTTCCATATAGCTTCTAATTGAGTCGATAATATAACGAAACCCGTGATTTTAGTAGATTACCTACTTTACCAGTCAAGTCCTTTTTGTGCTTTAACGCCAGCTTTAAAAGCGTGTTTAATTGGTTGAACTTCAGATACGGTATCAGCCAACTCGATTAAACGGCGATGGCAAGCACGTCCGGTAATAAGTACATGCTGCATTTTAGGTCTATTATTCAATGCCTCAATAACTTCGTCTAGTTCAATATAGCCATAAGTCACCATGTAGGTCATTTCATCAAGTAAAACAATATCAAGCGTTTCATCACTCAACATTTCTTTACTTTTTTGCCAAGCGACTTTTGCTGCTGCTACATCAGTTTCGGTACTTTGTGTTTCCCAGGTAAAGCCGGTTCCCATAACATGGTGCTTAACAGCAAATTGCTTGAGAATATTCATCTCGCCACATTCCCATTGAGTGCCTTTAATAAACTGCACCACGCCAGCTTTTTGGCCGTGACCAATAGCACGCAATACCGTACCAAAACCAGAGGTACTTTTACCTTTGCCATTACCCGTTATTACTACAAAAACACCGCGTTCTTCTGTTGCTTGAGCAATTCGTTGATCAACGCTGGCTTTAATTTTCTTTTGGCGTTCAATATGTTTTTTTTCTTTAGCCGCTGCTTTATCAGCCGCCGAGGGTAAATCACTCATATTATTTCCTATTTAACGGTATCTATTGAAAGAACTCGGCGCTTTAATCTTTTTATAAATTATTTATAATTGCAAAGAGGTTTAAAATTAGGGTATTTTAATTTAACAACAAACTTTCTTTTATGGCTTAACATCGTTTAACTAGTGGATGATGATTAGCACATAAACCTTAGCTTACTCTGTTTAAGAAGAAGCGTTTAAAGTCGCTCTCAAGTAATGGCTTAGCAATATGATATCCTTGCCCTAAATCGCAACCAATTTCTTTAAGCTTCTGATATTGTTCCGCAGTTTCAATTCCCTCTGCGGTAGTTTTAATCTTTAACGATTTAGCTAAATTAACCACAGCTTCCAGTATCAAGACCTTACTATTGACTGCATTTAAGTCGTCAACAAAGCTTTTATCTATTTTTAAAAAGTCTAAAGAAAATTGGTGTAAATAACTTAGCGATGAAAAGCCGGTTCCAAAATCATCTAAGGCGACTGGGATATTAATACTTTTCAAAATGTCTAAATGGTTTTTGACCGCGTCAACGTTTAGGATAAGGCTTTCTTCAGTGATTTCTACACATAACCGATCAGTAATATCTGCAGATTTTAGGTGCTGGTCTTGTAAATAGCCAATAAAGTCTTTAGATGCAAATCCTGATGTTGAAACGTTAACACTCAACTTAAATTGTTTTGGTAACCAGTCAGCCCATAGATTTAATTTACTGACCGCAAGCTTGAGCATATACAGATCAAGCTGTACTATCTGACCTGATTTTTCTAAAATTGGAATAAAAAAATCGGGATACAAAAGCCCTAATTTAGGATGCTGCCAACGTACGAGTATTTCAGCACCAATAACCTTGCCACTGTCAAAATCAATCAAGGGTTGGTAATTACCAATAAACTCTGAATTTTTTACCGCATTATCAAAATCATACTCAACTTTGACATTGGTTGATTTATTTTGTTCTTCGAGCGCTTCGAAGAAAACATACTGATTACGCCCTTTTAACTTAGCTTGATACATAGCATGATCGGCATCAATCAATAATTGTTCTGCGCTTTCACTCGAATTGTTATAAGTCGCTATACCGATACTAACACTGCTAAAGATATTCAAACCGTCGATATTGAAGGCAGAAGCCGTAGCAACAAGAATACTTTCAGTTATACGACAGATAGTCTCATAATCAATTTTTCCATCAAGTAGTATGGCAAATTCATCGCCGCCTAAGCGAGCTAACGTATCCGTATTTCTCAACCTAGTCATTATTGCATGCGCTATACCAATCAGTAATTTGTCGCCAACGTGATGACCATAGGTATCATTAATTTGCTTAAACCTGTCTACATCAATAAATAATATCGCTATATTGTCTTGGCGATTATTCTGGCAATGTAAAAATGCGTGTTGGGTTCTGTCTTTGAATAGCGAACGGTTCGGTAAATTGGTTAAAGGATCATGTAAGGCTAAAAATTGTAACTTTTGTTTGGCTTCCATTCTTTCGATGGCATTATTGATATGCTTAGCCACAAACATTAACAATTGTTTGTCTTTTTCTTGAAATAAGAATTCAGTACTATAACTTTGTACGACAACTATGCCTTTATTTATCCCACTACCAAAAGGCACTCCTAACCAAGCTTTGGGGATGTTACCACGAATATAAATGGCTTTTTCATCAAGCATCTTTTGAATATCTGCTTCATATAATAAAAAAGGCTGGTCTTTAGCTAACGCATAACCAGTAATACTTAAAAAATTAGGATCGATGTTAATACTAGTAAACGTTGATCTATCATCAAACTCATCAATAGCATAAGGAAAATCTATTGTTTGCCCATCATCTTTTAATAGCGCAACAAAAAAATTTTTCGCCAAGGTCAGTCTGCCAATACACTGGTGTAAATATTGATAAAACTCATCAATATTTTTAGTTTTAAAGATAATTTCTGCTATTTCAAACAGTGCATCTTGAATTTTATTAGCATACTCTAAGTTTTCTATTACCTCTTCTAGGCCATCGACCTTTATAATTTGTGAAATTTTCATTGCGGTAATTGTTGCTAACGCAGTGAGTGTTTTCAGATGAAACTCAGTGTAAAAATTAACACTGGCATGTTCCGAATCAATAACACCTAATAATTGCTGCTTAAATAAAATAGGAACTGCTAACTCAGATAAGGTCGTTTCATCCTCAACAATATAGCTTTCAAACTCACGGGTATCTTTTACCAATATTGGTTGTTTGGTCGCAGCAACTTTCCCTATAACGCCTTCATTAAAAGGTATGGTCATAGAATTAGACGAAGTATCTCTTATGGAACTAGTCGTGATTACACCATCATTGAAGGATTTTTTTTTGTCAAAGCCCGACATTCGACTTAGCGTCATCCCCCCTGAATCTAAGGTGTAAATAACGGCATCTTCAAAACCTAATTTTTCGACAATATTTTGAGCTAAATATTGCCAAATTTCACTTGGGGTATTTAATAATAATATATCAGTCGCAAACTGATTAGTGATGGTTAAGCTTTTTATCGTTTCTGATTTAGATAGTTCGGACAAATTCATTATGCCTAAAGTTATTTTTAAAATATATTCACTATTATTAAGCGATTACAACACATAAATATTCATGGTGAGTAGAGCAAATTTTTAATGTCCTGTCTATTTATCTAAGTAATACAGTTGATTTAGCCGTACGGAAAGGTTGACTAAAGCCCTCCTCTAAAAAAATAGTTCTAGCGGTGCTACAACAAAAAAGGGCAGTAACATTAACATGTTACTGCCCTATCTATCAAATTGACAAAAAATGACTAGTGGTTTTCTGAAACCATATTGACCGTATATTTTGGGATTTCAACAACTAAGTCTTCATCGCCAACCAGCGCTTGACAGCCTAAACGAGATTCAGGTTCTAATCCCCAAGCTCTATCTAGCATGTCATCTTCAAGTTCATCACTTTCTGCAATTGAATCAAAACCTTCACGTATGATCATATGACAAGTGGTACAAGCACATACTTTTTCACAAGCATGCTCAACGCCAATATCATTACGCAGTGCAACGTTAAGTACACTTTCGCCCTTTTCTGCCTCAACCACTGCACCATCTGGGCATAAGTCTTCGTTAGGAAGGAATATAATTTTCGCCATTTTCTTAGCTCCTAAAAGTTTTTAAACTTCGTCTACTGAATGTCCTGCTAGTGCTGTTTTTATCGAAGAATCCATACGACGTTCAGCAAAAATAGCGGTACTTTCATTTAATATTTCAATAGCTGCTTCAATGTCATCGGCAACCGTGCTTTGGGCAATCTTCGCTAAAGCGGTTATTGCGTTATTTATTGTGGTAATTTCGTCATGATTTAGTAATGCGCTGTCATTAATCAGTGCCGATTGTACTGATTCAATAACTCGTGAGGCTTCAACTTGTTGTTCTTTCAACATACGCGCTTGTATATCTTGCTGAGCATTGCTCATTGAATCTCTGAGCATTTGAGTGATTTCTTGCTCTTCTAAACCAAAAGAGGGCTTGACCGTGATACCTGTTTCGATCCCTGTTGACTTTTCCATGGCTGACACTTCTAATAAACCGTCAGCGTCAACTTTAAAGGTAACACGAATGTGAGCAGCACCGGCAGTCATCGCTGGAATGCCACGCAATTCAAATCGAGCTAACGAACGACAATCTTCAACAAGCTCACGCTCACCTTGCAACACGTGAACAGCCATTGCCGTTTGCCCATCTTTAAAGGTCGTAAACTCTTGTGCTTTAGCAACGGGAATTGTCGTATTTCTAGGAATAACTTTTTCAACCAATCCGCCCATCGTTTCTAGGCCGAGTGATAGAGGAATAACATCAAGTAACAAAATATCGCTGTCGGGCTTATTACCCGCCAAAATATCGGCTTGAATCGCAGCGCCAATGGCAACCACTTTATCGGGATCAATAGACGTTAATGGTAAGCGATTAAAATATTTTTCAACCTGTTGGCGAACCATAGGAACACGCGTTGAACCACCAACCATCACCACTTCAATGACTTCATCAACGCTAATATCGGCATCTTTTAATGCGCGTCGACAAGCACGTAATGTTTTAGTTACTAGAGTATTGATTAAAGACTCAAACATCACACGATTAACTTCGCCATGTTTTTCATCACCATTTTCTAGCGTTAATGAGAAACTAATAACTTCATTTTCTGTCAGTTGTTCTTTGACGTAACAGGCTTGCTGTAACAATTGACGCTCTATGGTTGCTGACAATGGTCGTTGCAAACCCGTCTGTTCGATAATGTGGTCAACAAGAAGATTGTCAAAGTCATCACCACCTAGCGCTGAATCACCACCGGTCGCTAATACTTCAAAGACACCTTTATTGAGACGTAATACTGAAATATCAAAGGTACCACCGCCTAAATCATAAACAGCAATAATACCTTCTTTGCCACTGTCTAAACCATAAGCGACCGCAGCGGCTGTAGGCTCATTAAGTAAACGTAAAACTTTTAGATCAGCAAGTTTTGCCGCATCTTTGGTGCTGTGGCGCTGGGCATCATCAAAGTAAGCAGGCACGGTGATAACAACACCGGTCAACTCACCACCTAATGCATGTTCTGCACGTTGTTTTAAACTTTTTAATATCTCTGCCGATACTTGCACTGGGTTTACTTCACCAGTACGTGTAGTGATGCTTGGATGACTTTCATCACCTGAAAAAGAATATGGCAGTGAAGGGTATTTTTTACGAATATCAGCTAATGAACGACCAATAAGGCGCTTAGCTGAAACAATAGTATTTTCTGGATCACTCACCGAATGTGCTTTAGCGGCATGACCTACTAATACTTCATTCGCTTGGTAACTCACCACTGAGGGTAATATATCTCGACCTTCGCCATCAACTAAGGTTTCAGATAAACCACTTTTAACGCTGGCGATAAGAGAGTTAGTTGTACCTAAATCAATACCTGCGGCGAGGCGATGTTCATGAGGAACCGTGCTTTGGCCAGGTTCAGCTATTTGTAATAACGCCATTTTTAGACTCTTTTATATTCGATTACGATTAACGGGCGGTATGATATTTCATTGTAAATAAAAAAACATCGATTTGCTGTTATTTTATTAAACTAAAATTCATATGAACTAACGATCAGTCGTCATTGAAAAGTTGATCTTCTAATTTATCGAGATCGACGCGTAACTTTTGATAAAACTTTAACTTTCGTAATTTATCACCTGCCAATAAGTTTGACTGGATGGAGTTTTCATCAAGCAAGGTATGCATCTCTAAAGCGAGTTCTTCAAAGCCGGTATTTAATACTGCAGCATAATTTAGAATGGCAGCTTCATGGTCGTCAGCATGCTTAACATCGTCAAGCATTTCATGTAATTCCATTTGGCGCATTAAAAAACTGTTATCACTAAATGAAGCTTGTTCATTTGGCTGATCACTTTCTCGCAATGTTAATAGATATTGTGCACGTTTCAAGGGGTGTTTTAGTGTTTGATAGGCATCATTAATTAAGGTTGATCTTTTAACCGCGACTAATTGCTCTTGACTAGAAGCATGAGCGAACTTGTCTGGATGTACTTTTTTTTGTAGTGTTTGGTAAATATCAGCTAATTTATGAACATCGAGTTCATATTGCTCTGTAAAACCGAAAATCTGAAAATAATTCACAAAAACTCCAGCGAACGACTTAACATTAAGTCGTTCACAAAATATATACCACTGCGACTAAGTTACTTGCTACTCAGCAATATTTAAAAGGCTTAGAGACTTGGTATTAAACGTTAAAGCTTTCACCACAACCACACTCGCCTTTGGCATTCGGGTTTGTGAATTTAAAACCTTCGTTTAGACCTTCCTTAACAAAATCAACTTCAATACCATCAAGGTAAACTAAACTTTTTCCATCGATAATGATATTCACATCAGAGATTGAAAACAACGTATCATCTTCATTTAACTCATCAACAAATTCCATCACATAAGCTAAACCAGAACATCCCGTTGTTTTAATACCAAGACGTAAACCGAGACCTTTGCCTCGATTGGTAATAAATGACTGAACACGGTCTGCTGCGTCTTTCGTCATTGTAACACTCATAAATAACTCCGATGTTTAAGCAGTTTTACTGCGGTAATCTTCAATCGCTGCTTTGATAGCATCTTCAGCTAAAATAGAGCAATGAATTTTTACAGGCGGTAAAGCAAGCTCTTCGGCAATAGCAGTATTTTTAATTTTCCCTGCTTCGTCGATTGACTTACCTTTTACCCATTCAGTCACTAATGAACTTGAGGCAATCGCAGAACCACAACCATAAGTTTTAAACTTAGCGTCTTCGATAATACCGTCAGCGTTGATTTTTAATTGTAACTTCATTACGTCACCACATGCCGGTGCGCCAACCATTCCTGTTGCTACTTGTGGATCATTTTTATCCATTGAGCCAACATTACGTGGGTTTTCATAGTGATCAATTACTTTTTCTGAATAAGCCATGATTTCTCTCCTAATAACGATGAACGAAACAAAATGCCCGCTCATCAGTAAAATTTTTAGTGGGGATGCTTAGTGAGCAGCCCATTCAATTGAGTCTAGATCAATACCGTCTTGGAACATTTCCCAAAGTGGTGACATATCACGTAAATGCCCAATTGATTTTTGAATAAGTGTAATCGCGTAGTCTACTTCTTCAGTCGTGGTAAAACGGCCAAAGCTAAAACGAATTGAACTATGTGCCATTTCGTCATTTAAACCTAAAGCACGTAGAACATACGAAGGCTCTAAACTAGCTGAAGTACATGCAGAGCCAGAAGAAACCGCTAAATCTTTAAGCGCCATAATCAAAGACTCACCTTCAACAAAATTAAAACTTACGTTTAAGTTACCCGGATAGCGATTATCAAAATCTCCGTTAACAAAAACTTGTTCCATGGTGTTCAAGCCAGCCCATAAACGATCGCGCATTTCAGTTACGTGAGCGATGTCTTGAGTAATTTCTTCTTTGGCAATGCGACAAGCTTCACCTAAACCAACGATTTGATGCGTTGGTAATGTTCCACTACGCATACCGCGTTCGTGTCCGCCGCCATGCATTTGAGCTTCAAGACGAATACGAGGCTTACGACGCACATACATAGCGCCCATACCTTTTGGACCATAGAATTTATGTGCTGAAATTGACATTAAATCAATTTTCAACTTTTCCATGTCTACTTCGATTTTGCCAACACTTTGTGCGCCATCAACATGGAAAACAATTTTACGTGCACGACACATTTCGCCGATTGCAGCAACATCTTGAATAACACCAATTTCGTTATTAACATGCATGATGCTAACTAATACAGTGTCATCACGCATAGCTGCTGCTAATTTATCAAGGTCAATCAAGCCATTGCTCTCAGGATCTAAATAAGTCACCTCAAAGCCTTGGCGCTCTAGTTCGCGACAAGTATCTAAAACAGCCTTATGCTCTGTTTTACAAGTGATAACGTGCTTACCTTTTTTACGATAAAAGTTGGCAGCGCCTTTAATGGCTAAGTTATTTGACTCGGTAGCTCCTGAGGTAAAAACAATCTCACGAGGGTCGGCATTAAGAAGCTCTGCGACTTGATTTCGTGCAATATCAACCGCTTCTTCAGCTTGCCAGCCAAATTTGTGTGAACGAGATGCAGGGTTACCGTAAAAACCGTCAGTAGTCATATACTGCATCATTTTTTCTGCAACACGTTTATCTACAGGTGTTGTAGCTGAGTAATCAAAATAAATAGGAAGCTTCATTCGCTAACGTTCTCCAGTTTGACAACACGCATTTAGTGCATGTCGTGCATAATATTCTTGGTTTTAATTAATGTTTCTAATGACGGCATAACTTTGTTTGCTCGCGCATGCGCTTTGTCTTGTCGTCTAGACACTAATTTCACATTGCGTTGCTCGACAAGTTCGGCCAACGTTATGTTTTTTAAAAAATCTTCGATTCGGTCACTTAAACCTTCCCACAATGTATGGGTTAAGCATTCGTCACCGTTTTGGCAATTACCTTTACCGTCACATCTCGTCGCTTTAATAGATTCATCAACAGCATTGATAACATCAGCAATCGAAATTTTTGCAGAACACATCCCTAAGCGATAACCTCCGCCAGGACCTCTAATACTATTTACTAAGCCATATTTTCTTAAGCGAGAGAATAGTTGTTCTAAATATGACAACGAGATCCCCTGTCGCTCTGAAATATCGGCTAAAGGTACGGGTCCAGTTACTGCATGTATTGCTACATCTAACATAGCAGTTACGGCGTAACGCCCTTTTGAAGTCAGTTTCATTGTGTGCCCCTATCGAATCGTTAGCAATTCTACATAACCTTATAAAATAGTCAACTAAATACCCGACTGTTTTACTCAAGTATTCTACACCTGTTGTAAAAATAAGCAATTAATAGCTAATACCTTAGTTTGATAGGGATCAAACATCGGGTAACTCATCAATTATTTTCTATTAAATTTCGGGATCAAATGACTCCACACGTTTTTCTCGACGTTTAGCTGCCGCTATTTCATCGTCAATAAATTCGCCAACTCGAAGTTCAGGTAGATCCTCTTGACACACTTCACCACCAAGATGATTGACTTCTTTACATAAGTCAGCGACTTTTTTATCCATTAAGTGCATATGATCAAGGACTCGCCCAATAGCTTTAGCGACAGGATCAGGATTATCCGCAGATACCGCATAGGCGTCGAAACCAAACTTTTTAGCCACTTGGTCACGTTGTTCTTTTTCTGACTGGCTTTTTTCATTAACAATACGTGCCGGAATACCAACAGCTGTTGCATTAGCAGGCACATCTTTCACCACCACAGAGTTTGAGCCAACTTTACCGCCTTTACCGATAGTAATGGGGCCAAGGACTTGAGCTCCTGCACCGATAACCACGTTGTCTTCTAATGTTGGATGACGTTTACCGGCATTCCAGCTTGTACCTCCTAGAGTAACACCGTGATACAAGGTAACATCGTTGCCAATCTCAGCGGTTTCACCAATAACAATCCCCATGCCATGGTCAATAAAAAAGCGACGTCCAAGTGTTGCTCCTGGATGAATTTCAACACCGGTTAACCAACGTGAAAATGTTGATAAGCTACGCGCAAGTAAATACCAGTTATTTTTCCACAACTTATGGCTCAAGCGATGGATCCAAATGGCATGCATACCAGGATAATTGGTGAGAACTTCTAGCGTATTTCGAGCGGCGGGATCTCTATCAAAGACACTTTTAATATCTTCTCTGATACGGCTGAACATATTTCTATCCTTCTATATATTGGTTAAGGCAAGTACCAATATATACCCGTTATCGGTCAAAATGCAGAATTTAGAAGGCACTTTGCATCGAAACGGGTACGATTGCTTACTTTTATTATTCTTTGTTTGCTTCTTTATCATTAGCTTTAGCGGCTCTTTGCACTGAAGCTAAGATTCCACGCATCATTTTGACTTCTTTAACATCGGGACGGGCACGATTAAATAAGCGGCGTAACTTAGTCATCACTAGGCCTGGATGACTCGGTGTTATAAAGCCGGTTTCTTTTAAAGCATCTTCAAAATGTTGATAAAAGCGCTCAGTTTCGTCCATGATCGGATACTCGTCTTCATCAAGCGTCTTTTTGGGTAAATTTTTACTTAAATTTTCGCCTTTTGTTTGAAATGCTTTTTGTTGATCAATTAAAAAACTGGTCCGCACTTCATAACTTAAGGTTTGAACCGCCATCGCTAAGTTCAATGAACTGTAATCAGGATTGGCTGGGATCTGCACATGAAAATGACAAAGTTGTAATTCGTCGTTAGTTAAACCACTGCTTTCACGACCAAAAACTAAAGCAACTGGAAAGTTATAGGCTTCTTCGACAAGTTTTTCTCCACAGCCTCTTGGCTCCAACATTGGCCAAGGTAAAGTACGAGAACGTGCGCTGGTGCCAACAACTAAACCACAATCACTAATAGCTTCCGCTAAAGTAGCAACTACCTTGGCATTTTTTAATACATCAGTAGCCCCTGCTGCTAAAGCTTGTGCTTGACCATTTGGCATTTCAATAGGATCAACTAATATAAGTTCACTTAACCCCATTGTTTTCATAGCGCGTGCGGCTGAACCAATATTACGACAATCGGAAGTATTAACTAATACAATCCGAACATTACTTAAAAGTGATGATTGCTCTGACATTATCTTAAATTACTCAATTTATAGTTAATTTATAAAATAAATTATACCTGCTGGTATTAACTATCTAGATGGCTAAAATTAACAATAATATTATCATAGAACATTAACCTTGTGCTGAGAAAAAATCATCAAATTTATTGAAAATGGTTAGTGCGAAAAATTATGTGTTAGTTATTAAACATCTATGAAATTTTTTCTCTGATATTTTATATAAAAAACAATGTCGCTAATTACTGATAACTTTGCTATAATTTTCGCGCTTGAAAATCCGCTCGGCGGCAAGCCTCGTTCTTTATAAAAGTTGTTATACTGTTTAATTCTATTTACAAATATGTAAAAGGTAGTCTCTATATGCATCCTATGCTTAATATTGGTATTCGCGCTGCGCGTAACGCAGGTAAAGTTATTGTTCGTGCCATCGAACAGTTAGATAAAGTTGAAGTTCAAGCAAAAGGGACAAATGATTTTGTCACTAGTGCTGACCTAAGCGCTGAAGAAGCCATTATTGAAACATTAAAAAAATCATACCCTAACCATACAATTATTGGTGAAGAATGTGGTGTGATTAAAGGAAAAGATGACGACTTCCAGTGGGTTATTGATCCAATAAACGGTACAACGAACTTTATTAAAGGCATTCCACATTTTTCAGTGTCTATTGCTTTGAAAGTCAAAGGTAAATTAGATCAAGCCATCATCTTTGATCCTTCTCGCGGTGAACTTTTTACTGCTAGTCGTGGTAAAGGCGCACAACTCAATGGCTTTCGTATTCGCGTAAAACAACATAAAGAACTCTCTGGTGCAATTGTTGCCACAGGTTTCCCATTTAAGCACAAGCAACACAGCAACGCTTACTTAGAAATGTTTAAAACATTATTTACTAAATCATCAGATCTTCGCAGCTCGGGCTCTCCAGCTTTAGATTTAGCTTATGTCGCTGCCGGACGTGTTGATGGATATTTCCAAATTGGTTTAAAACCTTGGGAATCTGCTGCTGGTGAATTATTAATTATTGAAGCCGGTGGTTTAGTCACTGATTTCGTTGGCGATCACAACCATACTGTTTCAGGTAATATTGTTGCTGCTTGTCCTCGTTTATTAAAAACTATTCTAAAAGATATCCGCCCTCACTTAGGTGAAGCGTTAAATAAATAGTCACAGTTTACATAAACAGATTTGAAAGAAGCGCTTACGGCGCTTTTTTTATACCTTGGTAATATTTATTAACATTAAATTTACTTTATATCGTTACTTTTATTGGTGTTTGGATAAATAAAAGGCACAATATCAGCAATATTATTAATCATTAAAATAAGGTTTCACTCATGAAGTGGGCAGCGCTAAGCTTTTCATTATTAACCGTTCTTGCGAACACTGGCTGTAATACAGCAGAAAAATCAATTAACTCAGTAACAATCAGCCAACAATCTGATCAGACGAATGTGGTTGATAGCGCTATAAATATTGAATATAGCAAGTTCGTCTTAGCTAACGGTTTAGAAGTTGTATTTCATATAGACCGTTCAGACCCAGTTGTTGCTGTTGCATTAACGGCACATGTTGGATCAGCTCGTGAAACACAAGGACGAACAGGCTTTGCTCATTTATTTGAACATTTGCTCTTTCTCGAGTCTGAAAACCTGGGTAAAGGTGGATTAGACAAAATGAGTGCCCGTATTGGCGGCTCAGGTGCAAACGGCTCGACTAGCCGCGATAGAACAAATTATTATCAAACTGTCCCCAATGACGCTTTAGAAAAAATGATCTGGGCTGAAGCTGACAAACTAGGTTTTTTTATCAATACGGTGACCGAAGAAGTACTCGCCAAAGAAAAACAAGTGGTTAAAAATGAAAAAAGACAAAGTTATGACAACCGCCCTTATGGTCATACACAGTATGTTATTGATAAAAATCTTTATCCAGAGAGTCACCCTTACAACTGGCAAGTGATTGGTTCATTATCTGATTTACAAAACTCAACACTTCAAGATGTTAAAGATTTCTTTAAAAGCTGGTATGTCCCCAATAATGTTACCTTGGTTATTGCCGGTGACTTTGATGAAGCACAAGCAAAAGCTTGGGTACATAAGTATTTTGATGAGATTAAGGCGGGTAATGAAATATCGCCCCTCGCCAAGCAAGCTGCAAATCTAACAACAACCAAGAAAATTTATCATGAAGATAATTTTGCTAAGTTACCCGAACTCAGCCTAACTTGGCCAACAGTCCCACAATATCACTCAGACAGTTACGCATTAAATGTTTTAGTTGAATTGCTCAGTGATGGTAAGAAAGCCTTACTCAATAAAAAGCTAATTGATGAATTAACCTTAACCTCTCGAGTAACCATGTATCACTACCAATCAGAGTTGGCAGGCCAATTAATGGTAAAGGTACGAGGCTTTGAGAACACTGACTTAAACCAGATTGACCAAGCAATTAGTCAAGCACTTAGCGAGTTTGAAAAAAAAGGTTTTAGTGATGAAGATCTTGCTACGATTAAGGCAGGTCAAGAAACAGCCTTCTATCGTGGGCTTTCAAGTGTATTAGGTAAGGGCTTTAAATTAGCACAATATAATATTTTCACTCAGGATCCTGGTTTTATTAACCAAGAAGCTAAAAATATTTTAGCCGTCAACAAAGCAGATGTTTTACGTGTTTATCATCAATATATTAAAGACAAAAGTTTTGTTGCCACCAGTTTTGTACCGAAAGGCCAAAAAGACTTAGCATTAGAAAACTCTATAAAAGCACAAATTATTGAAGAAAAAATTGTCGCTAATGCAGAGCAAAGTTTTGATGCTGGCCAGCAATCACGTTATGTAAATACGCCTTCAAGTTTCGATCGAGCGAGTGAACCTAAATATGGTGAAGCCCCAACACTATCGGTACCTACCGTTTGGCAAAGTCAGTTAAGCAATGGGCTACATTTTTACGGGATAAAAAATAGCGAAGTCCCTTTAGTACAGCTTGAGATAACGGTTGCTGGTGGCTTATTATTTGATGATATACAAAAAGTCGGTGTCGCCAACTTAGTCGCTGAAATGATGAATAAAGGGACCAAGTATAAAAGCCCTCAACAACTAGAAGAAGCGATTAATAAACTTGGCGCTACCATTAGTATTTATGCAACTCAAGAATCAATAAAGCTATCAGCCAGTACTTTAGCAAGAAACTATCAAGCAACTGTCGACTTGATCACAGAGATGCTCTTAGCGCCTCGTTGGGATGAAAAAGAGTTTACTCTCACCAAGCAAGATATTATTAGTCAAATAATACAACAGCAAACCAACCCCAACCAATTGGCTAATAACCAAATGAATAAATTACTTTATGGTAAAACTCATATTTTATCGAATAACTTATTAGGGACATTATTGTCTGTTGAGGAAATCACCTTAGCTGATTTAAAAATATTTTATCAAACAAAACTGTCGCCAAATTTAACGGATATTCATATTGTTGGCGATATCGATGAAACAAGCGTATTAACGGCTTTTAAAAAATTAGAAAATAATTGGCTTAATACTAAAGCTGTTTTGCCTAAGATGTTACCAGCAGCGCTACCCACAACATCAACCCTATATTTTTATGATGTACCCGATGCTAAGCAATCGCAGTTGAGAATTGGCTTCCCAGCCTTAAATGCTATGCATAAAGATTTCTATAGTGCTCAAGTGATGAATTATATTCTAGGCGGCGGTAGTTTCGCTTCAAAACTCACCCAAGAATTACGTGAAGGAAAAGGTTATACCTACGGCGTGCGTTCAAGTTTTAGCGGCAGTAAATCAAGTGGCGAGTTTATCGTTAGCAGTGGTGTGCGCACCAATGTCACATTAGAGGCTACAGCATTAATAAAATCGCTGGTAGAAAATTATCAAACTGATTTTACTGACCAAGATTTAGCAACTACTCAAAGCTATTATTTAAAGAGTAATGCGAGAAAATTCGAAACATATAACGCTAAACTGACCATGTTAGAAAATATTAGCCAGTACAACTTGCCAATAAACTATGTATTAGCACGAGCAAAATCAGTTGAAAGCTTAACTTTGGCTAACGTCAAGTCTTTAGCCAATCAACATTTACACCATCAACAAATGATTTACTTAGTGGTAGGTGATGCAAAATCGCAACTACCACGTCTAAAAGCATTAGGTTTAGGAGAACCTATTCTTCTAAATGCTAATTAATTAAGAAAGATGAATGTCAGCCTAGTGATTAAACACTAGGCTGAAAAATATATTGAGTATAAAAAGATATAAAAGGATGAGAACGCGGATAAGTCTTAGCCACTGACATTAACTTGTTGCCTATCTTGCATGAATAACACTAACACAAAGCCAATAAATGCTGCAGATGCCGCTAGGTTATAGGCAAGTTCACTGCCTTGCCCTCCTTGCCAAACGATACCAGCAATATAAGCGCCAATCGCGCCACCTAGACCATAAACACCACCGATATAAATAGCTTGGCCACGATTTTGTTGGTCGTGATTAAAATGTTGATGGATAAATTGGATAGAAACACTATGGTACAAACCAAAACTCAGCGCATGTATGCACTGTACTAAAACAAGTACCCAAATGACATCGGCAAAACTACCCGTCATAAACCAACGTAACGAGGTGAGTAATATACTGATGGCCAGCAAGGTTTTTAGTCGGAAGTATCGAAAGAATATACTCGCATAGATAAAAATAAGAATTTCAGCCAATACCGAGATGGTAATGAAGATACCAACCGCAAATCCCGGATAAGCGAGCTCACGAAGGTAAAGCGCAAAAAAACCATAATAAGGACCAAAACTCATTTGTAACATCAGGCCAGCAAGAAAAAAGAATATAAATGAGCGACTGAATATTTTATCGCTGATTTTTTCGATTTGCTGCACAGGATTTTTAGTCTTTTTTGCAGGGTGGAGTTTCATGCTTGAAAGAAATAGTCCCGCCAGCACAATGACACCTAAATAAGTAAAAGCATCTGCGGAATATCGTTCAATTAAATCCCCGGCTATCACAGCCAAGAAAATAAAACCGACACTGCCCCATAAGCGTATACGCGCATAAATTTTAGCACTACGTCTAATGGAATTAAGAGTAAGCACCTCAAGCTGAGGTAAAACAGCGGTCCAGAACAAGCTAAAAATCGCTAAACAAAAAACAACAGGCCAATAACCATTTAGCCAAAAAAGTAATGAAAAACTCAATAATGCCAACAAGGCACCGCTGCGAATAATGGTTAATTGTTTACCTGATTTATCGGCGGCAAAAGCCCAAAAGGTTGGACCGATGATTTTAGTGGCTGTAATAATAGCCAAAATTTCACCTATTTCAATTGAGCTGAAGCTTTTGGCATCAAGAAAAACAGGTAGAAAAGGAATGATCAAGCCTAAGATAGCAAAATACCAAAAGTAACTCGAAGACAGTCTGACGAACTTAACTGATGTCATCACTTTTGGTATTTAATAATAAAGACGACTTAAGCTTCTATATCAGGTGTTGCACAAACGACATCAGCATTTTGTCCACGATGACGTAAAAAATGATCCATCAAGGTTAGTGCTAACATAGCTTCAGCAATAGGAACCGCACGAATACCCACACAAGGGTCGTGGCGACCTTTAGTCACTAAGTCTGTCGCTTTACCATCTAAATCAATGGTTTTACCACTAACACCAATACTTGAAGTTGGTTTCATCGCAATATTTGCAACAATACTTTGTCCTGATGAAATTCCGCCTAAAATGCCTCCACTGTGGTTACTTGCAAAACCCTCAGGCGTTAACTCATCGCGGTGCTCAGAGCCTCTTTGATTGACGACAGCAAAACCATCACCAATCTCAACACCTTTAACAGCATTTATGCCCATAAGCGCATGAGCGATATCTGCGTCCATTCGATCAAAGATAGGTTCACCTAAACCAACAGGAACGTTAGTGGCTCGCACCATAATTTTAGCGCCAATAGAATCCTTTTCACGAATAATACCACGCAATAATTCGTCTAAGGCTTCAAGTTTAGTTTCGTCAGGAAAGAAAAATGGATTGTTTTCTACAATATCCCAATCAATATTAGTTGCGCAAACATCACCTATTTGGGTAACACACCCCTGAATTTCAACATTAAATTTTTCTTTTAAGTACTTTTTAGCTACGGCGCCTGCGGCAACTCGCATAGCGGTTTCACGTGCTGACGATCTTCCGCCGCCACGATAGTCACGAATACCATATTTTTGCCAATAGGTATAATCAGCATGACCTGGACGAAAGCTTTGCGCGATATTTCCATAATCTTTTGAACGTTGATCGGTATTTTCAATTAACAGCCCAATAGGCGTTCCTGTGGTTTTGCCTTCAAAAACACCCGACATTATTTTAACCTGATCGGCTTCACGACGTGCCGTAGTATAACGAGAAGTGCCAGGACGACGACGGTCAAGATCATCTTGTAAGTCAGCTTCTGATAAGGCGAGTCCTGGCGGACAACCATCAATAATTGCACCTAAGCCTAAACCATGGCTTTCACCAAATGATGTTACGGTAAATAATTTTCCAAAGGTATTGCCTGACATGAATATATCTTCTCTCTATTATTTGAATACACGATTACGGTAAATAAGCTAAATTACTTTTGTTCAAATGCTTGCGTAAAACTGTTCTGATGGCTTGTTAACTGTTCTTTAGTCAACATAAACACACCATGCCCACCATTTTTAAAGGTTAACCACGTAAAAGGCACCTGTGGATAAACATGCTCAACATGAATTTGAGAGTTACCTACTTCACAAATTAACACACCGTTCTCATTTAAATGACTCGCCGCTTGAGCAAGAATTTCACGAACAATATCTAAGCCATCGACCCCCGAACCTAAGCCCATTTCAGGTTCATGCAAGTATTCTTGCGGTAATGCGTCAACGTCTTCTTGATCAACATAAGGTGGGTTGGTTACGATTAAATCATAACTTAGCCCCTCAACCCCAGAAAAAACGTCAGATTGAATTGGAATAACTTGTTCTGTTAAACCATGATTTTCAATATTAATTTGTGCAACATTTAACGCATCAATTGATAAGTCGAGCGCATCAACCTCGGATTCAGGGAACGCTACCGCACAAGCAATGGCAATACAGCCGCTTCCCGTACATAAATCAAGAATACGTTTAGGTGGATTTTCGGGTGAAAAATTTGGCGAAAAGTGTTGCTCTATTAATTCACCAATAGGGGAGCGTGGTACTAAAACCCGTTCATCAACATAAAAGGGTAAGCCAACAAACTGGGCATGATTGGTTAAATATGCAGCCGGCAGTTGTTCGACGATACGTCGTTCAATTAAGGCCAATACCGCTGATTTTTCAGTTGATGTTAAACGACAATTAAACACTTGTTCATTTAACTCTACTGGCAAGTTTAAAGCGAACATCACTAAAGTTATAGCTTCATGCCACGCATTATTAGTACCGTGACCAAAAAAAAGCTCGGCTTGATTAAATTCACTGGTGGCAAACCGTAGATAATCACCTATGGTAAACAGTTCATCCTTAATCGGTGAAAAATCAACTTCGTTCACATTTACTCTCTTTATTTAACAAGTTTTATAAGGGGTACTATAACAATTAAATTAATTCATGGTGCAAATTTAAATGAAGATAAATTTTCAAGAACAAGACGATTGATTGACTAATAGCTGGCTATTGGGATTAAAAGCAACGCTGTTTTTGGATATTTAGAGCATTAACATTGATCATTGAGTTAATTTACTGGGTATTATAACCTTTTGCTTGTTATTGCCCACAGATGTTTTTAGAATTTGAATTGTTTTCCCTCTTAAAGTAAGAATGTAGTTTCCAAGATGAAATTTAAAGACGCATTGACACCCGATGAGAAAGATTTATTTATGCAGGCTATTGGTAAAGTAAAGCCAATTGTGCAAGATAAAATTGCGCCTATAAAAAAGCAAAGCCAAAATCAATCTTTACATCTTGGAAAAAACAAAGCAGATGCGAAGAAAAAACAACATGCTGAGTTCTACTTTTCTGATGAGTTTGAACCAAATCTGAATCAGCAAGGGCCGATGAAATATGTGCGTGAAGATGTTGACAGCTTTGAGGCTAAAAATTTAAGACGCGGTCAGTACGCACCCGATTTAATTTTAGATTTACATGGTTTAGATCAGAAAAAAGCCAAGTTAGAAATTGCCGCGCTAATGTTTGCTTGTAAAAAAGAACATGCGAAGTGTGTCTGTATTGTACATGGCTTAGGTTCACAGGTACTAAAGAATAAAGTCCCACATTGGCTAGTACAGCACCCTGACGTAATGGCTTTTCATCAAGCACCACTTGAGTGGGGTGGTAATGGCGCATTATTGGTTTTAGTTGAACTTAATGATCGCTTCGCTGATATTATCTAACCAGAGCACTAAAGACTGTTGGGTGTCGTATGCGAAACTAACCGCCCTTTCGCGGTACTTATATCATAATCAATAACCGCAATAGAGGCGGTTTCAAATAACGGCGCATGTTGACCACAGGTAAACTCTTCCACTAAATAACAGACCAAAGGCATATGTGAAACAATAAGTACATTTGCCTGGGCATTATCGATGAAAGTGACATCAATATAATTATGCATTTGTTGAGCTGAGTCTTCTGGCGTTATAAATTCAAGCGTGGTTAGAGTTGTTGTTGTTGCTAAGATGTTTTTTACAATTTTTGCGGTTTGTTGAGCGCGAACATAAGGGCTAACAAAAATAGCATCAAAGTGCTCTTTTTGATGGACCAATTTCTTTGCCATCACTTCAGCTTCACGTTGACCAACGGCAGTTAATTCACGACCTTTATCAGAAGGAGCCATTGCTTGAGCTTGACCATGTCGCATTACAAATATTCGCATAAATTTTCCAAATAACATCATTTTTTCAAATCGATGGCATTTTAGCGCTTATTTCAGTCTATAGTATAGATAATTAATAGATAAATTAAGAATACAATAGACTCTAGTTGGTGCTTCAGGTAATTTAACTAGATAATTAAAATAATCTTAGAAACAAACGCTTACCTTTCCAGTGTTCGTCACAAATGAGGTTGCTGCAGTGTTTGCCGGAGCCGATATTGAAACAAAGCCCAAATGACAACAAGCAATATAAAACCTTAACATTAGCTAATGGCTTGCGTGTTCTATTAGTTCACAACGAACAAACCAATAAATCAGCTGCAGCATTGGCAGTAAATATTGGCCACTTTAGTGACCCCAGCAACCGTGAAGGTTTAGCCCATTTTCTAGAACACATGCTATTTTTAGGCACTAAGTCTTATCCAGACGGCAGTGAATATCAAAAATATATTAGTCAACATGGCGGCAGTAATAATGCATGGACAGCAACTGAGCACACCTGTTTTTTCTTTGATATCCAACATCAACATTTTACTTTCGCTTTAGATCGTTTTAGCCAATTCTTTATCAGTCCGTTACTCTCACAAGAGTTTGTTGAAAAAGAACGCCAGAATGTTGATGCTGAATTTAAACTTAAACTTAAAGACGATATTCGTCGTCTATACGATGTTCACAAAGAGACTATTAATCAAGCCCATCCTTTTTCAAAATTCTCGGTTGGTTCAATTGATACACTAGCCGATAGAAAAGAAAGTGACCTAACAACCGAAATACGTGATTTTTTTCAACAGCATTATCGTGCCAACATAATGACACTTGTATTAGAGGGCCCACAGTCACTTGATGAGTTATCACAATTAGCAAAGAATAAATTTACCGATATAAAAGCCGCAACCTCAAGCCCCAAAATAATAGATATACCGCTTTATTTACCTGAACACCAACAAATAAAAATTAATGTAAAACCGGTAAAGAATGACAGGCAACTTATTGTTAGTTTTGCAATGCCCAGCATTGATCCCTACTACCGTAACAAACCAGAATCTATTTTGACCTATTTACTGGGTCATGAGGGTAAAGGCAGTATACTGTCTTATCTTAAAAAACAGCGTTGGGCACTTAGCTTAACCGCTGGTTCAGGAGTAAATGGTTCAAACTTTAAAGATTTCAATTTAAGTATTTCGCTTACTGAATTAGGTGAGCAACATATTAACGAAATCATTAGCAGTATTTTTTCTTACCTAAATTTAATGAAGAGCAAACCTGTTGATGAGTTTTATTATCAAGAAAAGCAGGCAATCGCTAATTTAGCGTTCAAGCACCAAGAAAAACTAAAACCATTAGATTCTGTTTGTCAGTTAGTTATTAACATGCAGCATTACGGATCCGAAGATTATATTTACGGTGACTACATAATGGATGGTATGCAACAACAAGAAATCAATGTCTTGTTGGGCTATTTATCAGCAAGTAATATGCGCATTATTCATATTAGTGCGCAAAATGAATTTGATAAAAATAGTTTTTGGTACCAAGTTCCTTTCAGTATTGAAAAAATAACTCAACTGCAAATTAACACTTGGGAAAATGAAGCATTAACAGCTAATTTTTCTTTGCCGCTAAGTAATCCTTATATTGTCGAAGAGCCCAAAATATATCCGTGTCAACCTGTTGCTAAGCAGGGTAATAAAACCCCCAAATTAATTGAAAAAATTGATGGTTTATCTGTATGGTTTAAACAAGACAGTACTTTTATTGTCCCCAAGGGCTATATTTACATAGGTATTGATGCCCCCCTAACGATAAAAGACAGCAAACATATTGCAATGACACGGTTATTTGTTGATTTGTATAGCGATGCTGTTATTGAACAGCATTATGATGCTGAATTAGCTGGAATTCATTACCATTTATTTTCGCACCAAGGTGGTATTACTCTACAACTATCAGGGGTTAGTACTAAACAAGACAAGTTACTCGAACAGTTATTGATAAGTCTAGTCACTGAGAATTTCATTGAAGAAAAGTTTGAGTTATTTAAAAAACAATTAATTAACCACTGGCATAACGCGCAAACCAGTAAATCTATTTCGCAATTATTTTCGATTCTTAGCTCAACAATGCAACCTAAAAACCCAACAAGTAGTTCACTCGCTAACGCGCTAGAAAATACTTCTTTCGAAGAGTTTGTCGCCTTTAGAAAACACTTGTTTGATGAGATAACTATTGAGGCGTTAATGCATGGCAACTGGTTACCTGAACATGCATTGAAATTTAGTGAACAATTAAAAGCAGCATTTAGTCATCATTATTCAGATAAGTATGCCGTTAATGTACCTGTTCTTGATATTGAAGACCAAGGTGACATTCACCTTCCTTTGCATTTACCAGAACATGATCATGCTGCCGTGGTGTATTACCCGTTCGTAGGAAAAGATTTAACAACAATAGCGATAACGATGATCGCCAGCCAAATATTGTCACCCCTATTTTTTCAAGAAATGCGCACTGAAAAACAATTTGGTTATCTGGTAGGAGTTGGCTTCATTCCTATTAATCGTTATCCTGGTATCGCTTTCTATATACAGTCACCGCACGTTGACGCTATTGTTTTAGTAAAAGAAATAAACGAGTTTATTAATAGAGCACAGGACAATTTAACACTGTTATCTGAGCAAGATTGGCAACATATTCAACAAGGTTTGGCGAGTCAATTACAAGAAAAAGACTCAAGTTTACGAATAAAGAGCCAACGATTTTGGGCCGCTATTTGTAATAAAGAAACGAATTTCGATGAGAAACAACAATTGATCAACGTTATTTTATCATTGACGATTGATGATATTAGTCGCTTCTTTACTCAACAACTTTTATTTAACAACAATACCGACAGGATAACCTTAGCAAGTTACCAAGAAAACATTGCAGAAAATGATGAGAAAACATTGCAGCACAATGAAAGTATTGAAAAAAAATTAAAAAATTGTCAAAGAAAATACTAAACCTGCCGATAAAATATTAGGGCTAATGATATTAACTTATCCGAGTATCTAATTCATATAAGGGTAAATAAGTTGACTTAGCTCTAGCCATGATTTTTAATGTGGCTTGATGCAATATAAATAACAAAAATAATAAAATTGCTTGCTTAATTTATACCGTTCAAACGGTCAAATAATTCATTATAAATATTTTCTTCTATTTTATATTATGAGTGGTGTAAATAAGCCTAATTGAAGCTTCTATCCAAGGTTGTATTTGTGCTTAATTTTTTTCCAAAAACTCATTTTATAAAATCCCAACAGTTCTTCCGCATTTTATGCTTACTCACTCTCACATTAATATTTGGTATCCAAAGTGCTTTGGCTGAACAAACAACAACAGAAAATCTCATTGCAGAAAACACCTCACTATCCAGCCAAGCCGCTTTAAAATTCAAGCATTTATTAACCACTGAGGGCTTAAGCCAAAACAACGTCTTTGATATTGCTCAAGATCTCGATGGTTTTATATGGATAGCGACAGAAGATGGCCTCAATAGATATGATGGAAAAAACTTCGTACATTATCGTAAAAATTTAGAAAACCCCAATTCGATTGCCAATAACTTTATCCGTAAAGTATTTATTGATAAAGATGGGGTGCTATGGGTTGGTACCCAGAAAGGTTTAAGTAAATATAATGTACTACTTGATAATTTTGAGAATTATTATCATCAAGAAGGTAATAATGAGTCATTAAAAGACGATAAGGTTTGGGATATCTATCAAGATAAAAAAGGAACTATTTGGATATCTACAACAAATGGTATTCAAAAGTACGTTGATGGAGGAAAATTTTCACATATAACCGTTCATGGGCTTAATAATAATATCAAAGAAATAAAAACCATGTATCAAGATGATAATGGTAATTATTGGTTCGGTAGTTATGACAAGGGGATATATTTAGTAAATCTAGATCGCAACTACTCCGGTTCCCTTCAAAAAACAAACAACAAATGGCATATAACCATTGAGGCTAATTCATTATTTGATATAAAGGAAATCAATAAAGAATATTGGTTAGCGACCGATCTCGGCGTTTATGTAATAGATAAAAACTATAATTTAGTTAGTCGCTATAATGTAGATCATCCGGTAAATAAAATTGTTTCAAATAAGGTTCGAAGTATTGTTCAGTTAAACGAAAATACAGTTTGGTTTGGAACCGAAAATGGCTTAAATACAGTTGATTTACGCACAGGTGAAATTAGTTTTCATCAACACTCAATGAATACCTCGAAATCATTAAAAGAAACAATTTTTACAATTACCAAAGACCGTTCTAATAACCTGTGGATAGGAACAAAAGGTAAGGGAATTAGTTTTTTTGTAGAGGATAGTAAATATTTTCAGCATTATATTTCAGGAAATAGCGAACCTTCAATAGTTTCATTTACAGAAACTCAAGATGAAAAACTTTGGTATTATTCTGATAATACGGGATTAAATTATATAGATGATAAACATAAAACAGTCTCTAAAATTAAATTATCAAATGAATATATAGTTCAAATCCAAGCTGACAGTAATAATAACATCTGGTTGGATACCTTTTCAGAAAAACTTTTTTTATACGATATTGAAAGCAATAAAACAAAAAAAATAGATAGTTGGGACAACGCTAAATACGATAGGAGTTACGCATTTCAAGTACACAATAACTACATCTGGTTTATCGACAAGGAAGGACTATTAACTAATTTCCATATTGAGACTCACAAATTTTCTAGAATCAAATATAAAGATAGTGGCCAATTTAAAGCTATTCATATTGATAAAAAAAATACTTTATGGACACTAACTACTAACAATAAATTAATTTCTTTAGATCTATCATCAAAAGAATTTTCATACAAGACAGTCGCAAACATTGAAGATTTACCAGCTATAGAAGTTACCAATATTAAAGTTTCAAATAATTGGGTATGGTTAAGCTCTGAACAAGGTATTTCACTATATGATAAAAATAAAAAGTCGTCTATTCACTTTAATAAAAGTAATGGGTTAGAAAACAATTTAATATATTCAGTGGAACTAGATACACAGGATAATGCTTGGCTATCAACAAATGGAGCAATTAGTGTTATCTCACCAATTAGTAAAACGATTAAAAACTTTAGTAAAGACCTTCATTTATTAGATAATGAATTTATCTGGAATTCATCAATAATAACATCTAATCAAGATATATATTTTGGTGGAAATAATGGTTTCCATAAAATATTTCCAACTAAAATATTAGAAATAGATCAAGAGTTAAATAAACCTATTTTTATTGATTTATTCATAGCAAACAAAAAAATCAATATAGAAAGTAAGCAAAGTCGTTTATCTAATAGCTACACTTTACCCAGTAAGTTAAGCCAATTAACAAAACTCACTCTTGAACATAAACAATCCCCATTTAGCCTTGAATTTATTTCTCCAAATTCCAAACACATAAATCAATTGTCCTATCGCTATCGCTTATTAAATTTAGAAAAAAAATGGATTTATGCAGGAAAAAACAACCATAGAGCAACTTACACTAACCTTAGTGCAGGTGACTATATCTTTGAAGTTGAAGCCTATGATTTGCTAGATACCGTTCCAAGTAAAAAGAGTACCTTAAATATCCATATACTGGCTCCTTGGTGGTTATCAAAAGGTGCCATTAGTATTTATGCCTTACTTATCTTATTAGTCATTGCTTATTTTGTTCAGCAAATACGCCATAAGCGTTTATTTCACTTACAAATTCAAAAAAGTGAAGAACGTTTGAAACTTTCCTTATGGGGAAGTGGCGATGAGATGTGGGATTGGAATATAGTAACGGGAAAAATTTATCGTTCAAATATTTGGGGGATTTTAGAATTTCCGCAAGATGGTAAACGCAACGTAGGTGCAGATAAGACTAACATTAATGAACACGATATTGCGCGTGTTCGTGACGCGATAAATGACCATTTTGATAACGATACTGACCATTTTGAAGCAACCTATCGCGTTAAAAATAAAGATGATAAATGGATATGGGTGCTTGACCGTGGGAAAATAGTTGAACGCGATGAAAAAGGCACCCCAACCCGTATGACAGGTACTTTAAAAGATATAAGTCGCATAAAAAAAGCTGACGAACGTTTAAAGTTATTTGCCAAGTGTATTGAAAATATTTCTGATGCGGTTGTTATATACGATCGTGCTTTTAATATTGTTGATGTCAATAAATCTTACCAACGCATCACACAAAAAACGCGTAAAGAGATGCTTGGTATAACGTTAGATTTTGCCCAATACCCAAAAAGTTTCACCAAAGATGTAAAAAAGCACTTAATAACCAAAGGCAGTTGGCACGATGAAATCGAAAGTAAACGTGATAATGGCGAAGAGTATTTAACCGACCTAAATATCGATGTAATACTTGATGAGAATAAAAGTATTTCTCATTTTGTTGGTGTATTTTCTGATATAACTAAACGCAAAGAAACCGAAGCTGAACTGCGTAAATTGGCTAATAGCGATACCTTAACGGGTCTTCCTAATCGTTCATATTTTCAAGCTAATCAAACTCTGCTAGTTAATAAAAAAGCCCCTCATGCTCTACTGGTTTTTGATTTAGATAATTTTAAAAAGATTAATGACTCTATGGGACACGAAGTAGGAGACGTACTTCTATGTCAGGTAGCAAAGAGAATGCAAGCTGTTGGCAGAAAGCAAGATACGGTTTACCGCTTAGGTGGTGACGAATTTAGTATTATTATTGAAAACACCAACGATATTCATACGATCACCAGTATTGCTAAAGATGTGCTAACGACCATTGCCCAGCCGCTAAAACTGAGAAATCAAGAAGTAGTTCTTTTTAGTAGCTTAGGTATTGTACTTTATCCTGAAGATGGTATATCACCGCAAGAGCTACTGAAAAACGCAGATACAGCCATGTATCATGCTAAAAACAATGGTGGTAATAAGTATCAGTTCTTTAGTGATTCGATGAATAAGGCAGCAGTTAAGCGCTTACAAGTTGAAAGCTTAATACGCCATGGTTTAAAAGAAGATTCCTTCTCAGTCTTCTATCAACCTAAGATTGAAATTTCTACCGGTAAAGTGGCCGGTATGGAAGCCTTAGTGCGTTTCGAAACCCCTAAAAAAGGCATCATTAGCCCAATAACTTTTATCCCTATTTCGGAAGAAACAGGCCAAATAATTGACATTGGCGAAGTGGTTTTAAGAAAGTCATGTTTTGCAACTAAAAAATGGGTTGATGCCGGGCTATTTAGTGGTCGGGTAGCGGTCAATTTATCAGCGGTGCAATTTACCCAGCCTAATTTGGTTGGCATGATTGCTGACATTCTCAAAGAAAGTCAATTACCGGCTAAGTACCTTGAATTAGAAATAACGGAAGGTACCGTTATGGACTCTCCCCAAAAAGCCATTGATATTATGTTGCAAATTCGAGCTATGGGTATTCACTTGTCGTTAGATGATTTTGGTACTGGCTACTCATCGCTCGCTTATTTAAAGAAGTTTCCGCTTAATACCTTAAAAATAGATAAAGCTTTTGTTGATGATATTGAAGAGTCTGAGCAAGGACGTAACATGGTTGCTACTATAGTGACAATTGCGCACAACTTAGGCATGCAAGTAGTCGCAGAGGGAGTTGAGACCAATCAACAGCTCAACTTCCTATCTGGTTTACGCTGTGAGCAATTACAGGGGTATTTATATAGTAAACCCTTACCAGAAAATCACTTTCAGAAATATCTCCTCTCGCACCAAATAACTAACAAATCGACTGATTTTGGCAAAACGTCACGTTAATGTCACTTTGTAAATAAAGTGACTAAACAACGGCACTACCTTTGACAAAGTTTTGACAAAGTTTTGACAAAAATACGATCTCACTACCCCTCCCCTCTAAAAGCCTTATTAAGTAAGGCTCTTAATTCTTGGCACACTCTATGCTTTAACATTCATGAAATTAATAAAAACTAATGAAGGAAATATGAATGCTTAGCTCACTTATTTTATCAATGACAATGTCAGTTTCACCATTACCTGTTATAGAAACCAACTCATTAAATATGATTGAAACAGGGCGTAACCTTAATGGTGTTCGCATCAATAATTCAACATCAGATGTTGAATTAACAGGTCGTAATCTTAATGGTGTTCGCATCAATAATTCAACATCAGATGTTGAATTAACAGGTCGTAATCTTAATGGTGTTCGCATCAATAATTCAAAATCGGATGTTGAATTAACAGGTCGTAATCTTAATGGTGTTCGCATCAATGATTCAAGATCTGATGTGGAATTAACAGGTCGTAATTTAAATGGCGTTCGTATCTAGGGGTCCAAGATGATCAACTTATTTAAAGCTCTATTTGTAACAACTAAAGCAAACCCTATTGCTGCTAGCATTGAAATTAAAGAGATGCCAGCTAGTAAGTGGTGGACGTAATAATCATTGAACCACTATTTACAATGGTTAGTTTGAAGAAAGACACTGTTTGCTACAAGGAATGTAGCTGTCTTATTTTATCTAGAGTGATAAAGAAAAATTAATTTTAAAAACTTCTAAGCTTTTAAAATTAGTGTATTAAAGCCAAACATCTTATTCATTTTCATCCGTTTCTTCATACAGAACATTGGCCAAATAAAAGGCCCAAAAACTAATCCTGCACATGCCCAGCGCTTCAAACCTAAACCACTACGTAATGCCTGGCAGTAAAAGAACATCGAACAAACAACACTGACAACCGCTAAAAATAACAACATAATATTTACCGCTAAACTGACTAAAAGAATGGCTAAAACTTTATAGGCGAAATATAACTAATTTAGAGTATTTATTCAACTTATTTTAAAGGGTAAAAAGCATAAAAAAAAGAGGCATTAAATTGCCTCTTTTTCGTTAAATTGCCACCGAGGTGGCATAACATTGCCTGTTACTAATAATATTTATTACCTGTTTCAGCCATGGTAATTAATGCCTGGCAAGGCTTGAAGCGTTCGCCTAGTTCACTGCTCCACAGGTTCAACTTATTAACAATTACCTCTGCACCTAGCGTATCGATATAATGGAATGGTCCACCTAAAAATGGTGGGAATCCGATACCGAAGATAGCGCCAATATCACCGTCTCTAGCATTACGAATAATACCTTCATCTAAACACCTAGCAGCCTCATTCAACATCATAAAAACACAACGCTGGACAAGTTCATCATTTGTTTTTTGATCTTTAATGATGATATTTAATAATGGATAGACAGATTCATCAACAAGTTTTTTGGTGACTTTTTTGCCGTTTTTATCTTTATAGAGGTAAAAACCTTTCTGCACTTTTTTACCTAAACGTTTATCGGCAATAAGTTTATTAAATGCCTCTGGTGCAGCAAATCGCTCGCCTAACTCAGCTTGTAAAATAGGACCAATTTTAGCGCCTATATCAATACCGACTTCATCTAATAATTGTATGGGTCCGACAGGAAAGCCAAACTTAACCAGTGCTTTATCTAACTTACCAATCGATTCGCCTTCGAGTAATAATAAGGCGGCTTCATTCATGTAAGGCGCTAGTATACGATTAACATAGAAACCCGCTTTGTCTTTAACAACTATCGGCGTTTTACCTTGTTTTTTAGCAAAAGCAACTGTCGTTGAAATAGTTTGATCAGACGTTTTTGAATGTGCAATAATTTCAGCTAACGGCATTTTATCTACCGGAGAAAAATAATGCAGTCCAATGACATTTTCAGGGCGCAAAGCTTTTGCTGCTATTTGTCCGATAGGTAAACTTGAGGTATTACTCGCAAAAATAGTGTCTTCAGCACAAATACTTTCCATGTCATCAACCATTTTTTGCTTTAATGACAAGTCTTCAAAAACAGCTTCGATGACCATATCAACATTTTTAAAACCGCTATAATCAACACAACCCGTAATTTTAGCCAATTGCTTTTGCATTTCACTTTTCAACATAAAGCGACGTTTAACTTTTTTGTTGAGTATGTCATAACCATATTTCATCGCATGACTAATACCTTGCGGCGCAATATCTTTAATACGTACATCAACATTCGCTTTAGTTGCACTGACAAAAGCAATACCACCGCCCATTAAGCCGCCACCTAAAACACCAATTTGGCTAATCGGCTTAGCATTAACACCTTCGATGCCCTGCTCTTTTTTCATGTCGGTAGTAGCAAAAAAGATTTGTCTTAATTGAGCTGATTCTGGTGACATAACAAGTTCACCAAAATGATCAGCTTCAGTTTGGTAACCACTGACCGATGATTTTTCGATACCACTGCGTACACTATCAATAATTTTGAGGGGTGAAGGATAATTGCCTTTGGTTTTAGCCAATACAGATTTAGTCGCCTGATTGAAAATTATTTTACGGCCAACCGCATTACCTTCAAGTGCCTTATCTAAAACACTAATTTTGCGTTGACTCTTTTTAATCTTACTTGCTTTACCTTGTGCCGCTAGCACTAAGTTTTCAGCAGCAGAAATTAAAATACTGTTTGGCACAACATCAACAACCAAGCCCATCTTCAAGGCTTGTTTCGCGCGTAATTGTTTACCTGTTAGCATCATATCTAATGCTTTTTGAATACCAACCAATTTTGGTAAACGCTGCGTACCACCGCTCCCCGGTAATAGGCCTAACTGTACTTCAGGTAAACCCAAGGCTGTTTTGCCATTATCACTACAAATACGAGCATGACACGCCATAGCAAGTTCAAGTCCGCCGCCTAGGCAAGCACCATTAATAGCAGCAACAACAGGAATTGAGAGGTTTTCAATTTGATCAAAAATCATTTGCCCATTGCGAGAAAGAGCCGTTGCTTCACTCGCACTTTGACAGCTCGCCAGCATATTAATATCTGCGCCAGCAACAAAAGAATCTTTTTTGCCACTGATTAAGACAACACCTTTAATCGTATTGTCATTACGTATTTCTTTTAATACCGTATCAATTTCTTCAGAAAACTCAGCTTTCAAGGTATTCATGGATTCGCCAATCACGTCCATCACTAAATGAGCAATACCATTGTCTTGGCGAATTAATGTAAACGTACTCATATTGTTACTCTCTTGTTTAAGCGCTTCATCGTTTGCTTGAGTGTTATTAGGTGCAGTCATTAGTCAGTCTCCACTATCATTGCAGCGCCTAAACCACCAGCGGCACATGCGGTAGTTAACCCCGTACCTCCACCTCGACGATTTAACTCATTAAGGGTTTGTACAATTAAACGGGTACCTGTTGCTGCAAAAGGATGACCATAAGCTAACGAACCACCCATCACGTTAAATTTAGCCATATCAATATCGCCAATCGCTTTATCTTGACCTAATTGCTCACGGGCAAATTTTGTGCTGGCAAACATTTTCATATTAGCAAGCGCTTGTGCTGCAAAAGCTTCATGCATTTCAATTAAATCTAAATCTTTTAATTCCATACCTGCACGCTTAAGTGCTAATGGCGTCGCATAACTTGGACCCATAAGCATATCTTGCCAAACATCAATGGCAGCGAAAGCATAACTTTTGATATAACCAAGCGGTTTATAACCTAATTCTTTTGCACGCCCTTCACGCATTAAAATAATGGCAGAGGCACCATCTGTTAATGGTGTACTTGTTGCAGCAGTCACTGTGCCGTGTTTTCTATCAAAACAAGGACGTAATTTTTTATAACTGGCAAGTTCTGAGTTCTCACGAATACAGTTATCTTTTTCAATAAAACTTTTATAAGGTTCACTGTAGGCGGTCATCACCTCACCGGCTAACTTACCTTCTTGCCAACTTTTTGTGGCTAAAGTATGCGAACGATGTGCTAATTCATCTTGAGCTTCACGAGAGATATTATGGGTTTTGGCCATCTGCTCTGCAGTCTGCCCCATCGATATACCCGTAGAGTATTCTGCAACAGCTGGTGGAACAGGCATAATATCTTTTAGGCCCAACTGACGAATAAGTGATATTTTTTGCCCCAAGCTTCTCGCTTTACTTAAATCAAGTAAGATACGAGCAAACTTTTTTGACACACCAATAGGCGCAACTGATGAAGAATCAGCACCACCAGCAATACCCACATCAACATAACCTGCCATAATAGCTTCTGTTACATTAACCGTTGATTGGAAGCTTGTTGCACAAGCCCTTGAGACACTATAGGCGTCGGTATTTACATTCATGCCAGTACCCAAAACAATTTCGCGGGCAATGTTTGGCGCTTCAGGCATTTGTACCACTTGGCCAAAAACTAATTGATCGATAATAGTAGGGTCAATATCATGCTTTTTTAGCAATTCATTAACGACAATTTTTCCTAAATCTACTGCTGGTACACCATGAAAAGCAGTGGCTTGTTTTGCAAAAGGTGTTCGCAACCCAGCCACTACAGCGATGCGTTCTCCGTTTCGAGTCGTTAAATTCATTTTTGTCATGTTTTACCCTTCTATCGTAATATCTAATTTTATCGTCTTCAAACCAAGAGGTCTGACCACTTATTGATTGCTTTATTCTAACCTCAAATGAAATAAATACAACTCCCAGCTAAAACGTGAGCTATTCATTCGAAAATAAATTGTTAAAAATCATGTCAAATTGTAAAAAATCCTTGTTTTATGGTACCTGAACCTTATATATATACCCATAGGTTTAACAATAAAAACAAGTAAGTGGTAGTTAGCATGGCAATTGAACATTTTTCATCTTTAAAAGAATACTTATCTCAACAAATTATAGGTCAACACGCCCTTGTTGAAAATTTACTTATTGCATTGCTTGCCAATGGTCACCTAATTGTAGAAGGTCCTCCCGGCTTAGCAAAAACTCGTGCCGTAAATGCATTAGCTGAAGGTATTGAAGCTGATTTTCACCGCGTGCAATTTACCCCCGATTTATTACCTGCTGATTTAACTGGCACAGATATTTATCGCCCTGAAGATGGCACTTTTGTTTTTCAGCCGGGTCCTCTTTTTAGAAATTTAGTACTCGCTGATGAAATCAACCGCGCGCCAGCAAAAGTACAATCTGCTTTATTAGAGGCGATGGCAGAGGGACAAATTACGGTTGGACGTAATACTTATCCTCTTCCTGACTTATTCTTAGTGATGGCAACACAGAATCCTATTGAACAAGAAGGTACTTACCCTCTTCCTGAAGCACAATTAGATCGCTTCTTAATGCACATTGAAATTGATTATCCTGATGCTGTAAGTGAATTAGCTATTTTAAAGCTCAACCGCGGTGAAGCACTTCAACATGGCAAAGAAAGTAAAAAACTGGTAAAAGAAATATCGCAAAGTGATATTTTTGCTGCTCGCGACCAAGTGATGGAAATTCATATGGCACCGGCCATTGAAAATTATATTGTTGATTTAATTATGGCGACGCGTACTCCAGAAAAATATGATGACCAATTAAAAAAATGGCTCGCTTATGGCGCAAGTCCCCGAGCAACTATTGCACTTGACCGATGTTCACGTGCTAGAGCTTGGTTACATAACCGTGATTTTGTTAGCCCTGAAGATGTACAAGCCGTATTCCATAATGTATTACGTCACCGCATTTTGCTGACTTACCAGGCTGAAGCTGAAGGTATTAACAGTAATCAACTTCTTGATCACTTACTAAGCTTAGTCGCTGTTGCTTAAATAGCATTAATCGCTTTAACAACATCAAATAATGAACGATCAATCTTGTAAGTAAATTTATGTGGCTTAATCAAAAAAAAGAACAAAACCAGCAAGACGTTTCAAATCTGCTTAGTAGTGTTTTAAGTAATGGTATTGAATTATCAATCGATGAATTAATTCAATACCAAAACAAAACTAAACTCATTGATCTCGCTGCGCGTAAAAGTCAGCATGGTCAAATGTCAGGTAATTACTTATCTCGTAGTAAAGGGCGAGGTATGGAATTTGACGAAGTACGTCATTATCAAAATGGTGATGATATACGTGCCATCGACTGGCGAGTAACAGCACGAACAGGTAAAACCCATACTAAAATTTTTCGTGAAGAAGTTGAACGTCCAGTACTCGTAGTAACCGACCTCAGTAATTCAATGCTGTTTGGTAGTCAGCTTTTATTTAAATCAGTACAAGCTGCACACTTAGCGGCATTAGTGACTTGGCATGCTAAAGGCCGAGGCGATAGAGTCGGCGGTATTGTTTTTAATCAACATAAACATAGTGAATTAAAACCGCGCAGTCGCAAACAAGGCGTGCTTCATTATTTATACAGTTTAGTAGAAACTCATCAACATACGTTATCTATCGAACAGCAAAAACACGAAGAACATTTGTCTATTGAACAACAGCATAATTCTGCTAATGCTGCTTTTGAAGAGAATTGTGCACGACTAAGACAACTTGCTCGCCCTGGAAGTTTGGTTTATTTAATCACCGATGGTAATTATATTAGCCAAGAAACTATCCGCCACTTATCCCATATCAGTCGTCATTGTGAACTAGTTGTCTGTTTGATAAGTGATCCGCTTGAGCACGACTTACCTAATAGTAAACATAAAATGAACGTTACGGTGACCGACGGAAACTCGCGACAGCAATTATTGATTGGTGATGAAAAGGCGACTAAAAATTATCATCAACAAGCCAATGAACGAGTTCAATTGAAAAAAGATTTATTACTTAAAGCAGGCGCCCGAGTATTGCACTTCTCATCAGGTCAAACTTTAGAGCAACAATTAACTGACGGAGTCGCCTCATGGAAGCGTTAAAACAACCGTCTGAGCAATTAGCTCAATTAAAAGATATTCACTTACCAGAGCAGGTTCATAATTACCCATTCGCTTATGGCTGGTGGATCTTACTTGCGTCTATATTAATAGCGCTTATTTTCGTTACTGTAAAATGGCAAAGACGCCGAAAATTATCTCATGCTAAAAAACTAGCATTATCAAAACTTCAAAGCACCGATAATAATGACGAAATAATCACTTTATTAAAATGGGCTGCATTTCAGTATTTTCCACGAAATGAAATTGCCTCGTTACATGGCGAACGATTAAAAGATTTTTTCAAGAACACGTTAGCAATTAAGCATCAAGAAAAATTTCTAACCTTATCTGAACAGCAATTTAGTCATAAATATCAGCTCACTAAAAATTCAGAAAATGAAACGTTGAAGGAAGCCGCTCATCTTTGGCTCAGTCAAGCGCTTCCGCCGCAGTTACTAAAGCAAAATTCGGTAACAAAACATGAGAAACAGTCATGATTAATCTACTACTACCTTGGGTATTGTTAGCGCTGCCGATACCATTATTAATGTATCTATTACCAGCAAAGAATCAAAACCAAGCGGCAGCATTAAAAATGCCAATACTAATTCAAAATACCTCTAGTGAACGTTTTTCAGCTAAAACTAAAAAGTCTCCACGTATTTTGTTTTTACTGATTTGGAGCTTAATTGTTATATCTGCCAGTCAGCCGCAATGGCTTGGCGAAGCAGTAAATGTACCCACCGAAGGGCGCGAAATGATGATAGCTGTAGATCTGTCTGGCAGTATGCAAGTTGAAGACATGCAAATAAATGGCAGCACCGTTAACCGCCTAGATATGTTAAAAGTATTATTAGGTGAGTTTATTGAACGTCGCACCGGTGATCGTTTAGGTCTTATTCTCTTTGGTGATGATGCCTATATGCAAACACCAATGACCTTTGATAGAAAAACAGTACAGCAGATGCTTGATGAAGCCGTATTAGGTTTAGTCGGTAAACAAACTGCAATTGGAGATGCTATTGCTTTGGCAGTAAAACGCTTTGATACAAAGAAACAATCAAATCGTGTGCTATTACTGTTAACCGATGGTCAAAATACGGCAGGTAAAATAACCCCAGAACAAGCATTAGAACTCGCAGTAGCAAAAAACATTACCATTTATTCAGTGGGCATTGGCGCTGATGTAATGATTCAAGATTCAATTTTTGGTAAACGTCGCATTAACCCATCTAGCGAATTAGATGAAGAGTCGTTGCAACAATTGGCTAGCAAAACAGGTGGATATTATTTTCGTGCCCGTGACAGTAAAGATATGAGTGAAATATATCAATTACTCGATGCGCTAGAACCGATAGAGCAAGACCAACAGCAAATGCGTCCCCTTACGGCATTATTTTATTGGCCATTATCAGCAGCATTATTATTATCATTTCTTTATCTAATTTGGCTGAACCTACCCACTATCACATTAAAAGGAGCGAATAGTTAAAATGGCAGACTTTCACTTTATTCGTCCTTGGTGGTTATTAGCCATCATTGCCTTAATTTTTGCGTTAAAACTCCTCAAAAAATACCGGTTGAGCCAATCTGGCTGGCAACAATTGCTTCCAAAACATTTAGCAAGTGTCTTGGTTGATAAGCAAGACAGTCGGCAGAAGTTGTCACTTACTTTACCTTTTATCATAGGTTTATTAGCAATTGTAGCTTTAGCCGGACCTACGTGGAAAAAACTGCCACAACCCGTTTATCAAATAGCACGTGGCTCGGTGTTGATCATGGACATGTCGTATTCTATGTATGCTACTGATATTGCGCCCAATCGATTAACAAGATCGCGTTACAAAGCGATTGATTTACTCGAACAATTAAATGAAGGTGAAATAGGCTTAATCGCCTATGCTGGTGATGCTTTTACGATTAGCCCTCTGACAGCCGACATTAATAATATTAAATTGTTATTGCCATCTTTGTCCCCTGAATTAATGCCAGAACTTGGTAGTAACCCTTTAGCTGCGCTAACGCTCGCTCACGATATGCTGGTTAATGCTGGTCATAGCAAAGGTGATATATATTGGTTTACTGATGGTATCGATAATTATGACATTCAAGACATCACCGATTGGAGTAGAAGCAATAATCATCGGTTGAATATTTTAGGCATAGGCACAACAACTGGAGCGCCAATAAAGCTTAATAATGGTGAACTGATGAAAGATACGAGTGGTTCTATTATCGTTCCTAAATTATCAATATCAGCCTTAAAAGGCGCAGCAAAAAGAGGCAGTGGTTATTATGCAACACTCGCTAACAATAATAGTGATATTGAAGCGTTACTTCGACAACCCAGTGATATTGAAGATCAACAACAAAAAGAATCTTCAAATACGGGTGATCAATGGCAAGAAGCGGGTCCCTATCTATTATTTTTAGTCTTAGCCTTGTTGTTGCCCTACTTTCGCCGAGGCCGTTTATTAGCGATATTGCCATTCATATTATTAATGTCACCCGTTGATAAAAGCTACGCGCAAAGCACAACATTACCAAGCACTACAAAACCCAATGCAGTGCTAACAAAAGAATCAGTCCCAGACAAACAGGTGACTGATGATTTTTGGAAAAATTTATGGCAAACCAAAGACCAACAAGGACAACAACAATTCAACAGTGAAGCTTTTGAGCAGGCAGCCACTAGTTTTGAGGATTCATCTTGGCAGGGGAGCTCTTATTATCGCTCAGGAAATTACGAGCAAGCATTAAAAGCATTTCAACGCCAAAACACTGCGGAAGCTCTGTATAACCAAGGTAATTCTCTAGCGCAATTAAAACGTATTGATGAAGCAATTAAAGCGTATGAACAAGCGTTACTAAAAGAGCCACAGCATCAAGATGCAAAAGCTAATAAAGCTTACCTTGAAGAGTTAAAAAAACAACAAGAGCAGCAACAAGAAAACCAAGAACAGAACAACGAAGAAAACAACGACAAAAATCAAGAGCAGCAAGACCAGCAAGAACAAAACGAGCAAGAAAATCAGGGGAAAGATCAAGAGCAGAAAAACAGTGAAGATCCAGCTCAGCCAAGTGAATCTGAGCAACAAGATGATCAAAAAGAAGCGACTGACAAAGAGCAGACCGAACAAGAAAAGTCTCAACAAGAACAAAAAGATAAAGCCGAGCAGGAAAAACAAGCTAAAGAAGAGGAAGGTAAAGAAGACGACCCAAGCCAACCCGAGCAAACACCTGCTCAGCTTCGTGCCGCCGAACAATTAGCAGAAGAGACCGAACAAAAACACCAACAATTACTCAACAAAGTAACTGATGATCCTTATATGTTACTGAGAAACAAAATGCAGCTCGAATATCAAAAGCGCCGCAATAGTCGAAGTAGTCGCGCAAAAGGAAAAAAACAATGGTAAAAATAATGACCCAAACAATAATAGCCCTACTAACTATTTTGCTCAGTAATACGCTTTTTACCCCTAATGCGTTTGCGGCAACTCAAATTAGTGCAACTATTGATAAAAATCCTATCGTGGTTAATGAGTCTTTTATTTTAAAAATCACCATAGATGACGATGTCGACACCAATGCTTTAAATACCTCCGCGTTATTAAAAGACTTTGTCGTTGGTAGAACATCGGTAAGTTCTCAAACCAGTATGGTTAATTTTAAAACGACACAAACAACAACCTGGACTACTTTGCT
This sequence comes from Colwellia sp. BRX8-7, assembly GCF_014077275.1. Classification (NCBI taxonomy): domain Bacteria; kingdom Pseudomonadati; phylum Pseudomonadota; class Gammaproteobacteria; order Alteromonadales; family Colwelliaceae; genus Colwellia; species Colwellia sp. BRX8-7. The sequence goes on along the minus strand of NZ_JACGVP010000010.1, from coordinate 39,276 downwards.
AATAGGCAAATCAGCAGGCGATTTTATTATTCCTCCTTTCACCATAGCGGGCATAAACTCTCAAGCCATAAAAGTACAAATATTAGCTGAAAATGATCCGCTTGCTGACAAACAACAAGACATTTTTATTACCACTGAAATATCGACCAAAGAAGTCTATGTTCAACAACAATTAACCTTAACAGTAAAGCTGCACTTTGCTGCAGAATTGAAGCGTGGCAGCTTAAGCGAACCAACGTTAGAAAGCGCCAGCATTACTCAAATTGGAAAAGATAAAGAAGAAGATACTATTATTAATGGCCGTCGCTATCGAGTTATTGAAAGAACCTATGCAATAAGTCCTAAAAATAGCGGTGAATTTACGTTAAAGTCACCGCTGTTCTCTGGCGAAATCTTAGTGCCTTCAACGCGAAGAAATAACATGTTTAGCTTTTCAGAAACTAAACCTGTTAGTGTCATTGGCGATGAAATTCAACTGCTAGTTCGTCCTATCCCCGAAACATTTCAAGGCACGTGGTTACCGAGTAATTTACTGGCTATTCATCAAGACTGGCAACCTGATTTAACAACGTTCAAAGTAGGCGAGCCGATTACGCGCATCATTACCTTAACTGCAGCAGGTTTATCCGAAGAACAATTGCCACTTTTAGAAATGACGGTGCCCAAAGGCCTGAAAGTCTATCCAGACCAAGCTCAATTACATACCGGCATGAGCAGTGGCCATTTGGTTAGCCAAAAAGTTAGAAATTTTGCCATTGTTGCCAGTAAGCCTGGCGAATATCAGCTACCGGAGATAAGTATTCCGTGGTGGAACACCGTCACTAACCGTTATCAAATCGCTACAATTGCTGCTCAAAAAATTACAGTTTTACCTAATAGCGAGCTTAACAGCGCTCCAGCTGTCATGAAAAATCAGCAAAACAAAGTACTTATTCCAACGGAGACAATTGTTGTTACTCAAGCATCCTGGCTACAATGGCTATTTTTAACCTTATGGCTACTTACTGCTTTAGCATGGTTTATCAGTGCAAAACGCTCTAGACCATTGGCAGTAAAAACAACGAAGATTGATAATATAAATAATAATCCCTACTTATCTTTATTAGCCGCCTGTAAAAAAAATCAAGGCTTAGAAGTGCTCGCTTTAATATCGCCATGGATAAATACCTTACAAGCAAAAGCAGGTAACAAAATAACAGCAACACTTGATGATGCGTTAATCGAGATTAATGATAAGAAATTTCAGGACGAAATTGAGTTGTTACAGCAATGTTATTATGGGAAAGAGCAAAAAACTTGGCAAGGAAAGGCCTTAACAAGCTTAATTCAAGCGATTAATAAGCAAGGATTAAAAGTAAATGAAGCTAAGGTTTTAACTCTGAATCCAAGATAAAAATGAAATATATTTTTAAAAGCGAAATAAAATAATGTCAGCTCAGGTCTCTTACAACATGGCAACAAAACAAGTTAGATATGAAGCACTAGTTAAAGCTTTGCATGGCGATTTATTCCGTTATGCTTATTGGCTATGTCACGACAAACATGTGGCTGAAGACTTAGTGCAAGAGACATTTTTACGGGCATGGCGAGCTTTAGATTCATTAAAAGATGAAAAAGCAGCTAAGTCATGGCTGATCACAATTTTACGACGAGAGAATGCTCGTCGTTTCGAACGTAAACGATTTGATATGAGTGAATATGAAGAAGCCACTATTACCGATACTAAATCAACAAGTAGCGAGCAAGAAATTGAAAACTATTGGCTGCGTGAAAAAATAGCACAAATGCCAGAAGAATACCGAGAGCCATTAGTTTTACAAATTATTGGTGGTTTTTCAGGTGAAGAAATAGCTAAACAGCTCGATTTAAATAAGAATACCGTGATGACAAGGTTGTTTAGAGCGCGTAATCAATTAAAAGAAGCTTTAGATAATACTCCCAAAGTTAGAGGTCAATACAATGGATGATTTGCAATTTAGACGTCGTATTTATGCAGATCCAAATACACGTGATGAAGATATGCTTGCTGCAATTCACAGTGACCCTGCCAAGCAAAATTTTACACAAGAACTTGAAAGTTTAGACAGTAAACTCTTTCAAGCGTTAAATATTGAAGTACCTACAGGCTTAAGCGATAAACTTATTTTACGTCAAACAATGGCTAGTCATCAGCAGCAAAAACGTAAAAGTCGTGTGCGTTTAGCTTTAGCTGCGTCTGTTGCCTTTGTTATGGGTTTAACGATTAATTTTATGCAGTTTTCTAATGCATATAACAACCTAGGAGATTATGCGATAGCTCATATTGCCCATGAAGAAGGACATTTCTCTAACACTTCAACTGCAAATGTGAGCTTAGCCTCTCTTAACGATAAAATGGCGACGTTTAATGGCAGTTTTACAGATAGCATAGGCAAATTAATGTTTGCTAATTATTGCCGGTTTGATGGCATGAAAAGCCTGCACTTAGTTTTTCAAGGTGCAACAAGCATGGTTACTGTTTTTATTGTTCCCAATAATGAAGAGCTTGAATTTACCGCTGATTTTTCAACAGATAAATTAATAGGAAAATCCCAACACTTTAAAAACAGTAATATTATTGTGGTTGCTGACAAAAGTGAATCGCTTACGCAGTGGCAAACAGCCATCGATAAAAATATTAGCTGGTCTATTTAAGTCATAAAAATATTATTTTACTGTTAACGTCGTCGCACATGAAACCATGGCGACGACGTTCTTAATCCCCTCTTATTAAAACTCCATTGCTCTTGCACTGAAACCGTCATATTAATACTAAAATCCCCAGACTAAACGCGTTTCAGTATCTAGTACTCACCTCCCAAACCATAGAAGCCAAAGTCGTCATGCTTAACTCGTTTCAGTATCTAGTACTCACCTCCCAAACAACAGAAGCCAAGATCGTCATGCTGAACGCGTTTTCAGTATCTAGTACTGACCTCCCAAACAACAGAAGCCAAGATCGTCATGCTGAACTCGTTTCAGTATCTAGTACTTAACTCAATTCAAGCAACAGATACCAAGATCGTCATGCTGAACTCGTTTCAGTATCTAGTACACACCTCATTAAAATAGAGACTAAAATAACATATACGTTCCTTACCATCCTTGGCACCACACTATTGCCATCAGGGATGAAGGTACTTATGATTTGTCAGGAACAAAAATCATGACCGTTCATCCTGAACATATACGTTCCTTGCCATCCTTGGCACCACGCTATTGCCTCCAGGGATGGAGGTACTTATGATTTGTCAGGAACAAAAATCATGACCGTTTATCCTGAACATATACGTTCCTTGCCATCCTTGGCACCACGCTATTGCCTCCAGGGATGGAGGTACTTATGATTTGTCAGGAACAAAAATCATGACCGTTCATCCTGAACATAAAAAGCCCGTTATTGAACATCAATAACGGGCTTTATTTAAGCGAGTTTACAATACCATTAATCGATATTGTGCTGCTCTATCATCTCATCAAACATCTTTTCAACAGATTCATCAGGTGCCGCGGTCAAGTTACTCACCACAACAATCGCTATTGTTGAAAGTATAAAACCAGGAACAATTTCATACATCACTGAACTCAATAGTTCACCACCGACAGTTATCGGAGCATAAATCCAAATAAGAACGGTTATAGCACCCGTTAACATACCTGCTAAAGCGCCTTGTTTGTTCATTTTTTTCCAGTAGAGACTTAAGATAACTAGTGGTCCAAATGCGGCGCCAAATCCTGCCCAAGCATTACTAACCAAACTTAAAATAGAGCTATTTCGGTCATAAGCTAAAGATATCGCAACAATAGCAACTAGAAGTACAGATAAACGGCCAACAAAAACAAGCTGTTTATCGGTAGCATCTTTATTTAGAAACGCTTGATAAAAATCACCAGTTAATGAGCTTGATGTCACTAATAATTGAGAAGAAATGGTGCTCATTATAGCAGCTAAAATAGCGGCTAATAAAAAGCCAGAAATGAGAGGGTGAAATAAGACCTGAGAAAATAATACAAAAATAGTTTCTGGATCGGTTAATTCTGTGCCCGTTTTCGCCACATAAGCAATACCAGCAAAACCAGTTGCCATAGCACCACAAATAGAAACGATCATCCAAGTCATACCAATACGACGAGCAGCAGGTAAATCTTTAACTGACCGGATTGCCATAAAGCGCACAATGATATGTGGCTGGCCAAAATAACCTAAGCCCCAAGCCATCGCTGAAATAATCGCCAGCGCACTAACACCATTGAACATATTAAACTTTTCAGCATCAATAGAATGAATAACATCATTCATTGCTTGTACGCCACCAATGTCGCTTATGACCACAAAAGGTACCAGCACAAGCGCTACGAACATAATACACCCTTGCACAAAATCGGTTAAGCTTACGGCTAAAAAACCACCAAACATAGTATAAAGTACAACAACACCTGCGGTAACGTAGAGCCCAACTTCATAATCTAATCCGAAAGAGCTTTCAAACAATTTACCACCAGCAACGATACCTGATGAAGTATAAAGCGTGAAAAAGACAATAATAACAATTGATGAAACTACGCGTAGCAAATGGCGCTTATCATTAAAACGGTTTTCAAAGAAATCAGGTAAAGTTATCGAATCATTTGCTACTTCGGTATAAGTTCTCAAACGAGGCGCAACAATTAAATAATTAAAATAAGCACCAATTACTAAACCTACGGCGATCCAAATACTGCTTAAACCTGTTACATACATAGCACCTGGTATGCCCATTAGCATCCAACCACTCATGTCAGAAGCCCCAGCGGAAAGAGCCGTCACGGAAGGACTTAGATTACGCCCTCCTAGCATATAACCTGCTGCGTCACTGGTCGATTTTTTAAAGGCATATAAACCTATACCGATCATGACAATAAAATATAAACCTAAAGAAAATAATGTACCAAATGCCAAATTAACCTCCGAAAGTATTATTATATTTTTACTAAGTAAAAAAAATGTTAAAAACTTCTGTTACTAAGCAAAAAATAGATTAAGCTAGTATGACTAGATATTTTGCTATTACTATACTTTTATTGTTTTCAACTATATTAAAGGTATTATCCATGTAATATTCTTATGCCAGCAACTAATATATAAAAATAGTTGATGCTAATTTATCCTTTTTCCAATATATTCAATATAGTTACGAAAATATCAGGAATTTTTATGTATTTTTATGCCGCCAGGCAACCCATTCTAGATAAAGACAAAAACCTTTTTGCCTATGAATTGCTATTTAGAGACAGCATTGACAACGTTTTTCCTGATATCGATGGCGATGAAGCCACCACAAAAATGATTGAAGCAAGTAAATTTAACTTAGGTATAGGAGAATTTACTGGTAATAAGCCCGCCTTTATTAATTTTACCCTTGAAACATTAAGTCTTGGTTACGCAAATATGCTGACCACTGATGAAGTCGTCGTTGAAATTCTTGAAACGGTTAAGCCGGGTAAAAAGCTATTAGCTATTTGCAAAGATCTTTATGAACAAGGTTATACACTAGCGCTAGATGATTATGAACATCAAAAAGTGTGGATACATTTTTTCCCTTATATCAAAATAATAAAAATAGATTGGAAAATATCCACTGTTGAAGAAATTAAAGAAGTTAAACAAGCGATTACTAATTTCCCTGATATTAAATTGCTTGCAGAAAAAGTTGAAACTTACGACGAGTATAATCAAGCACTAGAATTAGGCTTTGAACTATTCCAAGGCTTTTTCTTTGCTAAGCCTGAGATGATAAAAACTAAAAGTCTCTCTCCATCACAGATTGCCATGGCTGAGTTACTTTATGAAACATCAAAACCCGAATTAGATTTAATCAGTATTACTTCAGTCTTTGAACGCGATGTAACGCTTTCTTATAAACTCTTACGATATGTTAACTCGGCGATATTTCGCAGACGCAATGAAATATCAACGATAAAACAAGCACTTGTAACACTAGGGTCACAAGAATTAAAGCGCTTTTTAGGATTGATGTTTGCTATAAATGTTAACCCTGATAAACCTTCAGAGTTAATTAATTCAGCGATGGCTCGTGCTAAATTTTGTGAACTTGTCTCAAAGGATATAAATGCTCCAATAGATTCATCTATTGCTTTCTTAACGGGCTTATTATCATTAATTGATGCCATTTTAGATGAAAAACTTGAAACTGTTTTAGAAAAGTTACCACTTGCGCAAGAGATAAAGATTTCTTTACTCACTAAGAAAGGCGTATTGGCTGAATTAATCCAGTTATTAGAGTACATTGAACATGCACAATGGGATGAAACCACTATTGTTATGAAGAAGTTAGGTATAGAAAAGGAAAAAGTCATTAGAGATTACAACCAAGCACTTTCTTGGGCTGACGAGCAGTCACAGATGACAAATGGCAGTTAATTAAGTCAATGGTTCGATTGACAAAAAACAAGTAACTGAATTATTTACTTGTTTTTATTGTCAATGATTAGAGACTAACGCGCCCATGTTATAATAGGCGATAGAGAATTTTATCTATATTTAGTTAAAATTACATAAGTTCTTTAGCGTTTTTAGATGAAACAGTAGTGGTTAATAAATTAAAGTCTTTTAATACTATTATTTCGTTAGTTAACCTGTCTTCAAGTGCATCGATGTCGACAACAGATTGACAAAGTACTTCACTACTTTTTTTAATTTGTTCACCACGAGATTCCATTTCGTTTTCCATTTTTTCACCGAAATCCTCCATGCGAGATTCAAAAGCGTTCATATCGCCACCAGAGAAAAGCATCTGTTGCCCTACCGCTATCATTAAACTACCAATCGAATTTTGCACCGTCTTTTCTATTGCACTTTCAATACGTTGCTCAAAATCTTCGTTGAAAAAGTTTTCTCCTGAAAAACCATCCTCGTCAAAATAAATGTCATTATCACTGGTTAAGCCCAGATCAACTTCTTTACGTATCTCTGAAAGTTGACTAGTAATTTCAGCACTCAGCGTATTATCTTGACCGAGTAACTCATTAAACGCTAAATTAATGCCGTCATTCGCAAGATCAATAGCATCTAATGCAACACTTTTTACTTGTGGAACTGCAGCCCTAATGCCAGACGAATAATCATGAACCAAGGATTGCTGATTATCTGTTAAGTCAACTTGAACACCATTGACATATAATCGTTCATTATCAACAATTTTATAGAGTGGCAGTTTACTTTTAGAGAATTCAATAGCGGTTGGCGTAATTTTAATACCACCAGATATTGTTGCATTGCATGAGTCATTTGTAAAAGATGCGGTGGAAGCGAACGTACTGCTGCTTGCCAATATAAGTGCTGTTGCGATGAGTGTTTTCATATTATGCCCTTCGATTGTTATCGATTAAATAATGCCTAACTTAATATAGACATTACAAAACTAGTGCCAACTAGTAAAACCAATAAAATTCAATAAGATACAAAATAAACATAGAATAAAATGAAAATTAAATACCATTTATTAGTGAAATAAACACATTTGTGGCTAATATGCTAATTGTTGCATTTCAATGAGACGGGATTGGCAGCGAGCAAACTCAAAACTTAATTGCTGTCCTTGGTAAAGCTCAATAATATCAACTTCAGCATTAATAATAAGTCGTATATTTCTATCATAAAATTCATCAACAACAGCAATAAAGCGCCGAGCTTCATCATCTAAGTGGCGAAGTTGGCTTAACAATTTACCGTCGCGTTGATAGTCATCTTCTACGCCTGATATAACAGACGTTATGCGCTCTCCGTCAAATTGAGGAACTTGGTCAAGCAATACCAATTTAAAATGATCAGCTAGGCTAATGTAGTCTCGCTGACTTCTAGGACCAGAACATAGTGCATAAAAATCAAAAAGTATAATAGTATCTGTTTTCGCTTGAAAAGGGATTTTACGGTGGTTAACAGTTATATTACCTGAAGTACCTTCAATACCCGTAATATCTAAAAACCTTTGTCTAAGCGTTTTGTTATTTAATGGGTAAGTATAGTCGCGATATGCAATTGCGGTTTCATCATAACGGTCTAAGCGATGATCTACAGCACCATCAACCGATAATACTTGGCAATAATCGTTAATTAAATCTATAGTAGGCATAAATCTTTCGCGCTGTAACCCATTACGATAAAGTTCTTCGGGTCGACAGTTAGAGGTAGCGATTAAAATAATATCTTGTTGAAAGAACGCCTGAAATAAGCCAGAAAGCAACATAGCGTCACCAATATCTGAAACATAAAACTCATCAAAACACAGTACTTTGATCTTTTTAGCCCATTGCTTAGCAATAAACGTTAATGGATCACTTTGTCCTGTACATAAATTTAATTGTTGATGTACTTCTTCAATAAAGCGATGAAAGTGAATACGTTTTTTAGCAGTAACGGCTAAATTTTGAAAGAAGAGATCCATAAGCATGGTTTTACCACGACCGACTCTCCCATAAAGATAAATACCACGAATAGCAGACGATTTTTTCAGTCGTTTAGCAAGCCAAGATTTACGCTCATGTTGATAGATTTGTTCAGAAAGATCATCAAGTTTGGCAACGGCATTAACTTGTGCATAATCGTATTTAAAATTATTCGAAGTAGATAGAGCTTGGTAAGCTGAAAGCATATCTTAAGTTTTAAACGTTGAAACTAAATTTTTCCCACAAAAAAAGGGTGAGACATAAGTCTTACCCTTTTTAGCAATTTATTTGTATGAGGTAACCTAAGTTAGCTCAAGATACAAAATTAAAGAGCTTGAATGTTCTCAGCTTGAGGACCTTTCTGACCTTGAGTTACAGTAAACTGTACTTTTTGGCCTTCAGCTAGAGTTTTGAAACCGTCGCCAGAGATTGCAGAAAAATGTGCGAAAACGTCAGGACCAGATTCTTGCTCGATGAAACCAAAACCTTTAGACTCGTTGAACCATTTTACTGTACCAGTAGTTGTAGACATAATAGTATCCTATTTGTTTAATATAATTAATCTTAATTTTGTTTTAGCCATTAAATAAATTTAATTCACTAAAACGATGATGCTGAGAGTGTTGCTATGACTTATTAAACAGGACGAGCTACTAACATAACTTCGAAACTTGGTACATAAATATAGGTAGTACTTTCTAGCTGCGTGCATTGTATATCGTTGACAGAAAGAGTCAAGTTTTTTATCGACTTTATTAATTCTTTTGTTTGTTTTATGAACAAACCGTTAGATTAACACTATCAACAAGCCATTTTACTGTTTCACTTTTACCGTGTTATTTGTATCTCTACTTTTTCGGATAAGTTCATCGTCACCAATAGCTATTGCAGACTTTGCTAAGCGGTCATAAAGTAAAACATTTACTGTTGCTGCCAAATTCATACAACCATTCGTTGGAATATATACCACAGCATCAGCTTTATCGATAACAGCCTGACTAATAGTGCCATCTTCAGGGCCAAACACATACATAGCATTTTTAGGGTGAATGAAGGCCGGCAATGGCACCGCTCCTTCAATTAAATCAACACATATTAGCTTGCTCCCATCGGGTAAACTTTCCACCAAAGATTCAACACCAATTAAAGGTATTTTTTTACTGGCACTTTGTGTGTCGGTATGAAATTTCGCGGCTCTTGCATACCTAACACCACTGTAGAGTACGCTATCAACTTGATAACATCCTGCTGCGCGCATTACAGCACCGACATTACTTGGGCTTTTAGGATCGGTTAAACCTAAGGTTATCTCAGCTGATTCAGCGTTTTTATGTTTTAACGGTACTTTTATCTTTTTAGTCATTAATATAATCGTTTTGGTTAGTTACTTTACAAATACAGGTAAATTCTACAGGAATTCTCCTTAGCTTTAATAAAAAATTCAAGTAAATAGTAATTTTTTATTTGTTCTCAAGTTAACGTTTGATTTTATCTAGTCTACCTTAGCGACCCATAGTTTAAGCTCGAAACCTATAGTGATATGAACACTAAATAAGTTTCACACTAGCAAGTGAAGTGACCAACGAAGTTTACTTTTTAAAAATTATACAAAGCTATTATTAATGCATTATTCATGAGTTCTTTCCTTGTTAAACAGTAAAGTTGTCATAATCCGTTACATTTCATAAGCAACAAATCAAAAAATAATGGTCATAATAAACTAAGATTTTCTGTTAATAACTATACCTGTGTCATCAATATTTAAAAGGAAAGAAAATGAAAAATAGTCTCAAGAAACTATGGAAAGAAAATAAGTTATTATTTATTTTTATTGGTTTAATGTTAGTTTTTCGTAGCGCTGTCGCTGACTGGAGTGACGTACCTACAGGTTCGATGAAACCAACAATTGTTGAAGGCGATAGAATTTTTATTAATAAAATGGCTTATGATATTCGCTTACCCTTCACTCATATTTCTCTTGTTACACTTTCAGAACCACAAACCAATGACATCATTATTTTTGATTCAGTGGTCTCAGATAAACGTTTAGTAAAACGTGTAATTGGTGTTCCAGGTGATACAGTTACTATGAGAAACAATAAATTAATTATAAACAACCAAGTGATTAGCTACAAAAAAGAATCAACAACAAACCTGCCATCGAACAATTACCACGACAAGATTGAGACGATCAATGGCCAGCCACATTTTATTCGAACCAGTAAGTTGGCGTCACAATTGGATAACTTCAACCAAGTTATAGTGCCTACTGGTCAGTATCTAGTTCTGGGCGACAACCGAGATAATAGTGCAGATTCGCGGGTAATTGGCTTAGTGCCAAGGAAGGAAATTGTTGGTAAATCTAGTCAAGTCGCTTTTTCTCTAGATTACAACAATAACTTTTTACCACGCACTAATCGTTTTTTTCATTCACTTTAAATGTTTGTTAACTAATGGTACTTTTTGCTCAGATTTTAAATCACATTAGGTAAATTCAGACGACTTTTTTATTTTAATCTCGATAATAAACGAATTTATATCTAAACTTATATTTATATTTATATTCAGTGAATTGATAAAGGTATTCCCCTTCATGTTTAGATCGCTTCTTAGAGCTATTTTCCCTTCAGCTTTTGTTAAGAAAACTACACCTAACTATGAATATTTTCATCTGCTAAGAAGTGAAGAAGAAAGTAATAACACAGCTAATATATCTGTCTCTCAGGAACCACTTTTTTCACAAATAGATAACTTAGCTGGTCAAATAAAGGATCATCAAGAAATAGATTACGATAAGTTGTTTTTTGATTTATTGTTTGGGGATGACGACACTCAGTATATCAATAAAATTGATCCTCTTAGTGATTATGTAGCTGACCAAATAAATGACTTACTGTTACGCCCACAAAATTTAATTTCTGAACTTCCCGTTATGCCAGCTTCTGTTGATGCTGTATTAACAGCAATAAATAACAAAAATTTTAATGTTAATGAAATTTTAAACATCATTGCGAAAGAACCCAGTATGGCGGCCAGCATGATAAAACTCGCTAATACGGCTAAATACCGTCGAAGTGATGTGCCGATAGTCAGTTTAAAGTCAGCTTTTATGGTGATGGGGTCACAAGGATTACTAGAAGGCGTTGTTTATGTGTTTATTAATAATTTCAGCCCAAAAAACACGCCATATTTCAAATATTTTGGCACTAAAATTTGGCAACATGCTTTACAAACAGCTCTAATATCAAAAGACTTAGCTGACAAAAGCTCTAATATAGATAATGCTTCTGCCGCCTATTTGATTGGCTTATTAAGGAATTTAGGCGAAATGATTATCTTCGACTTAATGGTTGAAGCGTTTCATCATGTTGACCCATCCGCGACACCTAGTTCTCAAACCTTTAAAGCCTTAATTTCATATCACTCGATTAGCTTAACCGCCGCGATTGTTTCAAAATGGAATTTACCGCCAATGATCATTGAGACTATTAAACAGCAAGAAAATAAACAACTGATAAAATCCCCTTTAGCCACGCTCATTGAAGAAGCGAGCTTTATCAGTAAATTGCAAAGTTTATATAGTTATAAAAAAGTCAATCAAGAGCAATATGAACTCGCTTGCCAACAACTTAAAAATGAGCAAGTTAAAGCCTATGCATTAAATGTATTGCCAGTGACTACTGAGTAAACACCTATTGAGGGCTATTAAGGTAATAACGTTCATCAGCTTAAAAGGTATACTTTTTCTGACGATGATTCTGGTATTTATTTAACGTATGTCGTTAATAACGATATACGTTATCAGCTCTCACCTCTTTTATAGCCTCATTGATATGCTGAATAAAAACGCTACAACCACAAAATCAAATTTACAGGTAAGAAAAGCTCTTGTTGTTTTAGACTAATACTTTTAGTATCTCTAGCATTGTATTCAACTATTATTATCCCTAATAAATTTAAGGTTACTATGTATAAAAATTCTCCTAAATCACTCGTACTAGCGGGTGCATTTTCTATTGCGACACTATTATCAGTATCGAGTAATGCGACAATTGTTGAATTTGAAACTTCTCAAGGGAATTTCAAAATTAACTTACACGATCAAACCACGCCTACAACAGTAGAAAATTTTTTAAAGTACATTAACGACGGGGATTTCAACAATACTGTTGTTCATCGTTTAGTGCCTAACTTTATTATGCAAGCGGGAGGTTTTGAATTTAACGGAAACTTTCCATTAACGGCCATTGATGTCGATAGTTCCATAAAAAATGAACCCTTGTATTCAAATGTTAGAGCAACTATCGCGATGGCAAAAGTAGGAAACAGTCCTAATAGTGCAACCAGTCAGTGGTTTATTAATTATAAAGATAATAGCGCTAACTTAGATATACAAAATGGTGGTTTCACGGTGTTTGGTGAAGTTATTGAAGGTATGGATAATATTGATAAAATAGCCCTGTTACCCATTTGTCAAAGTATACCAATGCCAGACTATACCGACGAGCAATGTGCTAATAGTAATTTTGTACCTGCAAATGAAAATTTTGTAACCATTCGGACTGTTACCATTTCAAATAGTTCAACCACAACGGCTGAAAGCCTATCTCCGGTAAAAAATACGCTGATTAATCAGGAGAGCAGTTCAAGTGATAGTAGCGGTGGCGGTAGCTTATCCTACTTTGCATTACTGGGATTATCTTTAGTCGGCTTAAGACGTAAAATGAAAATATCTTAACCAATGTTAACTAGTCAGTGACCTTGCCGCGGAGTGCTTTTACATTGCCGCGGTGAGATTTACCCGCTAAGCGTCTTTTTTTGGAATTTTTTGATGGTTTAGTTTCTCTTCGAACCTTTTGAATAACCATTGCTGATTTAATCACTTCAACAACACGCTCAAGCGCAGATTCACGATTTTTCTCTTGTGTTCTATACTGTTGCGCCTTGAGAACTAAAATTCCCTCTTTAGTGATACGTTTATCTTTTAATGCTAATAAACGTTCTTTATAAAAATCAGGTAAAGACGATGCCTTAATATCAAAACGTAAATGAATCGCTGACGATACTTTATTTACATTTTGTCCACCCGCCCCTTGTGCACGAATAGCGGTTAACTCGAGTTCATTTTGATCTAACCAGACATTATTTGAAAGGGCCAACATATTTTACTTCTACTACCTTATTTATTCACACGTTAAGTATACCATTCATAATGAGAATAATAAGCTAGAAACTAAAACGGGAGCAATAGCTCCCGTAAACATTTAAGTATAACTACTTTGAAATTAGTTCAAATTCATTTCTTGAACTTTCTCATGGGCAATTTCAGGCGTAACTGAAACAGGTTTACTGTGTAAATTTGCTTTTAATTGGCCTTTTCTATGTTTAAGTGCGGCATCAAGCTTTTTGGCTACACTCGCAATCGCGGGAAACATAACATCGTCTTCTGCTGATACAGCAATACGACCACCTTCATAATTTGTTGTTATTTCTGCGCCATATTTTCCATGCTCTTTTGAAAGAATAATGTCTAATGAGATCAGCGTTGGAAAATGGTTAGAGATTTTTAAGAATTTTTCATCGATATGTTCTTTTACACCATCGGTAACATCTACGTGGTGACCTGAAAGATTTATTTTCATAGGTATTCCTTTTGTTTATTGCTCTATTTAAGACTTGAGGGTAAAGTCGAAAAACGCAAGGCCTTAGTATGAAAAAAATAGAAATTAATTCATAAAAGAGCTTACACAATTAACTGTAGCAAAAATTATACATTTTATTCGGATTTTGCTTCATTTTTTATATTAATATTATTATTTATCGCTAAGCTAATGAAATTATATTATTTAAAAAAGTAAAGCATAAACAATAGGAGCCTTTTCATTTAAAAAACGGTTATAATATCCGCCAATTTTTAAGTTAATTAATCGCTGTTAAGCAGTAAAGAGACCTTACATGTTTGATGATATTCGCCCTTATCGTGACGATGAGGTTGCAACTGTGATCCGAAAACTGATTAATGACCAAGGGCTACTTTCTTCTATTGCTAGTTTTAAAATGCCTCGACTGTACAAGCTTCTACCGGTAATTTGTCGCTCAGTGGTAAAATGGACGTTAAAGTTACGCGTGAGTAAGTTTCATAACATCGAAGACATTCAACGTGAAGTAGCAAAGTACTTGCATCACCTCGTAAAAAAAAGTACCGATGGTTTTACTTTTCATGGCTTAGAGAAAATTGATACAAGTAAACCTATGCTGTTTATCAGTAATCATAGAGACATAGTACTTGATGTCGCATTAATTAATTGGGCGTTGTACAACAGTGGCATTAATACCGTTGAGGCAGCAGTTGGCGACAACTTATTGCATCAACCTTGGGTTGCTGACTTAATGCGTATTAACAAAAGCTTCATTGTTAAACGTAGTGAAGAGTCAAAACGTGCCATGCTCAATGCGTCAAAGCAATTATCAGCCTATATTCACCATACAGTTTATGAGCGCCAACAAAACATCTGGATAGCACAGCGAGAAGGTCGTGCTAAAGACGGGATAGACAAAACCAACTCGGCTTTAATTTCAATGTTATTTCTAAACAAAGACAAGCAAACGCCGCTTGCAGACTATTTAAATGAAATTAATATTGTACCTGTTTCAATTTCGTATGAATTTGATCCCTGTGATAGAGATAAAGCCATCGAACTTGCAGAACGAGAAGCAACGGGGTGTTATAAAAAGAAAGAAAACGAAGACTTAAATAGTATTACACAAGGGTTAATGGGGAAAAAAGGTCGTGTTCATGTTGAGTTCTGCCACGCGATTAAAGGCGACTATGCCGATAGTAAAGCCGTTGCAAAAGCTATTGATAAAGAGATTATCAGTAACTATAAATTATATGACAGCAACTTAACGGCTTATGCACAGCTTCACCAGCAAGATGACATTAAACAAAGCGTAATGAATCAGTTAAATAGCAGGATGTCTGATTTAACTGAACAGCAGCAGCATTGGTTATTAACTATGTATGCAAATCCTGTTAGAGCGAAACAAGCAGTAGATTAATGGCTAACAGTAACGTGTATTAATAAAAAACGGCGCTTTATAGCGCCGTTTTCATATAAAGATAACCTTATTTTTTTATTGATATGTGATAATTTTTTACATTATTAGCAAAAGAGTTATTATTTTCATTTTGATAATACAATAAATAATTTTCATATTTATCAGTATCTTCACTTTGTACCAAATCTGTACTGGTACCCAATACAAGGGTCTCATCATTAATAATACCTTCATAACCAGGTAAAGCTGTAGTTACGGGTAATTGACCAGTAATTCGCCCATAACTTGTCCATTTAGCTGGCATAGGTGTATTATTTTCGGGGTGGTAAGCTTGATAATTGACGGTAATTATAGCCAAAGGATAATTAGCAACATTACTGTAATCATAACTCCAGTCTGATTTAATTTCTGAGAAATAAATATCATCAACATCTGGTTTTTTAGTCGTCGCGGCTAAGGCAAAACTAGTGTTGAAAGCTGAAGAAATAACTTGATGCTGGCTCGATATTTTTATTTGACCAAAAGCAGAATCAGTTTCAGATAAAATAACCTCTGCATTTGATTGATAAACAGTTTCTGAAACGTAAAGATGGCTATTAAATAAATCAACTGAGTTATCATCTTCAAGAACTTTTGTTGCAAAATGTGCCTGCCCCAAAAATAACTGTTGTGTTGTAAAAGGCTGATGATTTTTATTTAAGCCAATTTGTTCAATGGCGGCGAAAGCTGAGAGTTGCCATACAGCTTGATTGTCGCTATTAACGGCTGTTTGACTAAAATCATCAATAAAGCCAGCAGCACCCAAAACGTTACTGTTATTTCCAGTACCAACAAGCGAGAAAGAATGTAGTGGCCAAGCGCCATCAATTGCTCGGCAAGCTTCAACATTAATAAAGTCAGTGCGTTGTGAGTCTACAGCTTCAGTGCTGGTAAATGTTGCTGAGCTGGTTACTTGAGTTATATCAGAGATAGGGGTATGCGATACTTCAACATTTCGAGTAATACATTCACAATTAGCATCAACAACTTTACTGATATGTTCTGCCTGATAAATAGCGGGCGTTGTTGCTTTTACCCGATGAAAACTAACAAAATCTAAACCTTCCACTTTTCCTTCTTGCTGAGTTTTAGCAACAAGTGTGTAATTGATGAGTTCATTGTCTGATAAAAAACTAAAAAGTCCATCATCGTTTGGCTGTAACTTTGTAACAACACTCCAATCATTATTTTGAATAAACAACTCAACATCAACAAACGGTAGTTTTTCGCCACATTTATTGGTCAGTGTAGACGTTAATGAAAAAGCATAACTTTTTGGCGCTGTTGGGGTCGTATTATCGCTGCCACCACCTCCTCCACATGCTTGTATACCCAAAAAGATAGGCAGTAATAAAAGTGTTTTTTTATAGTTGTTTAACAATGAGTTTATTGGGCGGTTTTGTAGCTGAAATAATTTTAATAGCATATCAAGAATTCTTCCTAAGTTTAGCGATCCATTACAGTAATTATAAAGTAATCACCACTAAGACTTAAAGCACTAATATCATCGAGTCTTGTATTCATTATAAAAAATGATATTTTAGCTTTATATAAAGAAAAAAGATCAGCAAATGCTGATCTTTTGATATTTAAATTAACGTGTTAAGTTTATTTTTGCTGATAGAAAGCCGACATAGCTTTATATAATGAATATAAGTCAACTTTTGAACCTACCGCATAAGGAGAGTGAATTGACAAAATGGGTACACCAAAATCAATTACTTCCATATTGTCATTAGACAAATCGCTACCAATAGTTCCGCCAGAAGCTTTACCTTTATAAGTCGATGTTTGCCATTTGATTTTATTATTATCTAAGTAATTACGTGTCCATGCCATGTACTCTGAATTAGCATTAAAACCACCACCGTAAAGTTTCAAGTTAATACCGTTACCCAAACGTGGCGCATTGCCTAATTCCCAAACACCAGCCCAGTTAGGATTAACACCCGGGTTAACATCCGCTGAAATAACTTTGGTATTACGCAAAACTTTACGTAACTGGTAATCGTTATAATCGTCACCCATTTGGTTGTATAACAAGCCACTTAACATATCAACAAGATAAGTTGAGCTTGCCCCGGTATTATTAATATTGCCCACTTCTTCGTTATCCACTAAAAAGGCAACCGAGGTATACTCTGGAATTTTCTGTTCAAAGATGGCAGTAACAGCGGCAATAGAGCTTGCCTTATCATCTTGGCCATAAGCAGCGATCATGCTGCGATCAAAGCCAACATCGCGAGGTTTAGTTGCTGGCACTAAGGCTAATTCAGCAGACACTAAGTCTTCGACTGAAATGTCATACTCTGTTTTTAAGAAATCGGTGATCAATTCTTTTATTGATTTATCTAAGTCAGGCTTAGCTGCGATAATAACATCAAGTTCTTCTTTCTTGATCACATCACGACTTTTACGATCCCTGTTTGGATGATCAACATGCGGGGCTAAATCAGGTACCATAAAGATGGGATCGTTTTCATCAAAGCCAACAGAGATATTAACAACTGTCCCATCTTTTTTGTCAACGCGGCCAACCAGTGCTAAAGGGATATTGACCCATTGATAGGTTTTAATACCACCATGAACATAAGTCTGCAGCATAGCAAACTTCTCTTTTTCATAAAGCGGTCGTCCTTTAAGTTCTAGGCGAGGTGAATCAATATGAGCGCCAACAATACGAGTACCTTGCTCAAGGCCTTTTTTACCAATAACAATTAATGAAATAGTACGGTCACGATTGACGTCATAAAAACGAGCACCTGGCTTTAAGTTACTTTTTTCAGACAAACGCTTAAAACCTTGTTTCTCAGCACGTTTTATAGTTTCTGTAACAAAGGTTAATTCTGTTGGTGTTTGATAAATAAAAGTTTTGTAATCGGTCGCATATTTTTCAACGGCAACTAACTCACTTTCAGATAAATTTAGCCAGGTTGATGGTGAAACTTTCTTTGCTTGATCTTTTTCAGCGGTATCTGCATAACTATGACCAGAAAGGGCCATAGTACTTATTATTGCGATGCTTGTTAGGGTTCTTTTTATGTTCATTATTATTTCTTTTGATTAATGGCTCCTGATTATAATAAAGAGAAGTAACGTCCCCTTACAAGGTTTATTCGTTTGAACAGATAGAAAATAAGATGAACGTCGGCATTTTAATCTCCTTATTACAATAAATGCTCATCGCGTTGATCAATATTACTCAGCACAATTAACTTTTGACATAAAGCAGCAAACAAAAACAATAAAAAGTGAATAACAAACAACACTTATTTGACATGAATAAATACTAAGAAAATACTAATACCACTCTGTTTTAATTAAAAAAGTAGATAAAAATAAGTTGATAAAAAGCAAGCCTTGTTAAAAATCAGTTGAAATTCGATCAACTCCATTATTTACGCGATGACTGAAGTAAATTCCCCCCGCTTATATGATATAAATACTGAGGTATTTACAATGAAAAGTGTTTCCACTAGGAAATCTTAAAAATAATAAAGTAGGATCTGGGTAAATGACATTAAATAAATCTCAAATAGCTAAGGCGCTGTCCATTGCTATTATTGGCTCAAGTGTTGCACTGATGGGCTGTGAAAAAGCAGACACAGCAAGCGACTCAGCAGTCGCTGAAACCGTACAACAACAAACAAGTTTATTACGCACTCAAAGTGAATCACTTGAAGCAGTTTATGCTGAGATGCGTGCTAAACAAATCAGCAACGTTAGCTATAAGTTAAGTGTGACGATTGATAATAAAAGCGAAAGTTTTTCTGGCTCTACCGAATTACTCTTTGACTTAGTAGAGAACAATCAAAATGATTTAACCATAGATTTTGATGAAGGTACTATAAAATCATTAAAAGTTAATGGCAAAGTAGTTAAGTTTAGCTATGAAAAATGGTTTATCACTATTCCTGCTAGCGAGTTAACTGCGGGTAAGCAAAGTATTACTATAGATTACCAGCGTCCTTACTCTACTGACGGCTCTGGTTTCCATCGTTTTGTTGACCCTAAAAATGGTGAAGTTTACTTATACACCGATTTTGAACCTTATGACGCGAACCGATTATTTCCTCACTTTGATCAACCTGATTTAAAAGCCAGCTACGAAATACAAGTGACCGCTCCCGCTCATTGGCAAATAATTAGCGCCACTCGCGAAACAACTATTAGCGAAAACGGTGATAACAAAGTATGGTCATTCCCTGCTTCAGCAAGATTCTCTTCTTATGTTTTCTCTCTTCATGCAGGTAATTACGCTGTATGGGAAGATGATTTTGAAGGGATGAAATTGCGTTTATTTGCTCGTCAAAGTTTAGCCGAATACGTTAAAACTGACGAATGGTTTATTCCAACCAAACAAAGTTTTGCCTTCTTCAATAAGTACTTCGATGTGCAATACCCTTTTGGCAAATATGACCAAATTGTTGCACCTGACTTTAATGCCGGTGCTATGGAAAACGTTGCTGCGGTTACATTCAATGAAGGCTATATTGCACGTGGAGAGAAATCAACCAGTGCTCGTATGAGTCTTGCTAATGTTATTGCTCATGAAATGGCACACATGTGGTTTGGTGATTTAGTCACCATGCGCTGGTGGAACGGCTTATGGTTAAATGAAAGTTTTGCTACTTATATGGCCAACTTAGCTATTGCAGAAGCCAGCGACTTTGAGAACAACTGGGATGTATTCTACTCTGGTACTAAACAATGGGCTTACCGCACTGATGACTCAGTGAACACTCATGCGATAGAACTACCGGTTGCTTCTACGGGTGTTGCTTTGTCAAATTTTGACGGTATTACCTACGGTAAAGGCGCATCAGTATTAAAGCAATTGCCTTATTATTTAGGTGAAGAGAATTTCCGTATTGGTGTCAGCAATTACTTGAAAAAGTTTTCTTACCAAAATACTGATTTAGAAGATTTTATCGGTGAATTAGGCAAAGCTGCAGGTAAAGATATGACCCAGTGGACACAAGACTGGTTATATAATGCAGGCTTAAACACCATCAAAGTTAATTACCAATGTAGTGACGGTAAAATTAGCGCGTTTGCAATAAACCAAACAGCACCAGAAGGTTACCCAACATTACGTGAACAACGTGTTCAAATAGGTTTATACAATGTTAGTGCTGATGGTAATGCGATGAACTTAACCTCTGCAACACCTATTATGTATAAAGGTGCGACCACTGAGATTAAGGCCGTGATAGGTCAAGCATGTCCTGATTTGGTTTATCCAAACGAAGCCGATTGGGGTTACGTAAAAGTAGATCTTGATGAAAAGTCATTGGCATCAGCACAACAACACATTAATGCGATTGATAACCCCACTATGCGCTTAATGCTATGGCAGAGTTTGTCTGACAGCGTCAACGATGCAAATTTAGCCGCTGACCAGTTGGTAACGTTTGCCATGGCTAATATTGAAGGTGAAAGCGATTATAACGTATCACGTAAAATTGCGAGTACGTTAACCTCGGCTTTAGGCTTCCTAACTGTTGCAACACGTTTAGAGCAAAAAGATTATACAGCGCTTTATATGGACGTTGAAAACTTATACTTACGTTTATTAGAAAATGCCGAAGCGGGTTCAGACTTCCAAAAACTTTGGTATGGCCGTTATGTTGGTGTAACGAAAACAACTAAGCATTTAAATCGCTTACAAAACATTTTGAACGGTGAAAAAAGTTTTGATGGTATTACCATAGATCAAGACAAGCGCTGGACATTAATTGCTAAAATGAACCGTTACCAACATGGTAATTACCAAGCATTATTGAGCACTGAAGCCAAAAAAGACATTACCGATTCAGGTGTTAAAAGTGCTATTTATGCAGAAGTTATTCGACCTGAGGCTGAAGTTAAAGAAAAATGGTTTAACATCGTTATTAATAACCCTGACAAACTAAAACTTTCTACCCTTCGTTACATTATGTGGGGTTTATTCCCTGGTGAGCAACAAGCTTTAGAAGCGCCTTATAAAGCTAAAATTCTCGCACACATCCCTAAGTTAAATGAAGGAAGTGATTTAGGTTTATTAGAGTCTTTTGCCGGTAGCATGTTGCCGACACAATGTAATGCAGTCAGTGAAGCAGAATTAGCGCAACTGATTAAAGACTACAGTGGTATGAAGCCACAAGTGTTAAAGACAGTCAAAGCTAGCCATCAACAAATTGGTCGCTGTGTTAAAGCGCTTGAACTATTAAAATAATATTTCGTTAGCGTAATAAAAAGGCCTTATGTGAAAACATAAGGCCTTTTTTTATTTTATTTTATTTTATAAAAAATTAAAGCGTTAAAGCGTAAGCTCTAGCTTTTTCTAGGTCTTCTGGCGTATCAACCCCTTCAACCGCTAAACGAGTTTCTGCTACCGCAACATGAATTTTTTCACCTTGCCATAATACGCGCAGTTGTTCTAAAGACTCAATTTGCTCTAATTGACTGGCCGGCCATTGCACGTAATCTTTAATGAACCCAGCACGATAGGCGTAGATACCAATATGGCGTAAATAAAAATCGCCAATAGCAGCGACACTTTCCTCATTAAGAAAGCGATCTCGGTCATAAGGGATCGTCGAACGGCTAAAGTACATCGCATAACCGTGTTTATCTGTTAACACTTTAACCGCGTTAGGATTAAAAGCCTCTTCAACGTCATGGATATGCACAGCAAGTGTCGCCATTCTAGCTTGTTGCTGGTTTGTTCTTTGCTGGTCCGCTAGATTTCTGGCAACTTGAGCAATATTTTCAGCGGGAATAAAAGGCTCATCCCCCTGAACATTAACGATAACCTGATCATCGTCAAAGTTATAAATGTTCATCACTTCGGCTAAACGTTCGGTACCCGATTGATGATCGGCACGAGTTTTACAAACCTCGCCGCCAAATGCTAATACCGCTTCTTCAACCTGCTTATTATCAGTGGCCACAATCACTTGGCTAGCACCGCTTTGCTGGGCTTTTTCAACAACCCATTGGATCATCGGCTTACCATTAATATCGGCTAACACTTTTCCCGGTAAACGAGACGACTCAAACCGAGCAGGTATTACAACAATAAAAGACATTTAATTCTCCAAATATATTTAATTAGTCATTTTCAGTAATACGGCGCGCTTCACTTTCTAATAAGACCGGAATACCTTTTTCAATAGCGTAAGCAAGGCGGTCGAATCTACAGATCAATTCTTGTTGTTCTTTATTGTAATCAAGTTTGCCCTTGCATGCTGGACAAGCTAATATTTCCATTAGTTTTACATCAAATGCCATGTTTATTCTCTTATTTATCAGTTTATTTATTAGTTAACTTAGCGTGAATCTAGCCTTAATACGGCTCAGTTTATCTGCTTTTACTTTGTCAAATAGCGCATCTAAAAATGGCGTTATTTGTTTATTTTCAATATGGGCATCAACCGGTAAATACCACCAGTTATTTTTAGCAAAAGACGTACATTTTACCGCGTCTTTTTCTGTCATCAAAAGTGGAATATCGTCAGAAAAACTGACAAATTGTGCTTCATTATAATGCTGGTGATCTTTGAAACCTACCGATGCTTCAAGACTAAAACCACTATCAACTAAGGTTTTAAAAAAACGACTAGGGTCACCAATACCGGCGATAGCATTGATACGCTTAGTGTGACTTTCGTTATCATTAAACTGTTGATAAAAATCAGTTAATGATAGCTGCTGCTTGGTTTTAACATTGACTACCATTTTTGCCATTAAGGTCATTGTTATTTGTGGTATACCGACTGGATAGATTTTATTATCGGTTGGTGTTGCGCCATTAAAGATAAGCGCGTCGACTGTTTTTAAACGCCATAAACCTTCACGTAATGGCCCTGCGGGTAATAACAAGCCATTTCCAAACACGCGTTTACCGTCAATAACAATAAGCTCAAAATCTCGTTCTAAGCGATAGTGTTGTAAACCATCATCAGCAATAATAACGTCGCAGCCTTGCTGCATTAACAACCTGGCACTCGCCACTCGATCGCCGCCAACCACAACAGGAATATCATGGCGTTGATAAATTAATAAAGGCTCATCGCCTGTTTCAGCTGCGCTACTGCTTGCATTGAGTAAATAGGGATAGTGCGGTGCTTGTCCGCCATAACCTCGACTAATAACGCCAACTTTCATGTTTTGTGCTAAGCATTGCTTAATTAAGTACAAAACCACCGGTGTTTTTCCGTTACCACCAATACCAATATTACCCACCACCACAACAGGGATGTCGATACCAAAAGATTTAAAAAAATACAGTTGATAGCATTTTCGTCGTAACGCGGATAGTAACCAAAAAATAACGGTTAACGGTAACAATAACGGCACGAGCAGCCATTTTGCTGGGTGTTGAAAAAACCAAACCTTTTCAATTAAGCGCATAGCAAAATCTCAACCGTCATTTTATTCGCTAAATTGAAAGTTGTGTAATTTTGCATAAGCACCTTCTTTTGCTAATAACGTTTGATGATCGCCCTGTTCAAGAATTTTCCCTTGTTCCATAACAATAATTTTATCGGCATTTTCAATGGTAGACAAGCGATGAGCAATAACAATACAGGTACGATCTTTTTGTAAAACTTGCAAAGCATCTTGAATATGACGTTCTGACTCGGTATCTAATGCACTGGTTGCTTCATCAAGAATTAAAAAAGGTGCATCACACAATAATGCTCGAGCGATAGCAACACGTTGGCGTTGCCCACCAGAAAGTAAAGCACCATTATCACCAATATTAGTATCTATTCCGTCAACCATCTTTTCTGCAAACTCAAGCACATGAGCACTTTTAGCCGCAGCTAAAACTTCGTCACGACTGGCGTTGGGTTTACCATAGGCAATATTATTAGCGATAGAGTCATTAAATAACACCACTTGCTGAGAAACATAAGCAAACTGAGCACGTAAGTCTTTCAACTTGTATGAGGTAATGTCTTTTCCATCAATTAATACTTTACCCGCTGTTGCATCATAAAAGCGCAGCAAAATTGCACTGGCGGTTGATTTTCCACTCCCCGAGCGACCAACCAAAGCCACTGTTTCTCCAGCATTCGCGGTAAAGCTTAGTTGAGTAAGCGCTAATTTTTCGTCGTTAGTATAAGAAAAATCAACTTGTTCAAAAGCAAGTGTTCCTTTGGCTTTCTCAAGTGATTGTTGGCCCGTGTCTTTTTCATTTTCTTGGTCAAGCACTGCAAAAATACTGACACAAGCCGCCATACCATTTTGAAAGTCACTGTTAACCGTAGTTAGTAACTTTAAAGGTCTCAGTAGCATAGTCATACAAGTAATCACCGTTATGAAAATCCCTGGCGTTAAGCTTGCTTTCATACTTTCTAAATTGGCAACGTAAAGTACAAACGCTAACGCAAAAGAAGCGATAATTTGTATTAAGGGTACGCTGAAAGATTTAGTGGCCACCATTTTCATGCGCTGTTGGCGATTATGTTTATTTATCTGACCAAAACGTTCGAATTCACGTTCTTGCCCGCCAAAGGTTAAGACAACCTTATGAGCGTTAAAGGTCTGCTCGGCAGCAGAAGTGACTTCTCCCATCGCATTTTGAATTTTTTTACTAACTTGGCGAAAACGTTTCGAAACCACAGTAACAATAATAGCGATGATAGGAGTTATAAGGAGGAATATTGCTGATAACTGCCAACTGTTGTAAAACATAACCGCGAGAAAGCCAATCACCATAGCACCTTGTTGTACTAAGGTAAGTAACGCTTTACTCGTTGCGTTCAGCACTTGTTCGGTATCAAAGGTCAGTTTAGAGATTAACGTCCCAGTAGACTCTTTATCATGAAAAGTCACCGGTAGTGCCATAATGTGTTCGAATAAATTTTGTCTTAAATCGGTAACGACATTATTACCCACCCAAGCTAAACAATAATTACCAAAAAAATGGCAGATACCTCGGATAATAAAACAAACAATAACAAAAAGTGGGGCCCACTTCATAAAGTTAGGATTAGCATCAGTTAAACCATCATCGATTAATGGCTGTAACTGCGAGAAAAATAAAGTGTCGATACCGGCATAGCCAAGCATCCCTAATATAGCGATGACAAACCCTGCTTTGTAAGGTTTGGCATAACTCATTAAGCGTTTAAAATTTTGCCACGTTGTGGCTTGTGCGGCTACTTTGCTTTTACTTGCTAACATTCAGTCTCTCTGTGACTTCGCGATTAATTATTCATATCCAAGCCATTTTAGCGTTATTTCTTAGTTGCAACCAACTAATAATATTTACAACGTTAATTAGCAAACCAATATGGCTTGATATGCAGACGATAAGATTGAATTTCAAGGGCTTGTTCGGTAATGTTTATGCGGATCATTCCATGCTCAGCAGTTGCATACGGCGTTACATTAAGCTGATGATAACGTTTAAGTACCGCTTTATTAGGCATCTTCCATCGATTCATAAAACCCGCACTAAAGATAACGGCCTTGGGTGAAACCGCTTTAATAAAACGCGTACTTGATGAGGTTTTAGAGCCATGGTGCGGCGCAACAATAACATCAGCTTTTAACTGATTAGCGATTTCAGTATTAGCGACCAGTATTTTTTCAACTTTATGAGGAATATCACCCGTTAATAGCACCTTATGTTTACCATCAGAAATATGGATCACGCACGAATTATCATTTTCTTTATCTTCAAGAACCACCGGCCACAACACAGAAAAAGTGAGACCTTGCCAAGTAAAGTCATCGCCTTGTTTACAACTGTACATGTTAACAAAACTATACCTGCCAACATCTTCTACCGGTTGATTATATTTGATGTGCTTAACGATAATTTTATTTAGCGCCATTTTTTTATCGATAAAAGCCAAGCCACCAGCATGGTCGTTATCTGCATGACTTAACAGTAAATAGTCAAGAGTGGTCAAACCTTGATACTGTAAATAAGGAAAAACCACACTTTCTGCCAAGTTAAATCCACTGGGGTAACTTGCCCCAGTATCGTATAAAATAGCCTGCCCATGCCTTTCAATAACAACCGCTAACCCTTGCCCAACATCAAGGACATTTACTTGCCAATCATCATTTTTTTGTTGGTCATTAAAAAACATATAACTGAATAAAAAAGTGAGTAATAGCGCAACAGCCAGTACTTTTTTGGGTAAGGCTAAAAAATAACTGATGAAGCATAAACCGCTGATTATCAAAATAATCATTAATGTCTGATGGCTAACGTCGATAAACAGCCATTGTTGGCTCGATAAGTAACTTAGCCACTGCCAAATAAACGTTAATGATATTAACGATAACTCAAGAAAAAACATAGCCAGCGTTTCACTAAAAGGCATAGCAACCACAGACAATAAACATAACGGAATAGCGGTAAAGCTCATCCAAGGCACGGCAATAATATTAGCAAGTAATGCAGAAAGAGGCAGTTGATGATTCAATAAAGCCGCCACGGGCAACATAAATAATGTTAAGCCTAGCTGGATAATAATTAGAGAGTGGAGCCAGGCTTTTATTTTGTCAACTTGACCATCACCCGATGTTAACAGTAACTTTCGACATCGCCAGATAACCAATAATATCAGTGATACCGCATAAACGCTTAGCCAAAAACTGACACTAAATAGACTAAAGGGTGATATTAATATAATGCAAACGATACTCAGTAATAACCAACGTATTATTGTTAATTTAACCCCCACGAGCTTAGCGCAAATAAATATTTGCATCATGATCAAGGCACGTAATGTGGGTAAAGAAAAGCCGGCAAGATAAGCATAAAATAGTGCGACTAAGCTACTAAAAGCGAAAGCCACGATACGGCTGTTCTTTTTTACCAACCATAACTTGCCTTTTTGAGTTAACAGTACGTAAAACGGACTATAGCGAAAAAACATCAACATGAATCCAAAAGCACCACTGGCAATTAAGCCTAAGTGTAAGCCAGAAATAGCCATTAAATGCTGTGTTCCTGTTGCTTGTAAAACTTGCCATTGCTCAGCCGTAATTTTGCCACGCTCGCCAAAGGTAAGAGCAAAAATAAAACGGTGCAGCTCGTTTGTTAAAGTCAATGAGTCTATTAATTCATTGAGTTGCAGGTACAATTGTTGACGATAACTAGACTGCGCTGCTATTAGTTTATTTTTTGATGAATGTTTTACATAGCCAGTAGCATGGAGTTCCTTTTGTCTTAACCATGTTTGATAGCTAAAACCGCCAACATTTGCAAAACCATGGGCAGGTTTTACTCGCACCGTAAGTTGCCATTTCTGGCCTTGGTTAATCTTAGTAACTTTTTTTAAGTGATCCGGTTTAACAGACTTATGATCCCAACGCAGACGAATATTTATCTTTGATTGAAGTTTTTGTTGATTGACTTCTTCAACAACAAAATTAAAACGTGATACTTGCTTGGTCGTTTCATCCTTTTTTGTTTTACGCGTTAATGACTTTGGAATATTAGCAACCACACCTCTTACCGTTAAGGTTGTACCGAAAAAATCATCTGTAATTAGGCTATTAACTTGCCATATATTTTGATAAACGAAGCCAGCATAGAGTAACCAAGCACAGCCAAAAAAGAGCCCACTATAACTCCGTAACCTTTTGATGAGACAAAAAATGACAGCAAAACAAAAACAAATATAAACTTGCGAAATGTCTGGTACTATCGGTAAGAATAGTGACAAAATAGCACTGATAAAAAATGTAAATAGCCACCGTTCCATAGTGATTAATTTCCGTATCTGTCTAATCGATAAATAAAGCCTAGATAATATAAGTAAGTATATGCCTAAAAAACTCTTCAAGCGTTATATGCCGGATCACAACACCATAAAAAATAATAAACATTTAAAAATTTTTGGTGCGTCATTGCATAACCCCAACTTATGGCATTTAAACCGTAATTCTGTCGCAAAAGCTTTTGCCGTAGGTTTATTTTTTGCCTTTATCCCGGTACCTTTTCAAATGGTTTTAGCTGCTGGTGTTGCTATTATAGTACATTCGAATTTGCCACTTTCTGTTGCACTCGTTTGGATAACTAATCCGCTCACAATACCCGCAATTTTTTATGGCTGTTATATGGTTGGCATCTGGCTACTAGGCCGATCTGAAAAAGAATTTGTATTTGAAGCGAATTGGCAATGGCTGGTTGATAGTTTATCAACTATTGGACCAGCATTTTTACTTGGCTGTGGCGTG
Organism: Colwellia sp. BRX8-7; assembly: GCF_014077275.1. NCBI lineage: Bacteria > Pseudomonadati > Pseudomonadota > Gammaproteobacteria > Alteromonadales > Colwelliaceae > Colwellia > Colwellia sp. BRX8-7. The sequence continues at coordinate 10,518 of NZ_JACGVP010000010.1, read as the reverse complement.
CTAGCGGTACTTTTCTCGCTAATAGGTTATTTTTCCATACATGGTCTATGGCGATATTCTGTTATCAAACAATGGAATAAACGTAAAAGTAGAAAGTAAAAATCTGCTCTAGTCTCGCGTTGGTGATAAAAATTATCGGTTAATAATATAAAAGTGAAACCCGCTACATTTGTCCTAACACCTGCGCTGGCTCAACTTTAGTTGCTTGCCATGCGGGGTAAATAGTCGCCAGTAGACTCATCAGTAAAGCAGTACAAACAGTAATTACAACGTCAGCTTGGCTTAAGTGAGTGGGAAGAAAGTCGATAAAATAGATATCACCTGATAACACTTTTACGTTAAGAAGTGTTTCTACTGCAGTAACAATATCAGTTAAATTTAATGAGATAACAATACCTAACACTGTCCCCACTAGACAACCCACGACTCCATTAACCAGTCCTTGAAACATAAAGGTCATCATTATAACGCTCGCCGGTGCTCCCATAGTTTTTAAAATAGCGATATCACCTTTTTTCTCATTGACTGCCATAATAAGCGTTGAAACAATATTAAAACTTGCTACCGCTATGACTAATATTAAGACAATAAACATCACTAATCGTACAAGTTGTATATCATTAAAAATATGGCCGTGACTTCGTGTCCAATCATAAATGGCAACATAAGTATCATCAAAGCTATAAGCAACATCACGTATTACCTGGGGCGCTTGAAAAACATCAGCTACTTTTATGCGAATTCCCTGAACTTGCCCCTTCGCGAGATTAACCATTTTTTCGGCATGCTCAAGTGAAAGATATACAGAGTTTTCGTCAATCGTACCGCCAAATTTAAAAATGCCAACAACTTTTACTTGGTGCTTAACCGGCACAGGAAATTTAGCACTCGCTTGCTGGTTATTTTTTTGGGCAATAACACTCGATAGTAACAATTGTAGTGAGTCGCCTAATTCAAGTTGTAATTTTTTTGCAACTCCCGAACCGATAACAACACCAACCGTAGGGTTTTCGGTATTTTCATTATCAACGATCGCTTGCCAGCTGCCGGCAATCATATAATCGGCAATGGTAGAAACTTGCTGTTCTAACTTTACATCGACACCACGCACAGCAACGGCTTTGAGTTCACTGCCATGTTGCATCATACCGGTAAGTTTTATCACAGGTGCAGCGGCTATCACTTGTGGATGTTGTTGTGCTTTCGCCACGTGTTTTTGCCAGTTATCTATCGGCGTATTAATAGCAATTAGCTCACCGTGAGGAATAACCGACAGCAAATGTTGCGCTAATGCTCGCTCGAAACCGTTCATTGCTGAGAGCACTATAATCAATACCATTACACCAAGCGCAATACCGATAGTGGAAGATGCTGAAATAAACGAAGAGAAGCCATTACCGTTTCGGCTACGCACATAACGTAAACCTAAAAATAAACTTAATGATTTGGTCATTTAAAAGCCTTAACTTTCAAGGGGCGCTAACCGGCCGTGCGATAAACGTAGTTGACGATCCATTCTGGCAGCAAGTATTAAGTCATGGGTAACAATAACAAAACTGGTGTTTACCGTTTTATTAAGGTCACGTAATAACTGATATATTTGCTCTGCGGTATCAAAGTCTAAATTACCTGTTGGTTCATCAGCTAATATTAATGAAGGTTTAGTCACTAATGCCCGAGCAATAGCGACACGTTGACGCTCACCACCAGAAAGCGCGGAGGGCCGGTGCTCAAAGCGGTGACTTAACCCAACCTGTGTGAGCATTTCTTGTGCGGCAGCTAGGGCCGATTTAGGTGAATCCCCGCGAATCAGTAAAGGCATTGCCACGTTTTCTTGTGCTGAAAACTCCATCATTAAATGATGGAATTGATAAATAAAACCAATATGTTTATTGCGAAATTTAGCACGTTGCTTGTCAGATAACTGGTGGATATCAACACCGCTAATAAAGACCTGCCCTGAAGACGGAGAATCTAGTGCTCCAGCTATATGTAAAAAAGTACTTTTACCACAACCAGAGCTGCCCACTATAGCAACAAGTTCACCCGCATCTACTGACAAATCAAGCCCGTCTAAGACTTTGGTTTCAATGCTACCTTGATAATATGACTTTGATAATTGCTGACAAAGTAAACCTTTACTCATTTCGTAAAACCTCGGCAGGCTCTGTTAAAGAAGCCTGATAAGCGGGATATAATGTAGCAATAAAACTCATCGCTAACGCTGATAAAACAATACTAAACACATTGTTCACTGATAGTTCGACGGGCAAAGACTGCCCTGCTCCCAATAAATTAACACCGAGAAGGGTAAATATAGTGTTTAAGTTTAAGGTTAGTATGGCGCCAACCACAGTACCGATAGTGACGCCCCAAAAACCATTAACTAAACCTTGAGTAATAAATATTTTTACCACGCCAAGACGATCTAGCCCAAGTGTTTGTAAAATACTAATTTCACCCTTTTTTTCGATAACAACCATCACTAAAGCGGAAACAATATTAAACGCGGCAACGGCAATAATTAAGCTCAACATCAACCACATCATATTTTTCTCCATGCGCACAGCAGAAAATAAAGCGCCTTGAGTATCGCGCCATGTCGTAAAATCATACTGTGGATATTGTTGTTTTAAACGTTTGACCACTTGCTCAGCAGCAAAAGCATCATCAAGATACAAACGAAGTTTTTCAACGCCATCACCTCTTTGTCGATGAAGTTTTGCGCCATCTTTACTGTGAATATAGACCAGTCCTTCATCAACTTGTGAGCCAACACTAAAAATACCAGCGATGGTAAAAGTGCGTTGCACCGGAATTCTCCCCATTGGGGTAAAGACGGTTTTATTAGGCAGTGTTAAACGTATTTTATCACCCAAATCGACATCAAGTTGCCTTGCTAACGACTGTCCGATAACAATGGCAAAGCTCTGTGTCGATAGATTATCTAAATGTCCTGATACCATAGAGTTGTTAACAATATTGTGCTGCTCGAATTCAGGCATGATTCCTTGAATGAGTACACCGCGTAATGCGCCAGAATTAGCTTGTATGAGTGCTTCACTTTCCAACAAAGGAGTAACTTTTTTAACTTTAGGCGTAAGTAATAATTGTTCACGTAGGATTTGCCATGTAGGTAAAGCATTGTTTTTGTTTTGCTGAGGTTGATTGGCGACGACAATATGGGGAACTAGACCCAATATTCTCCGTTTTTGTTCACCTTCTAAACCGTCCATAACGGAAACAACGGTGATCAATGATGCGACACCCAGGACGATACCGACAATGGAGAAAAAAGTGATAAAGGATACAAATCCAGAACTTTTACGGCTACGACTATAGCGTAGCCCAATGAAAAAACTGACGGGTTGAAACATTAATTAAACTTCATCTTATGTTATTCAGTAAGAGAACGATTACTCTATAAGTAGCCACAGCATAGCACAGTCAATGTTTTATTTGGCAGCAAAAAAGCCAACAATTAATATTGATAAAAATCAAAGTGAAAAATATTACGATTACTTTCAATTAGTTAAATAAAAAAATAAAAAAATCATCAGGCTTAATGTACAAAATAAAATACGGCACTGCTGATACATTATGTAAAAATTCATGTCCAAATCTAGTAAAAAGCCCTGTAACCCTTTAGTATCAATGCGTTTACCATTTTATAACCATATTCTTTACTTAATAATAATGAGATTACCATGAAAAAAATAATAACAGGTGCAGTCTGTTCTTCGTTATTGTTGCTTGCCGCTTGCAACGACAATCCAGAAAGCACTGAGACAACTAAGCAAGAAATGCCTATCATGCAAAAAACTGCATTAGCTTCAGGTATCGACAAAGCAACAATGGACTTATCCGTTCGTCCACAAGACAACTTTTATCGTTATGTAAACGGTGCTTGGTTGAACGCTAATGAAATCCCTGGAGATAAAACGTCAATTGGTGCCTTTTATGACTTACGTGACGAAGCTGATGACAATGTAAAAGTAATCATTGAAGAATTAGCAGCAACAGAAAATTTAAAAATGGGCAGCGACGAACAAAAAGTAGCTGACTTATTCCGTTCATATATGAACATGGATGCACGTAATACTGCAGGTACGGCTCCTATCCAACCATTATTTGATAGCATCAATGGTTTAAAAGACAAGAATGAACTTGCGACATTTTTTGGTGAAAATCAAAAAAATGGTGTAGGTAGCCCATTAGCGTTTTATATCAGCGTTGACGGTAAAGACTCAACTCGCTACGCCACTCATATTTGGCAAACAGGTTTAGGCTTACCCGACAGAGATTACTACTTTGATGAAACCGAACGTTTTGCCGCATTACGTAAAGGTTATGTTGCTCATATTGAAAATATGTTCAACTTAGCTGGTTTGAAGAACGGTAAAGCTGCTGCGCAAACGGTCATGGCAATTGAAACTAAATTAGCAGGTTTTCATTGGACAAAAGTTGAAACTCGTGACAGCAGTAAAACTTACAATAAATTCGATGTCGCTGACTTAAACACAGTTACTGATGCATTTAACTGGAATGCTTACCTTGCTGCTCAAGGCGTATCAGCGCAAAAAGACATCATTATTAACCAACCTTCATTTGTTAAAGGTTTTGGCGAAATATTTGCAGCAACCTCATTAGCTGATTGGCAAACTTACTTAACTTTCCATACCTTAAGTAACTTTGCTGGTTCTTTAACCGCTGACTTAGATAATGAAAACTTTGACTTTTATTCTCAGCAGTTAAGAGGACAAAAAGAACAACGTCCAATGTGGAAGCGTGGTGTTGGCGTAGTTAACAGCAATTTAGGTGAGGTTATTGGTAAAGTTTATGTGAGCCGTCACTTTAAGCCTGAAGCTAAAACCCGAATGACACAACTTGTTGAAAACTTACGCGGAGCATATGGTGCAAGTATTGATGAACTAGAGTGGATGTCTGATTCAACTAAAAAAGCTGCCCATGTAAAACTAGCAAGCTTTGATCCTAAAATTGGTTACCCAAATAAGTGGGAAGATTACTCCGCACTTGTTATTAAAGGTGATGACTTAGTTGGCAATAAAATGCGTTCTGGTAGTGTTTCTCATCAAAAAGAAGTCGCTAAGTTAGGTGGTCCAATTGATAAGCAAGAATGGGGCATGACGCCGCAAACTGTTAATGCTTATTACAATCCAACTAAGAATGAAATTGTTTTCCCTGCAGCCATATTACAACCACCATTTTTCAACTTAGCTGCTGACGATGCGGTTAACTATGGCGGTATTGGCGCGGTTATCGGTCATGAAATGGGTCATGGATTTGACGACCAAGGGAGTAAGTATGATGGCGACGGTAACATGCGTAACTGGTGGACTGAAGCAGATTTAGCGGCCTTTAAAGTTCGCACCGATGACTTGGTAAAACAATACGATGGCTATTCAGTATTTGAAGACTTAAATGTAAACGGTTCTTTAACACTGGGCGAGAATATTGGTGATTTATCAGGGGTAACTATCGCGTATAAAGCTTATATTGCTTCATTAAATGGTAAAGAAGCACCGGTAATTGACGGACTAACTGGCGATCAACGTTTCTTCATGGGCTTTGCTCAAGTATGGCGTGGAAAAAAGGTTGAGAAATCATTACGTAATCAAGTAGCAACTGACCCTCATTCACCTGGTGAGTTCCGTGCATTAGGCTCTTTATCTAACATGCCTGAATTCTACAAAGCGTTTAACGTTAAAGAAGGTGATGCTATGTATATCGCCCCTGAGAAACGTGTAAAAATTTGGTAAGCCAATGGCTTAGTTAAATAACGTTATTATTAGAAAACACTAAAATGCCAACAACTATTGTTGGCATTTTTATTACTGAAAATTCCTGGCCTTAGATTCTATTTATCAAAAACATAAAATCAATGGTGTTTAATGCCGCTAGATATTGTAAATAATTATAAATCTCGTAAACTAACGCAACGTAAACGTGTTTAGGGAATAAGGTGAGAAACCTTGACTGTTCCCGCAACTGTAAATTGTAGTGACTTAAGAGTTGCCAATGAGTCAGCATACCTATCCACAATAAAATCACCACCATTAACATCAATAAAATCGTGCGGGAATACACGGTAAATTGCTATTTTTTAAGGGACCCCCTTAACGTTAGCCTTGCCTTTTCTCCTCTTTAAAATGACTATAATTATCAATAGGAATACTCATGGTTGACGAAACACAAAAAAGTGAAAAACACCAAGCACGCATGCAAAAAGTAAAAGATAAAGTTGATGCAAGAGTTGATGCTGCCACTGATGAACGCGGTATATTAATTGTAATTACAGGTAACGGTAAGGGTAAGTCAACATCAGGATTTGGCACGCTAACTCGCGCAGTAGGACACGGTCTAAACGCAGCAGCCATTCAATTTATAAAGGGCACTTGGGCTTGTGGCGAAAGAAATGTCCTTGAAAAACTCGGCGTACCTTTTCACGTGATGGCAACAGGGTTTACTTGGAATACACAAGATAAATCAACCGATATTGCCGCTGCTCAACTTGTTTGGAAAGAAGCAAAGAAACTATTAGCTGACGAAACCATTGATGTTGTGCTACTTGATGAACTGACTTACATGCTGTCGTTTAAATACCTTGATCTTGATGAAGTACTAGACGCCATCGCTAATCGCCCGCCTATGCAACATGTAATAGCCACAGGCCGTGGCGCACATCGTTCACTCTTAGAATTAGCTGATACAGTAAGTGAAGTGCAATCGATTAAACATGCTTTTGATAATAATATAAAAGCACAAAAAGGTATTGATTGGTAATAACTCAGCCATATTGATACCAACTGCGTCATGCTGATAACAACTACGTCATGTTGATACCAACTCCGTCATGTTGATACCAACTCCGTCATGCTGATATCACTCCGTCATGTTGATAACAACTACGTCATGTTGATACCACTCCGTCATGCTGATACCAACTACGTCATGCTGAATTTATTTCAGTATCAGCATGGCGAAATGACAACCTAAAATCGAGCTTTCATGTGTTACACGCATAATGTCTGAGATTGATCTCTTCAGATCACTTTTACTACAAAGACGACATATCTTAATTTTAATAAGTAGTCCGCTTAGCCACCACAGCGGTCGTTCATCATCTAATAATTAAAGCTTACTTTGATAAGTATTGCAGAAGTTAGCTTTTGGTTTTTCTTTAGGTAGACTGTTCGCTCAGGCTGTGTGAAAACACTCAGCTTACAATTTTTATGCAACGCTATGTAAATTCAAAGGTAGTTTGACACCAAACTTACTACAGATTTAAATCTACAGAGCCTTTTGTCGTTGATATTTCCAAATTACGCAAGTTCAAAATAGTTTTCACACAGCCTGCGCTATCAGTTGACCTTAATATTTATGTATTAAAGGTTCGTTAAGCTTTTCTGCCCTTATTGGTTTGTTAGCTGGCATTCATCCGGCAAAAAGTGCCGCTAAATTAGCCCCCATAAAAGCGCTGCGCACTGAATGATTTATTCAGTGTTATCGGATAGACAAAGTTATTTACCTACTTTATTCATCAGCTGTTAGTTTTTCATTAACGTCTACATCATTGATCTATATCAACGTATTCCCAAGAAAAATTGAATCCTCAAATAAGAACAACTAGACTAAAAATCAACCTAATAGTGGAAAGCGCTATGTGTAATTTTTTTGGAATTATCTGCTTTTTAACTTGTACTGCTATCCCAGTAGAGTCTTTGATATCACCAGAAAAATGCTTATCTATACAATTTGTAGATATCAATAAGCAAGAAAAAATTCTAATACTATTGAGACTTTACTCATGGTTTTGATCAGCGCTTTAATTAATTCAACTTAAAAAAGTAATTAAGGAATAACAATGAAATACATTCTATTCACTTTACTTATCGTTTTGTCATTAACGCTATTCAGTTGTGATAAAGGGGTTGATTCCCCACGAGGATTTAGCCTGCCTAAAGGTAATATTGAAACAGGTAAAACAGTTTTCTTAAAGTACCAATGTTTAGCGTGCCACACACTAAAAGGTGTTGAGGACTCCAGTATTGTAAAACAACAAGATATCTCTGTTTCCCTTGGAGGTGAGAAAACTAAAATCATAACTTACGCTGAATTCGTTACTTCAATAATTAATCCATCTCATAAATTCTCCAACCCGCATTCGCCTGAGGTAAGAACACCTCAAGGAAAATCAAAGATGAAGGTCTTTAACGATGTTATGACCGTGACCGAGCTTATTGATTTGGTGTCCTTTTTACAGCCAAATTACACATTAAAACCTTATCAACAAACCAGATATCAGTATTATCCACACTAATCCTTATGGGAGCTAAAATGAATATTAAATTTTTCGGTGCCACTCGTGAAGTCACGGGTTCTTGCTATTTGGTGCAAGTAAACAACAAAAATATACTTATTGAATGTGGGATGTTTCAGGGCTCTCATGAGCATGAAAAACACAATCGCGACCCCTTCCCTTTTGATGTTAGTGAGCTAGATGCGGTGATCGTCAGTCACGCACACCTCGACCACACAGGTCGATTACCCATGCTCATAAAAGAAGGTTTTCATGGTTGTATCTATACTCATAATACCACGGTAGATTTATGTAAAATTATGCTCCTAGACTCAGGCTATATTCACGAAAAGGAAGCCCGCTGGGAAAATAAAAAACGTGAGCGTAAAGGTTTAGCATTAGTAGACCCCCTTTATACGAGAGCAGAAGCGGAGACAACCTGTCAATATTTTAAAGGACTTACCTATGATGCCGAGTTAGAAGTATGCCAAGGCGTTAAACTAACCCTTAGAGATGCGGGTCATATTATTGGTTCGGCTATTGTTGAATTAGCACTCACTGAAAACGGCGTTAGTAAAAAGATTGTCTTTAGTGGCGATTTAGGCCATAAAAACGCCCCTATTTTACGTGATCCGTTCACGATTAAACATGCTGACTTGGTCATTATGGAAAGTACATATGGTGACAGATTACATCGTAGTTGGCAGGATACTTGGCAAGAAATGGGTAATATTATTGCTAATGCTAAAAGTAGTAAAGGAAACATATTAATTCCTGCTTTTACCGTCGGCAGAACACAAGAGTTACTTTATGAATTTAAGCAACATTTTGAGGAGTGGCAATTAGGCGATTGGCAAATTTTTCTCGATAGTCCTATGGGAATAAAAGCTACTAATGTTTATGCCAAGCACCGCGAAGTTTACGATGAGAAAGCAATTGATGTTCAACTACAAGATAATGGGATATTTAATTTACCTAACTTGCATATGTCAGAAACAACAGAATATTCGATGAAAATAAATCAAATATCTTCAGGCGCCATTATTATAGCGGGTAGCGGCATGTGTACAGGGGGGCGAATTAAACACCATTTCAAGCATAATATTTGGCGTGAGAATGCTCATGTGCTTATTGTTGGCTTTCAAGCTAGAGGAACATTAGGTCGATCGCTTGTTGAAGGCTGTGAACACATAAAGTTGTGGGGAGAAAAGGTACAAGTTAAAGCAAATATTCACACCGTTGGCGGATTCTCTGCACATGCTGACCAACAAGGCTTACTTGAGTGGTATCAAGGCTTCGAAAACAAGCCACCTGTAGTTCTCGTACATGGGGAAGTAGAAGCCATGGATATACTTGCGCAAAAATTAAAACATCAATATCAAGTTGATGTTACGCAAGCAAGCTATAAGCAAAATATTATTATTTAAAATGAAGGAGAAATTTATGTATAAGCATATTTTATTTGCCGCAGAACTTAATGAGACGAAGAGTTATATCGAAGATAAAGTCACGCAACTACAAGAACTCACTCAGGCAAAACTGAGTGTTATTCATGTAGTTGAGCCCATACCAAACGCTTACTATGCTGGTGTATACGGTACTATGCCGGGTTTGGACCCCATAGATAGTATAGGAACTACTAGAGCACTAGCAGAGCGTGCCAAAGAGATACTTCAGCCTTTGGCTAAAAGGTTCAATATTCTAGAGCAAGATTTGCATATACCAATAGGACATATTAGTGGCGAAGTTTTTGCTTTTGCAGAGAAAGAAAACGTTGATTTAATTATCACCGGAAGTCATGGTGTACATGGCTTGCAATTACTACTAGGATCTACCTGTAATGCTATTTTACATGGGGCAAAATGTGATGTCTTAGCCGTGCGTTATCCAGAATGATTATTACTATGCCACCCATGATAATTCTCCGCAGTAATAATGCTCTGAAACACTGCTATCCATTGGCCAACAACAATGCATGTATTTCATCTTGTAAGCCTTTGCATATCGATTTTTATAGATGTTGATTAAATGAATGAATTTCAGGCAAGCTTTACTTCTCCCCCAAGGTAGCCGTATTTTTTCTTGTGGCTTTCTTGCTGTTTTTGAATGTAGCTATGTTTACGCGCTATTCAAACAAGCTTGGGCATTTGCTTTACCGTGTGCGCGCTTTAACCCCACGTGCTCAGTAAATTCACACA
>NZ_JACGVP010000031.1:0-8422 GCF_014077275.1 Colwellia sp. BRX8-7 | reverse complement strand
CATGACACTAAGGCTTGGTGGTTTGACGAAATATAACAAGAACATTAAACGGAAAATTTACAGTTGGCTGTTTTTCGTTCCTCAAAATTTTAGCCAACTATAATTTTCCGCTTATGTAAGCGTTATGTGGCTGTGTAACCGCGGCATATTATCTACTATATAAAAAGGTATGATCTATGAATATATTAACGAAATCTGACTCTGAAATTTTAAACATTGCAGAACCAATTTGGGATGATATTGTAAAAGGAGCCAATGGTAAAAACTGGGATTTATTTTCAAAACACATGCCTGAAACAGATCAAACGGATGAGGCAAAACAAGATGTAGAGAACCAATGGGAGCAAGTGCCTTTGCTTACGTCTCTAACGGATAAAAAAGAATTCGTTGGTATCCTTCGTAGAAAAGATAGTGTGCTAGTTCTTTGGAGACAATGGAGTTCAAAAGAGGATGGTGAATTTTTAGGTACATTAAACCTTCAAAGTATAAATTCAGAAGTTAAATCGATAGGTATGTTTATAAGTTAATAACAAGTTTCTACGCAATAGCCACATAACAAGAATTTCAAGAGGGACAAAATACAGTTGGCTTTTTGTTCACTCCGTTCACCTATTTTAGCCAACTAAATTTTGCCCCTTAAATGGGCGTTATATGGCACTAAAGTATGGCTGATGAAATAGAGTATATTGAATGTTGCGAACATGGAAAGCAGCAGGAAACGTATGTATGTCAACATACAGTTGAGAGTCTGAATGATGGTCAACCTAAAGGTTTTTGGTGGTCAATTGAGCAACCAGAAAATCCTAGACCAGATGCGTGGTGTTCGGAGTGTGAAGATTTAGTAAATAAAAATGGTGAGTGGGAAGGAGAGGCAGAAGAGTTTTCAAACGTAAAAATTCTTTGTGGTGTTTGCTACGACAACGTTAAACTTCTTAACTTTCCAAATAAAAAAGCATGGTGGCGCTTTTGGTAGTTCTGCCATATAACAAGCTAATCAACAAGGACAAAAAACAGTTTGCTGTTTTCGTGCCTCAACATTTTAGCAAACAATTTTTTGCCTGTTATTAGGGCGTTATGCGTCAGACACGAATTCTGTTTAAATTGTTTTTTGCGTTTCGCGTTTTATAAAAAATTGTTGTGCTTGTTGCCTGTTCTTTGTTTTGGTAACTTACGTGGCAATTATACTTTTTTAGCTTTTGGCCAAAGTGTTTTTCGCCAGTTTACGTTTGGTGCTAAACGTTAGATTATTTATGTGGCTCAAAATTCATTGTTTGGTGTGTCGCACTGAGTGGGAGTTTTTTAATCCTACAGTCGGGCTGCCACAGAATTTTATATAAATGGTGATGCTTGTGGTAATCACAACCAGCGCATAACAAGCTATTCAAACGGACGCTAAACAGTTGGCTAGCTTCGTTCCTCGCAATTTTAGCCAACAATTTTTCGCCGCTTAATAGGGCGTTAAGTGGCTCGGAGGCCGAGAGTATTGTTCACATTCCTTAGAAGTCTTTTCTCAAATGATTTACTTTTTGAATTAAGCGAAAATAAAGTTTCGATTAAAGATTTTTCTTCTGATATTTCATTCGAGGAAGAACCTTATATTGCTTTAGAAAATACTAAGAAAGGGGAAATCATAAAGGCAATCGGAAAGGCTGCTAAAACCCTATCTTCTCCTAATATAAGAGTGCTTAACCCTTTCAAGCACAGTCGGTCTTTTGTCGCAGATTTTATGTGTGCAGAGAAAATATTGCAGCATGGCATGTATACAATTCACAATTCAAGAATCAGACCTGCACCAAGAGTTATTATTCACCAGTTAGAAAAAACTGATGGTGGTCTTACAGATATAGAAGAAAGAGTATTACGCGAGTTAGCACTAGCTGCAGGTGCCCGCGAAGTTGTTATTTATTTAGGTTGTAAAATCAATACGAATGTTGAAAACTTTGATACAGTAAAGGCAAGAGTATCAGCCACTTAACAAGCCACTCAAGCAGGACTTTTAACAGTTGGTTAGGTTCCGCTTCGCTTCACATTTTAATCAACTGTTAAAAGCCTCTTAGTGGGGCGTTAGCATACTTTAATTAGAATCGTGGTAATCAATATGGAACATTTAAATGAAATCAATTTGTAAAACTATTCTTTTAGGACTCCTTTTAGTTGGAGTGTCGTCTTGTTCTGATAGTGATCAACAACCAGATCCTGATTTCGTCCCCAAAAATATCAATAGTACCTTTTCTAAATTAAATAGCCCTGTTGTTCTTATTGATGAAGCTCATAATAATTTCCTTACAAAAAAGGGCAGATACAAGCCTTTTTCTCAAGTTCTGTCTAGTGATGGTTATACTGTGAAATCTAGTAAAGAAAAGTTCACTTTAACTTATTTAAAACAAGCGGATATATTGGTAGTCGCAAATGCACTAGATAAAAATAGACAGGACTGGAACCCTCCATTCGGAGATGCATTTGACAAAGGAGAAGTTGAAGCCGTTAAACAATGGGTATCACAAGGTGGTTCTCTTTTTCTAGTTGCCGATCACACACCTTTTCCAAAAGTTATAGAAAAACTATCATCTGCTTTTGGTTTTGAGTTTAGTAATGGTCATGTCCGTGACACCTTATTTCGCTTAGATAATAAATCCCTTATAGAACATTCAATAACCCAAGATATCACTCAAGTTAAAACATTTGGTGGTTCCGCTTTTCAAATACCTGAAAGTGCACAGCCCCTTTTAACTCTAGGTAAAGGAGCCACATCTGTTGTGCCCGAGATACCTTTTCAAGTAAATGGCAAAACTCCAAGAGTATCAATGAATGGCTGGTATCAAGGAGCAGTTTTGGAAGTTGGAGAAGGTCGAGTTGCAGTGTTTTCTGAGGGGATGACGTTCTCATCGCAAGTTACGGTTTCAACGGGTAAAAAATATGGTTTAGTCTCAGATGGTGCGGAACAAAATGAACAGTTTCTTCTAAATGTCATGCATTGGCTGTCAAAGAAAATTTAAACGACAGGTGTACCCAGTATGCTAACAAGTCACTTAAAAGGACAAATAACAGTTGGCTATTTGCTCCTTCGTCGCTTATTTTAGCCAACAATTTTTAGCCGCTTAATATGGGCGTTAGTTGCCTTATGCCATCACTTGTAGCGCATTAATCAAATTTAAAGTAAACTGTAAATATACGACCGCATGTTAGGAGATGTTATGAAAGCTTTATTAGGTAATCTAGCCAAGAAAATAAAAGGCGATCCTTCTGGAAGTGAACAGTTGAGAGCTTTTATATCTAGTAGCTCAAAAGAGTACGAAGTTATCACCTTGTCAAACGGTAAAAAATATCGAGTTTCTACTTCTCCTAAAGAGAAAGCCGTGGCATGAATATAGCTTTTCCTGCTTTTTTTATTTTAGTACTTATTATTCCAGGTTTTATATTCCAAAACTCTTACGAAAAACTAGAAAATACAAGTATAGAAAAAAAGCCATTTGATGTTTCTTCATCTTTGGCTTTTTTTTATGCGCTAATTTTACATGTTTTTTTAATTGCTGTTGTAGTACCTCTATCAGGTAACGAAATTAATTACGATATTTGTGTAAAACTATTAACTGGCTCTAAATCAATCTCTGCATCTGATTTAGGAGCTATAAGCGGTAACATCACTAAGATTATTTTATATTTTTCTAGTTCTTTTTTACTTGCGTATGTATTTGGGAAATTTTTTCAAAAAATAATTTTTTATTTTAATCCCTACAAATCATCAAAGTATGCTTTTGACACTCCATGGTACTATGAGCTTACAGGTAAATTATCTGAAACTCAGGACGCAGAATTAATTAAATTATCCTGCTTAGTTGAGTCTAATAATACATCCTTCTTATATTATGGTGTTCTTGAAGATTTTTATCTTGATTCTAATGGGCAATTGAATCGAGTTGTTTTATCTGGTGCAATGAGAAGACCAATAGAGTCAGACGATTCTGAACCAACAACCCCACCAACTACACGTTTTTATGAAATAAAGGGAGATCGCCTTATCCTCAAATATGAAGACATTAAAAATATAAATATTGAATACCTTTATATTATTGAGGAAGAGTAGGCAACTAACAAGTTGCTCAAACGGACACAAACAGCTGGCTGCGCTCGTTCCTCGCTATTATAGCCAGCCATTTTTAGCCGCTTAGCAAAGCGTTAGCTGTACAAGGGAAGTTGTGTTTAAAATTCTAAAGTATTTAATAATCACAGTCCTATTTTTTGTTTCAGTTACATATTTATATGTATTTCGTGAGCAGGATATAATAGTCGATTTTATTCCTCCACAGTTTGAATTTTGCGATAAACTCATTTCTAAAGGTGATGCTGAGTACGACGCTTTAGTTTTACTTTTAAATAACAATAAAAGTGGCTGGGTTTCTTCGTTTGTCAGCTATGCTCCAAGCCAAGTTTATTACTCCCCAGCTTTTAGTGTTAATATTTTAAATAGTAATGTTGTAGTTTCATATAAAACTGACAATGGTTTCCCTCAATTAGTAAAAAAAATAAAACATGACTTGGGTAGTGTATGTGCAAAGTACAGCTAACAAGACCTTCAAACGGACAAAAAACAGTTGGCTGTTAATTGGGCGTTAGCCGTATAGTTGTAACCTCGAACTTTTGTGATACTATAGTGATACATTATTTGAGTTCTAAATAGGATTTATCATGAGAGTTGAACTTGTTACGACACTTAAGCGTCAAGCTACAAAAATTTTAGCTGAACTTCACATATCCAAAGAACCTGTGTTAATTACTGAGCATGGGCAACCATCGGCATATTTAGTTGATGTTGACGATTATGAATTTATGCAGCAAAGAATGGCAATTCTTGAGGGTGTTGCACGCGGTGAGCAAGCAATTAAAAGCGGTAATACATTCTCGAATCAAGAAGCAAAAGAGAAAATGAGCAAATGGCTGAAATAATTTGGACATCTCCAGCTCTTGATGATTTAAATGATATTGCTGAGTATATTGCTTTAAGTAATATTGATGCGGCTAAGAAATTGACTCACAAAATATTTGACAAAATATCTAGGTTAGAAGATCATCCTGAATCAGGTAAAAGACCACTTGAATTAATTAACTTAAATTACCGTGAAGTTAATGTTAATCCTTGTCGTATTTTCTATAAAGTGGATAGCGACAAAGTTTATATATTACATGTCATGCGTCAAGAGCGAGATCTTCGTAGATTTCTTCTACAGAGCTAAATACCGCTAACAAGGCGTTCAAACGGACAAAAAACAGTTGGCTGTTTCACTCCGTTCACAATTTTAGGCAACAATTTTTTGCCGCTTAACGTAGCGTTATAAGCCCGTAATAGCAAAGTCGATCGCTGCAATAATCTCATCTCTTAATGATTCAACCGAGCCAACAGGGCTTTTGAGTAAATTTGCTGGCATCGATGAAATCTGAGGTGTGAGTAAAATGAATTGTTCATTTTCATATTCTATCGCTTGAGTTAAGCCATTCATTTTTTCATTTCTAAAATGACTAAGCTTCCCTAAAGGGAGCACAATTCTAGTTGCAATATCGCTAATTAACGCATTTTGGATATCAATTATATAAGGATATGCTTCTCTGCTTTTTTTACTTGGGTTTATGTATACATCAAATTGTGCCATTAAAACTCTCTAAATTCGTCACCAAAACAGCCATTTTCATCTACAAAATCATTGTAGGCTTTTATAGCGTTTTTATTTTCTTTTACCCATTTTTTAGCTTCAATACTTTTCAATTTATCTTTTAATGCTTGCTCTAAAGTTGCAGATAAATTAATGTTAAGTGCTCTTGTTCTTTTTAGTAAGTCACTATTTAGGCTAAGGTTTGTTGCTTTTTTAGGGGCTTTAAGATCGTATAATGTTTGCATAGTATGTCTCCAAGTAATCATTACGTTTATTATGCGCACTCTAATGCGTATTGTAAAGGGCATAAACAAGCTATTCAAACGGACGCTAAACAGTTGGCTAGCTTCGTTCCTCGCAATTTTAGCCAACTATCATTTGCCTCTTAATGGGGCGTTATATTTTTTGGTCAAGTCAGGTATATCTTACACATTTTTACATTTCCCCAACATTAATCGAACATTTTAAAGTTCAACTCTAGATATTATGCTCTAAGTTATTTAGTCAACAATTTTTAGCCGCTTAACAGGGGCGTTATATTTTAAATCATCATATGGAGTAATTATGAAAAAAAATAGTTTAATTTTAAGTGTACTTTTAGTGGGGATCACTGCTTGTTCAACGGTTACTATAAAACCGGAAGGGCAAAATAAACTTGTCAATAAACCCACATACCAAGATTCAAAACCATTTTATTTATGGGGGCTATCTGGAGAACATCGTGTTGATGTCCTGAAAGTTTGTAACAAAAATGAACCATTGCAAATGCAATCACAACAAACATTTTCTGATGGTGTTTTAGCATTAATTACACTAGGTATTTATGCACCACATACAGTGAAAGTTTGGTGTCCTAAGGAAGAATCATAATGAAAAACATACTGTTAGGCGTTTTATGTGTTACTTTGTTTTCCGGTTGTTCAACAATCCATTTTGATAAAGGTGATCAAGTTAAATCAAATCAAACCACTCAATTATGGCATCATAACTTCGCCCTTTCTTTATATGAGGGCTCGCCAGTTGTAGATCTCCAAAAAGAATGTGGTAACACGCCTTGGGCATCAGTAAAAACCGAATTAACTTTTATAAATGGTTTGGCTAGTGGTGCAGTAAATATGTTGGGACCAATTTGGTACCCAAAAACGGTTGAAGTATCGTGTAAATAAAATATAAAAAGCCATTCAATAAGGGCTTTGACAGTTGGTTAGGTTCCGCTTCGCTACACATTATAACCAACAATTAAAAGCCTCTTAATGGGTAATGCCGTTCACTTAAGGTGAACGGCATTTTTACTTTTAACAGGGTACCTATTCTTTGAACATTTCAACATTCTCGGATATTGCCGTTCTCGCCTACCGGGTAAAACGAATTGCTTAGCCGACTTTGTAATATTCATTGTGTATTTGGGAATGTTACCTGGCGTGCAGAATGATAACTGGGTTAATTCGTGAATAATATGCATTGAAGCGCCATTAAAACTCAGTTGATTGGGGTGGACACCGTCTAGCGATTTAGCCATTAATACCATTTGATAACGGATTAAATTATAAGCCAATAATATCCCCCAAAGCTCTTGCCTAATAAGCTCTGGTTGATTACTTCGTAATGTGAATCGATTGTCCAATAGCGACTGTTTCATTTCCCTAAATCCCAACTCAATTTCCCATCGGTGGGCATATAAATCAACAATATCAGCGGATGGAAAGCGCATAGGATCTGTCATCGAAGTGAGTATTTGAAGGTCTTTTCCTTTCACTTTTTTGGTGATGAGCCGTGCTTGCATCGTTTTAGGTAATTCTGGAAACTTTTTTCGTGACTGAGGTGTTGTGGTTAATTGGATTAATTTATCTTGTCTTCCAAAACTATTGATAACTTCATATTGTGTATTTTTTTTGAGTGGCATTAACCAATGCCTTGTGTTGCCTGTACTTTGCCAGCGATGTAACAAGCCTAATGAATAAAATCCACGGTCGAACAGCGTTAAACTATTATCAGGTGTTTTATCAATTAACCCTAACGCAAGATTCATCTCGTTAACTTCAACACTATCAAAGACACTGTTAGTCAATAAATGGCTCGTTAACTCCATCTGACACACCATACGTACTTGAGGGTAACTGGCTTTGCCATGTTGCGTCCCTGTTTTGGCAAACTCTTCATTATTTTCATCGGTATCGGGCACTCGCCACACAACACCATCGACACCTAAAAGGTTTAAACCACACCACTGACCATGATTAGCATCATGGTTCCATTGTTGTTGCGTTTGTTGAAAGACTGTTTCTATAACTTTGCTACCGAGTTTTTTTCTCGCTTGCGTGACCGCACTAGATGCAACATAGGGGATACCGCTGGGTAAAATAATATCCAACTGATTAAGCATTTGACGCATTGGGAACTTGCGAAACAATGCCATGCCAATGACAGCCCACACCATATTTTCCATAGGCAGCTTACGCTTTCGAATGGTAGATATTCCGTGTTCTTTTAGTCCCGCACTAATAATTTCTGGAGACAAAATTTCTGCTAAGTTTTGGAACTCGGTGACGTTATTTGAATTAACTAAAGAAAGCGCGGTAGAAAGTTGCATAAAAAAAATCCAGTGATATCAATCACTGGATTTTGATCTCATTAGCAAATTAATCAAGCTATAAATTGCTTAACTGATCGGCATTATCTTAATGGGGCGTTATAACTGTGGGACATCCGGTGTCTAATTTTAAAATTTGTTTTCTTTTGGTAATCATTATGGTTTATTCCTCACATGCACATGCACA
>NZ_JACGVP010000035.1:0-6789 GCF_014077275.1 Colwellia sp. BRX8-7 | reverse complement strand
GTTATTTTAAGTTTCTTTTCGTGGATCAAGCGTCGAATAATTTCAATACCATTTAATTCGTCGCCATGTACCGCCGCACTCAAAAAAATAGTGGGCCCCGGTTTTTTAGCGCGAATAATATGAACGGGTAAAGAAACGTCGGCATCGGTATATAACTTAGCAACCGGCAACTCTATTTTGCGCTGCTCTCCAGGTAAAATTTCAAATTCACCAATGCGTAATATGTCTGTAGAACTCACTTTCATTATCCTTTGCCACGTGTTTTGGTGTCATGAGGTTTTGCATTCTTTTCTAAAAACTCAAACACCATCCCAGCAACATTTTTGCCTGTCGCTTTTTCGATACCTTCAAGGCCAGGAGATGAATTAACTTCCATTACCATAGGACCATTTTGTGAACGCAGTAAATCGACACCACACATGTTCAAACCCATCGCTTTTGCAGCACTGACAGCAGTATCACGCTCAGCCTTAGATAATTTAACCACTTCAGCAGAGCCGCCACGATGTAAATTAGAACGAAACTCACCTTCAGCGCCTTGACGTTTCATCGCCGCAACCACTTTACCGCCAATCACTAAACAGCGAATATCAGCACCACCGGCTTCTTTAATAAACTCTTGTACCAAAATATTCGCGTTTAAACCCATAAACGCTTCGATAATGGCTTCAGCTGATTTAGCCGTATCGGCTAATACTACGCCTATGCCCTGCGTGCCTTCGAGCAACTTAATAACCACCGGCGCGCCGCCAACATTTTTAATTAAATCTTTGGCATTATCAGGTTTGCTGGCAAAACCCGTTCGCGGTAAACCCAAACCTTTACGCGATAGCAACTGTAATGACCGTAATTTATCGCGTGAGCGGCTGATAGCGACGGACTCATTAATGTTGAAGGTACCCATCATTTCAAATTGTCTTGCCACAGCTGTGCCATAAAAAGTCACAGAGGCGCCAATACGAGGAATAATTGCATCATACTTTGGTAGTTCTTTACCGTGATAACGCACCGATGAACGGCTACTCGTAATGTCCATATAGCAATGCAAAGTATCGATAATATCAACTTCATGGCCCATAGCTTCACCCGCTTCTTTTAAACGACGGGTAGAGTAAAGTTTTTTATTTCTAGATAAGATAGCAATTTTCATAAGTCAGTCTTTTGATATTCACTTTTATTTAATGATAAAAAGTGAGGTAATAAGTGCTGTGGAGTGTATAGTCAGCTTATTAAATAATATAGCGCTATATTTTGATGAGTTTAATCAAAAAAAATGATTGCGTTGTTTGTCGAGGTTTGTATGAGAATCGAACTATTAAAAACATTTCTTGAAGTGAGCCGTACATTACACTTTAGAATAGCATCTGAGAACTTATTCATTACTCAATCTGCAGTAAGCGCAAGGATTAAGTTATTAGAAGGTGACTTAGGTGTGCTGTTGTTTGACCGAAGCCAAAAGCATTTAAAATTAACCCCAGAAGGTAATCGGTTAATAAAACATGCTAATGAGTTATTGTTTATGTGGCAAAAAACTAAACAAGATGTTGGTGTTGCAGACAGTGATACTTATCAATTAGTTGTTGGCTCTATGATGTCTATTTGGGATATTGTCTTACAAGACTGGTTAAAAAAAATACACAGAAACCTTGATGATGTTAGTTTATTAACCAACACTTACTCGCCGTTAGAGCTTAGAAAGAGTTTACTGAGTCGTGTGGTCGATGTTGCCTTTTTTTTCGAGCCGCCGTTTGTTAAAGATTTAATCACTGAAAAAGTCGCCACGGTTCCACTACATTTAGTCACCACAGAGCCAAACGATACTATCGAAAAGTTAACATTAGATAACCACATAATGGTCGACTATGGTGAATCAGTGAATGCGCAACACCTTCGAGAATTTCAAGATGCTCCTCCCGCAAGACACTATATGAGCCAACCAAGAATTGCATTAAATTTTCTATTGGACGCCGGCGGAAGTGCTTATTTACCCAGACAAATGACTTTTGAGTATATCGAGAAAAATAAATTATACCTAGTTGAAGAAGCGCCGGTATATTCAAGAGATATATATGCCGCTTATTTAGCGAAAAGTCAGAAAACTGATATAATTGAGCAAACGCTGCAACTGTTTCCTTCTGTGGTAATATAAGCAAGATTATTAGATAGTAGTATAAACAAGGTTAGTAACCGTTAATTAACGATACATTTGAGTAGGAAATATTATGCTTTTGTCAAAAGAGGTGTTGATTAGAAATAATGTTAAAATTGTTGGAAAAGGTGATAGAACACTTTTTCTTGCGCACGGTTTTGGTTGCGATCAAAACATGTGGCGCTTTTTAACGCCAAAGCTACTGAACAAGTTTACCATCGTACTCTTTGATTATGTCGGCTCTGGTGGTTCAGATATCTCACAATACAACAAGAAACGTTATAGCCAACTTGATGGGTATGCCGAAGATATTATTGAAATAGCTGAAGTGCTAGAGCTATCAAATGCAATCTTTGTCGGACACTCTGTAAGTAGTATTATCGGTGCGATTGCCGCCAATAAAAGGCCTGATTTTTTTTCTAAGCTTATCATGATATGCCCTTCACCTTGTTTTCTAAACTTTCCTCCTGAATACTTGGGCGGCTTTGAAAAAGAAGATTTACTCGAATTATTAAGCCTGATGGATAAAAATTATATTGGTTGGGCTGATTATTTAGCGCCATTAGTGATAGGAGATGATAATTCAACGGATTTAATAGGAGAGTTAACGGGAAGTTTTTGCTCTACTGATCCTGTTATAGCGAAGAATTTTGCTGAAGCAACATTTTTATCTGATTATCGCCATATTTTAAAAGATATAAAGCAACCTTCATTAATTTTTCAAAGTAAAAATGATGCCTTGGCTGCGACGACTGTTGGTGAGTTTATTCATAGCCAAATAAAAAATAGTCAACTGGAAGTGATTCTGGCTGACGGACATTGTTTACATATGACGCATCCGAACGAAATTGTCGACTTAATAATAGAATACGCGAACAATGACCACGACACGCAAAAGTAAAGCACAAAGTAACATGCAAAATTATTCGCTGGATAGTTTTCCTTGCGGTGCTTTAGTCACTAATTCGTCAAGAGTTATTACCTATGTTAATGCATATTTCACTACTGAACTATTATGGCAACCAGCAGCCCTTATCGGTAAAAGTACAGATGTGATTTTCACAAAATCGTCAAAAATATTTTTTCAAAGTTATCTCATTCCAACACTTTTACATGAGAAAACGTGTGAAGAAATGCAGTTAATTATATTTAATGCTCAAGGGGCTCGCATTCCAGTAACCGTGAACGCGCATTTAGGTGATGATGGCTGTATTTACTGGAGCTTTTTTAATGCCTCTAAAAGAGACCAACTTTATAATGAATTATTAAAAACCCGCGAAACATTAGAAGAGCAAGCAGAAGCGTTGAAATTACTTGCTTCTACTGACGAATTAACCGAGTTATTAAATAGAAGAGAAATGAAATCGCGAAGCATTTTAGTCCTTGAGCAGGCAGCAAGATCTCATCAATCGGTTGGTTTATTAATGCTCGACATTGATCACTTTAAGAAAATAAATGATAGCTTTGGCCATTTATCAGGAGACCGAGTATTAAAAGAGCTTGGTCAAAAGTTGAAAGCCTTTTGTCGACAAACAGACCTCGTTGCTCGCTTTGGTGGTGAAGAATTTTTGATCATGCTACCTGACACAGACAAAGTGAATGTTTTATTATTTTGTGAAAGATTACATCAGTTAATTGCTAACATTAAGGTTGATAACAAACCATTAATGGTAAGTATTGGTGCCAGTATTTGTAACGATAAAATATCATTTACTGACTTCTACGCTCAGGCTGATAATGCCCTATATAAAGCAAAAGAACTTGGCAGAAACAGAACCGAGGTGTATAAAACTGATTAATGCTCATTAAACTTAAGATTTAAAATTTAAATGCGCAACGTTTATAAAAAGCCAATACCTATAGTAGATATTGGCTTTTTACATGATATGTTTTTACTATTTTTCAGCCGCTATTTTACGTGCTTGGTGTAATTTTTTGTAGCTTTCAATCAACCTCAGGTGCTTATCTAAACCTTCAAGTTTGATACTTGTTGGTGTTAAACCATAAAACCTAACTTCACCAAAGACTGAACCAACCACGTGTTCCATAGTCTCTTCACCAAACATTCGATTAAAGTTACCGATATAGTCTTCAAGTTCCATCTCTTCGTCTAGGGTAACTTCTAATACCGCATGAACCGCTTGATAAAATAAGCCACGTTCAACCGTATTGTCATTGTATTGTAAAAACTCTCCAACTAATTCAATAGCCTCTTCTAAAGCGCCTAAGGCAAGATAAATAAGAATTTTTAATTCAAGAATAGTGAGCTGACCCCAAACGGTATTTTCATCAAACTCAATACCAATTAATGTTTTTATATCAATGTAGTTATCTTGTTGGCTATCTTCTAAACGCTCAACTAAAGCGACTAATTGTTCTTCACTTAAAATGTGAAGATTTAAAATATCTTCGCGGTATTCAAGAGATTTATTGGTGTTGTCCCAAATAAGGTCTTCAACCGGATACACTTCTGAATAGTCTGGCACTAGCATTCGACAAGCAGTAGCCCCCAATTGATTAAACTCTGCGATATAGACTTCTTTGCCCAAGTCTTTCAAAATCGCCATTAACACAGCATTTTCTTCTTCGTTGGTGCCAGAAAAATCCCATTCGCAAAATTCATAATCAGCTTTACTGCTAAAGAAACGCCAGGAAACAACACCTGTTGAGTCAATAAAGTGATCAACAAAGTTTTCAGGTTCAGTAACCGCCATGCTATTAAACGTTGGCTTGGGTACATCGTTTAAGCCTTCAAAGCTTCTTCCTTGTAACAACTCCGTCAAACTCCTTTCTAGGGCAACTTCAAAACTTGGATGAGCACCAAAGGAGGCAAAGACACCACCCGTTTTAGGGTTCATAAGCGTGACACACATGACCGGGAATTGACCACCTAACGATGCATCTTTAACGACAATAGGAAAGCCCTGCGCCTCTAACCCTTCAATGCCTGCTAAAATACTTGGGTATTTTGCGATTACGTCTTTGGGCACATCGGGTAAAATAATTTCTTGTGCAATAATTTGTTTTTTTACCGCACGTTCAAAAATTTCTGACAAGCATTGTACTTGTGCTTCGGGTAAATTATTACCTGCACTCATACCATTACTTAAGAATAAATTTTCAATTAAATTTGAAGGAAAATAGACGGTTTCACCATCAGAATGGCGTACATAAGGAATAGAGCAAATACCTCGCTCCGCTAAGCCAGAGTTGGTATCTATTAGGTTCGAACCCCGTAATTCATCGTCAGGGTTATATATCGCTAAACAATATTCATCAAGTATGTCGCTGGGCAACTCATCATTGACGCCTGGTTTAAACCATTTTTCATTGGGATAATGAACAAAATCACTGTTGGCAATATCAACACCAAAGAACTGATCGTTATAAAAGAAATTACAGTTAAGACGCTCAATAAATTCACCAAGTGCAGAGCAAAGCGCACTTTCTTTCGTTGCGCCTTTACCGTTAGTAAAGCACATCGGTGATGCCGCATCACGGATGTGCAATGACCAAACATTAGGCACAATATTTCGCCAAGAAGATATTTCAATCTTCATACCTAAATCAGCCAACAGACCTGTCATATCGGCAATAGTTTGTTCAAGTGGTAAGTCTTTACCTAAAATGTAGGTGCTGGAGTCACTTGCTGATTGCCCCATAAGCATTGCTTGGGCGTCGTTTTCAAGACTATCGACTATTTCTACTTTAAACTCTGGTCCACTTTGAACGACTTTTTTAACGGTACAGCGATCAATGGAACGGACAATGCCTTTACGGTCTTTCTCAGAAATGCTTTCAGGCAACTCAACCTGAATTTGAAAAATTTGGTTATAACGATCTTCAGGATCTACAATATTGTTTTGTGACAAACGAATATTTTCAGTCGGTATATCACGCGAATTACAATAAACTTTAACAAAATAGGCGGCACAAAGCGCTGATGAAGCTAAAAAATAATCAAAAGGCCCTGGAGCAGAGCCATCACCTTTATAGCGAATAGGTTGATCAGCGATGACAGAAAAATCATCAAATTTAGCTTCAATTCTAAGGTTGTCGAGATAATTAACTTTGATTTCCATTGAATAATTTCCGAAGTTTTGCACTAAAAGCTCAGTGATTTGCTTAGTTTTAGCGACTGCCAATTGGCAAGATGTAATTAATGGTCGGTATTATCTGTTTTTTCGAGACATTAGTCTTGGAAAAAAAGACATTAATTAAGAAAGACACTGTTTTAAATAAAATAGTGTGATGTAACCAGGAATTTGATTTTACAGGGACATTAAAATAGCTAGGTAAAGTGTGATAAAACAATGATTCACTCAAGGTAGTGAATCATTTTTATCATGACTCGCGACACAACAAACGGCAATAGCTATAAAAACTGACCGCATATAAGCTATAAATAAACAAAAAAGCTATTTAACAAAGGGTTAAATAGCTTTTTTAAAGATATGTGTTCACGTTTAATAAATGATTAAGAATTAACCGCCACATTTCTTAGCGTCAGTTTTGGTTTCGCCACATTTACCTTTTTTGTCTGCTTTACCTTCACCACATTTACCTTCGCCGCATTTACCTTTTTTGTCGGTTTTAGTTTCACCACATTTACCTTCGCCGCATTTACCTTTTTTGTCTGC
>NZ_JACGVP010000021.1:0-51818 GCF_014077275.1 Colwellia sp. BRX8-7 | reverse complement strand
TATCGAGATAGGTTAATATCTTGGCATTTTAGATAAATGGCCTCTAGGGAAAATCACACAAACTTATCACACCCTATTCATCGCGGAGTTGATGACTAGATAATAACATCGATATCGACTAACTATTATTAATGCAAACTAACATAAAGTAGCATTAATACAGCAATTACCTAATACCAATACGACTTAAATAACTCATCTGCTAACATTTATTGCCGTAATCACCATACAAGTTCTTCACCATCAATGAGTTGAGTTAGCTCATCTACTTATTAATATCAGTAAAATATTGTTATTAAGCGATCAGTGACTATAATTTTATAGATATCTTTTATAGGATTAACTTAATGAAAAAACATTTAATATTGGTAACAACTTTACTTACCATGTCTTCACCTGCGTTTGCTGACTGGTCATCAACCGTTACAGTAGCAAGCGATTATCTTTTTAATGGTGTTAGTCAAACTGATGAGGGCCCAGCACTTCAAGGTAGTCTTGATTGGTCTGGTGCGGGAGGTTGGTATGCGGGTGGTTGGGCGTCAAATGTTGATTTTGGTGATGATACGAATATAGAAGCAGATGTTTATCTCGGTTATTACACCGCAGTAAATGATAACGTTAATCTTGATGTTGGCGTTGCTCAATATACTTATAACGGCGCAAGCTATAGTTCTGACGGTAACTATACTGAGATATATACTAAATGGAATTTCGGCGCTACAGATTTAAACTTTTGGTATGCTTGGGATTACTTTGGAACAGGAGCAGGTCATTACATTGTTATGTTAAATCATACCTTTACCATTAATGATGAGTTAACTTTATTAGTGGGCATTGACAGGTCGAGTAGTTTAGATGATGACAAATGGCAATGGGAGCCCGGTAGTGACAGTTATAACCACTGGCAAGTCACCAGTAACTTTAGTACCAATGGTTTTGATTTTTCATTAGGGCTGCACGGCACTGATTTAGATACTTATGGCGATACCACACTATTGCTTACCGTTGCTCGTACATTTCAGTTTTAGGAGATAGCCATGTTTAATAAAGTCATAAAAATTATATTAATTTTGTCTTTTAGCACACCCGCATTTAGCGACACCGTCCATCTAACCTCGTTAACTTGGCCGCCATATTCAGGAAAGGCTTTAAATGAGCAAGGTGCTTCAGTTGCTGTAGCTAAAGCAGCGTTTAAGGCAATGGGACATGAGTTGAAGGTTGATTTTTTCCCTTGGAGCCGTGCTGTAAAGCTTGCATCGGAACCAGACTCAAAATATGCAGGTTATTTTCCTGAGTATTACTATGAGTCAAATGAGTTTTCATTTTCTAATCCGATGGGGAAGGGCCCTTTAGGGTTAATTGAAAACAAGAAAAAACCCATAGTATGGTCTGCGGTTAAAGATTTAACGCAATATAAAATTGGCGTAGTTCAAGATTATGTTAATACAGCTGAAGTTGATGCATTAATCGCTAGTGGCGAAATAAAAGCGCAAACCGCTACCTCTGATGAAACCAACATTCGTAAAGTTGCGGGTGGTCGAATCGATGCTGCTGTTATCGATACCAATGTTTTCAGCTACTTATTAGCAAATAGCAAAGACTTAGAAAAGGCGCAAGAACAAGTGCAAATGAATACTAAGTTGTTGACAGAAAAAGAATTGTTCGTAGCCTTTAAAAAGAGTGCAGAAGGTCAGCAATGGTTAGCTATCTATAATGAAGGTTTAAAGAAGATTGATATTACGGCGGTGATGAAAAAATATTTGAATGAATAGGACCTTATGTCAATTATACATAAAGAATAGTTTTTCAGGCTAACTCAATAGATTGCTGTATTTACGCACTTTGTTATTAATGAATATGATAACAGTTGATTAAAAGCAGATGTGCGTAATTCACTCAACTATACATTACACAAGGTTAATACGATGAAACTAGTTATTGGTTTACTTACTCTTGCCATTTCACTGCCAGCATCTGCAGCGACAGTTACTATTCGTGCGGACGACTGGTTTCCGATGAATGGCGATCCAAATGGTGACAAGCAAGGCTATATGATTGATATGGCTACAGCAATTTTTACAGCAGCAGGACATACTGTTGATTATAAGGTAATGCCATGGGAAAGGGCGATAAACTCGGTTCGTGAAGGTAAGTTTGACTGCGTTGTCGGAGCGTATCCTGAAGATGCACCCGATTTTATTTTTCCTTCTTTGAATTGGGGAATGGATGGTACGGGATATTATGTTAATAATGCATCAACTTGGACATTTACCGGTTTTGATTCGCTATTAACTCAGAAAGTAGGTGTTATTAGTGGTTATGCTTATGGCGAAGAGTTTGACGCGTTAATAAGAAGTCGACCCGATGTTTTTAAAGATGTTTCAGGAACTGATGCTTTGGAAAAAAACTTTAAAAAACTCGTTAATAACCGAATTGATGTTGTCGTTGAATCGGTTTCAGTCGCGAATGCAAAGTTAAAAGAACTTGGTTTTAATGAAGCACTAAAAAGCGCAGGGACTAACGCTGAGAAAGCACCGATTTACATTGCTTGTTCACCTGCAAAGCCGACCAGTAAAATGTACATTGAATTAATCGAGAAAGGTACAGAAACACTTAGAGCATCTGGACAGCTAAAAGATATTCTAAATAAATATGGTCTACAAGACTGGCAGTAAAAAGGTATAAAAATAATATGAACGTTACTAAATCTATATCATTTAAACTTATTTTTTCAGCATTGATTATTGTCACCACACTCGTCATTTCTTTTGGTGTGTATGATTATATGGCACAAAGTAATTTACTGAAAAATAAGCAAATAAATCAACTTTCTTTGGTCGAATCTCGATTGAAACTTAATTTGCCTTCTGCTGTTTGGAATTATGAAGAAGATCAAATGAAGGGTATTTTAAACTCGGAACAACAATCAGAAGATATTGCTTTAATAGAAATAACCAATGAAGATAAAAAAACAATATCTCAATCAAAAGGAAAGAAAACAAACGAAGCGATCACTTTTAAGTTACAACATATTGAGGACGGTCAAAGTACCAGTGTTGGTAATGTTACTTTGTTTATCGATAGTTCTTCAATAGATCTCGAATTGTCATCTTTAGCTTCTCGCATCATTGTTAAAGGAGTATTGCTTGACGTATTTTTAATTTCAGCGATCTACTTTTTATTCGCTAAACTAGTAACGCAGCCTTTAAGTGAAGTTGCCAATGCTTTAGAGAATATTGCGCGTGGAGAAGGCGACCTAACGCAGCGACTACGCGTTAAACGTGAAGACGAAATAGGCCTTGTTGCAGAGTCATTCAACGTCTTTGTAGATAAAATTCAATTACTTGTTCAATCTATTCAATTGTCGGTAAAGCAGACTTCAGAGGTGTCACAAAATGTATATCAAGCTTCTGAGGCCAGTCGTGGGCATTTAGAAAATCAACAGTCTGAAACGGATCAAGTGGCTACCGCCATCACTGAAATGTCTGCGTCAGCAAAAGAAATTGCTAATAATGTTCAGTTAACTGCAGGCTCAGCAGAGCAAGCAAATCAAGATGCACGAGCAGTATCCGCTATTATTAAAGAGTCTATTGAGTCAATAAATGGCTTATCTGATCACCTTAATGAAGCCACTAAGGTGGTTGGTGCACTTGAGGATGATGTTAAAGGCATTGTTTCAGTCTTAGATGTCATTCGCGGAATTGCCGAACAAACAAACTTATTGGCGTTAAACGCTGCCATTGAAGCGGCTCGTGCTGGAGAGCAAGGGCGTGGTTTTGCTGTGGTTGCAGATGAAGTTAGGGCTTTGGCCAGTCGAACTCAAGAAAGCACTGCACAAATTCAGCAGACCATTGAACGTTTACAATCAGGTGCTAAATCAGCGGTTCATGTTATGGAAGATAGTCAGGTTAAAAGTAAGGCGTCAGTTGAAAATGCACTCAGTTCAGGTGAGTCTATTAGTAGCATTTTAAGCTCTACAGAACAAATTACTGAAATGGCGACGCAAATAGCCTCTGCGGTTGAAGAACAAAGTACTGTTGCAGAAGAGTTAAGCAGCAACGTTAATAGAATTGTTAGCGCAGGTCATAGCAGTTTAGAACAATTAAATGCGATGACAAAAAATTCTCAACTTATGCAAAGTTCTTCAGATGAGCTCAATAAATTAACGCAACAATTTAAAGCTTAACGTAAGGCATTAAATTTTTAGGTACGTATATTTACCGGTATGTGATTCTTTTACTGATAGACTTTACTTATCTATTTAAAAGGGGGGAACTTTAAATAACTATGGAGTTCTCCTTCGCTCTTAGAGACGATTAAATGCTGATTATAATTTGCTAACAACAAATTATAATCAGTTTTTTTTAGCTGTTTATTTCAGATCAGCGTCATGATTAAAGTGGCGTTATGGATTAGATATGCAGAGACGTACTTAATATACTCAGTTTATAGCTACTACAGTGCGGCACCGCTTTTTCAATTAAGTGAAAAACAGATGTTGTGTTCACTATGGGTTGATTTTCTTGATTGCTTTAAGTGATTAAAGCCGTTAAAGTTTGCCTAATTCCTACCAGAGTAATATCCCTTAATGCGCAGATCTTCCTACTCGTCACCTGAAAATGCCACCATTAATTGGCGAGTGCTAAAGTCACTTATTCCCTACTTACTCGAATTTAAAGTGCGAATAGGTTTTGCGTTGTTTTGTTTGGTGTTAACTAAACTCGCCAGTGTTTATCTCCCTTTTATCTTAAAAGATATCGTGGACGGACTTGATGCTCAACAAGAAAACAATATTTTCATTGTGCCTTTTGCTTTAGTTGCCGCTTATGGTTTAGTGCGTTTAACTATTGTGCTACTGGCAGAAATACGCGACACCTTATTTGGCCGTGTTACCGAGCGAGCGATCCGCCGCATTGGTTTGAAAGTTTTCGAACACCTTCATCAACTTGACTTAGACTTTCATTTGGACCGCCAGACAGGTGGACTCTCGCGTGACATTGACCGTGGTACGTCTGGGGTTAACTTCTTAATGCGGTTTATGGTTTTTAATATTGTGCCAACCTTACTCGAAATAATTATGGTTATTACCATATTATGGGTGAATTATGGCATTTGGTTTGCGCTGATCACCGGCGTCTCTATTGCCAGCTATATCGCTTACTCGATTTACGCAACAGAATGGCGCACGCGCTACATTAGAGCCGCAAATAAAGCTGACTCATCGAGTAATACTCGCGCAATAGACAGTCTGTTAAATTATGAAACGGTTAAATATTTTACTAATGAATCATATGAATCAACAGCTTACGACAGTCAATTAGCTGATTGGGAAAAAGCCAAAATGCAAAACCGTTTGTCACTGTTTGCTTTAAATGGTGGTCAGGCCATTATCGTGTCGTTAGCGATGACGGCAATGTTAGCGTTAGCGGCTTATCAAGTGACTCATCAACAAATGACCTTAGGAGACTTTGTCCTGGTTAATGCTTTTATGATGCAATTGTTTATCCCTTTAAACTTTTTAGGATTTGTTTATCGAGAAATAAAAGGTTCTTTAGCAAATATTGAGCAAATGTTTACCTTGTTGCAAAAAGTACCTAAGGTTGTAGATGCACAAGATGCCAAAGAATTAGCGATAAGCCATGGTGCTATTAAATTTGATAACGTTAGCTTCTTTTATGATGAGCAAAGACCCATTTTAAAAAATGTTTCATTCGAGGTTAAAGCGGGTCAAAAAGTCGCTGTTGTTGGCGAGAGTGGCTCAGGAAAATCGACCTTAGTGAAACTACTTTTTCGTTTTTATGACTGCCAACAAGGCTGTATTAAAATTGACGGCGAAGCAGTTACTGATATTACGCAACATTCATTGAGAAAGAATATTGGCATCGTGCCACAAGATACGGTGTTATTTAATGAAAGTTTATTTGAAAATGTTAAATATGGCAATGTAAACGCGAGTAATGCACAAGTTGAAGAAGCCGCAAGATTATCGCATTTAAGTCACTTTATTACCTCGTTACCAAAAGGTTTCGATACCGTCGTTGGCGAGCGTGGCTTAAAGCTTTCTGGGGGCGAAAAGCAACGGGTTGCCATTGCCCGGACCATTTTGAAAAATCCTGCTATTTTGGTCTTTGATGAAGCAACGTCGTCACTTGATAGTCACTCAGAGCAAGCTATTTTAAAAGCAATCAAAGAGGTGGCTAAAGATCACACTAGCTTAGTGATAGCTCATCGATTATCAACTATTATTGATGCCGATAATATTATTGTCCTGCACAAAGGGGAAATAATCGAGCAGGGCGATCATCAAACGCTACTCACTAAAAATGGTCATTACGCAACGATGTGGCAACTGCAACAAAATGCCTGATAAACAAATGTATGCCGTTGAAATTTCACAAACTAAGCAGTGGCTAGAAGAAATAATTATTGGTTTGAATTTTTGCCCTTTTGCAAAAAAAGAGTTTGTTAATAACACTATACATTATCAACTTTGCCCAGCAAAAAAGGTCGAATCGGCTTTAACAGAATTAGCCATAGAATTTGAAAGACTCGTCGCTGACCCCAACATAGAAACGACTTTGTTGATTTTTAATGAAGGGTTTAAAGGTTTTGAAAGCTACCTTGATTTACTCGATGAGGCTAATGAATTGTTGTTCACCTTAGGTTATGAAGGTGTCTTTCAACTGGCCAGTTTTCATCCTGATTATTATTTTGAAGGTGATCCATTCAACGCAGCCTCTAATTATACCAACCGTTCGCCATTACCTACGCTTCATTTAATACGAGAAGCGAGTATGGAAAAGGTATTATCTGTGTATAAAAATCCACAGCAAATACCTGATAATAATATTGCCTTAGCCCAAGAGAAAGGTGCTCATTACTTTCAAAATATATTAAAACGTATTGCTAAATTACACCGATAATTCAGGTGAAAATTTATGCTATTTTCCAATATCAAATCAACTTGCTATAATGTTGAAAAATTTACACAAAGGTAGTCATTTTCGTGGATGAAAAAAAAGTAGTACAAATTGGTGGTAGCATAGAAAAGTCTTTGCAGGGTGAATATACTATTGACGTTTCTTCGGTATTAAAAGAGGCGTGGCAATTAACACTTCGCTCGCGAATCGCTATTAATTTAGGATTACTTTTTACGCTTATTTTGGGGATTGTTGTTTCATTTTTGATCAGTAATACCATGGGTGGTATTGAACAAGTGATTAAAGACCCACAATCAACAACATTATTAAATATTGTTGTCACTATGGTTATCTATCCTTTTTTAGTTGGTGTCGAGATGATGGGCGTTTTTCATGCCGTTGGCTTAAAAACCAATAGTAAATTAATTTTTGCTTTCTTAAAACGAGGCAGTTGGGTTGCTGTTTGTGCGCTGTTAACGTCAGTATTAATAACTTTAGGTATGAGTTTATTTGTTTTTCCAGGTATTTATTTAGCGGTCGCCTTGTCATTAGTACTGCCGCTTGTAGTAGATAAAAAATTATCACCGATAAAAGCTATCACCTTGAGTTTACAAGTTACACGTTTTCAGTGGTTTAAGTTACTCGCTATTTATAGCTTACTCTTTTTAACTTTATTTTTATCTTTAATCCCCTTAGCCATTCTTGCTAAAACACAATTTTCAGTGATTGGTGTTATGCTTTTCTTAGTCGCATTAACATTTATAGCGCCGCTATTTTATAATGTTAAAGGCATTTTATACCGAGAAATTTTTGGCATGCAGTTACAAGCCACGGATGTACCCGCTCAGCAAACGAGTGATACATTTTCAGCGTAAAGCTCTGTGCAAAACCTTATTGTTAACAAAAAGGCTACTATGATCATTCAATATTTGATGAGAACTGTGTTAATAAGTGTATTTTTTCTTGCGCTTATTGCGCCCTTCACTTTTTTAGCACCAACTTTTGAACTTCCCACGCCGGAAGTAACAAACGTTGTTATCGTTCCTGTGGTCAAGGCGAAAGTAAAAGTGGTTGAGCAACCGCTTCATAACGTTAAGATCCCAAACTTTGCTTCTATAAGCGATGTTAAAACGAAAAAACGTCAGTTTTTCCGTTATATTTATCCAGCAATAGCGCAAGAGAATAGCAATATTCTTATGTTAAGGGCAGAAGTCTCCTTGATGATAGAAACACTTTTCCTCGAGGAAAATCTTTTAGCAGATCAACAAGCTTTGCTTGAGCGATTAATTAAGAAATATAAAGTTAATCAAAAACACTCGCCGCTACAGCAACTTAATGAATTATTGTTGCGTATTGATATTGTGCCTGTTGAACTAGTATTAGTGCAGGCAGCCAATGAATCAGCTTGGGGCACTTCTCGTTTTGCTCGAGTTGGTTTAAACTTTTTTGGTATGTGGTGCTATAAAAAGGGTTGTGGCATGGTGCCAAGAGGAAGAGATGACGGTGCTAAACATGAAGTAGCGGCATTTAATAGTTTAGAGCATGCGGTACAGCGTTATTTACACAATATTAATACAAATCATGCTTATGGTGTTTTTCGTTCAATTAGAGGGCAGTTACGCGCTCAAGAACAACCACTATCGCCACAAATCTTAGCAACAGGATTACTGCGTTATTCTATTAGAGGCACTGATTATGTCTTAGAAATAACAGAAATGATCCGCCATAATAAAGTGTATTTTGATAAAATATTGTCGAAGCCAAAACCTAAGGTTATTTAGGCTTGGCTTATTTTATTACGCGTCAGATAATTATGGCGAGCGATAACATTTATTCTTTTAACAGGTGTTGTTATCGCGCTTAGATACTTGGTATTAATTAAGGTAGATGCTACTTTATTTCTATAATATTCAAACTGTTACTTAATGAAAGTTTGGCTTTTGAATTGTCTTCAATATTGACGTTGTTTGTTAATTGAGCGGCAATAATAGGTTCATCATCAAAAGCGATATCGCCACCATTGATAATGCCTGAATCAGCGTTAATCCCTTTAAAATCAAAAAGTTCACTGTCACACAAATGTGATGGAACCACATTGCGAATGGCAGTAAACATAGATTCAATTCGTCCTGGATGATTAACATTCCAGTCCTGTAACATTTTCTTAATGTTTTGACGTTGTAAATTAGGTTGAGAGCCACATAAATTACAAGGAATAATTGGGAACGCTTTTAGTTGTGCATATTGGATGAGTTCTGCTTCTTTACAAAAAGCTAACGGTCTAATGACGACATGCTCACCATTATCAGAGACCAATTTTGCTGGCATTGATTTTAATTTACCGCCATAAAACATATTTAGCATCAGTGTTTCAACCATGTCATCACGATGATGGCCTAGTGCAATTTTAGTTGCGCCTATTTCTGCCGCGACCTTATATAAAATAGCTCTGCGTAAACGAGAGCATAAACTGCAGGTGGTCTTCCCCTCAGGTATTTTATCTTTAACAATGGAGTAGGTATCTTCTTGCGCAATTTTATATTCAACACCTAATGCTTCTAAGTATTCGGGAAGGATATGCTCAGGAAAACCGGGTTGTTTTTGATCAAGATTAACGGCAACGATATCAAAATGAATGGGCGCTGATTCTTTTAACAACATTAAAATAGCCAGTAGGGCGTAACTGTCTTTGCCACCCGATAAGCACACCATTATTTTATCGCCATCTTCTATCATATTATATTGCGCGATAGCTTGGCCAACATGTCGTCTTAAGCGCTTCTCAAGTTTACTCAGCTGTATTTTTTGGCTGGGTGTTAAAGATGTTATTGGTGTCGATGATTGAGCGCTCATAGTGTTTCCTAGAGATATTTGAAATAAAAAGTATGAATTTTACCGCGCGTAGTATAGCAAAAAGCCAAGGAAATCCTCGGCTTTTTAATGGATATTTACATATTTCAATATTAAGCTAATGGCGAGAGGTAACCATCAGGTTTTATCGCTAAGACATCACAGTTAAGGCGGTCAATGACATGCTCTGCAGTATTACCAATAAGTGCCGCTGAAATCCCCGTTCGACCAATAGTACCTAACACAACTAATTCAGCATCAACGTGCTTAGAAATACTTTGAATAACATCTTCAGGTAAACCTTCTTTAACATGGGTATTTTTAAGCGGAATATTAAAGCTATTAGCATGGTCTTTCATCGCACTTTTGTGATGATTAAACATAGTGTCGTTATATTCAGAGGCGTTAAACTCTGGAATTTCAATGGCAATATTTACTGGCGTACCTGGATAAGAATTCACTAAATGGACATTAGCTTTAATCAGTGAAGAAAACACTATTGATTCTTGGGTTAACTTATTATTAAGCGCTTTGTGCTCATCATCATCGCTACCGATATTGAGTGCGGTAAGTAAATTACCATTGCTTGGCCAGCTATGGTCTTTAACCAGTAATACTGGGCAGGGACATTTCCTTAAGATATGCCAATCTGTTGGCGTAAAAATAACCGACTTTAGCTTGTCATGTTGATGGGTGCCTTTGATGACAATATCGAAGTTTTCAGCCAGTACTTTTTTTATGATCTTTTCAAATGGGCGATTATGCCAAATAATACAGGTATCTATGGTTATGTCTTGGTGATCAGTTTCTGAAATCTTTTCGTCTAACCATAGTTTACGATCATTAATAACCGATTGACGCATTGCTTCTCGCTCATCGCCAGAAAGCATGGTGGTCATTTCATAAGATAAATCATAAATGGTTAAAAATGCAGTGATCTGTCCGCCACTGTGTCGTGCTAATTCAATCGCACGTTTCAACGCTTTTTGATTTTCAGTGGTTGGATCAATAACGGCTAATATTTTTTTATACTTATCCATAATGTTTACTCCCTAGTTATTAAATAATATTAATAATAGACCATAATTAATAGATATTATTTGCTTTAAATCATAATATTTCAATAAAAAAAATGCTTAACATCTTTAATGTTAAGCATTTATCTATAATTATTTAAAAAAGCGATAAACTACAGTGAAGCACACTCGTTAAGTTTATCCATATTAAGTATTGTGATGAGTTTTCCATCAACTGTGATTAATTCATTTTTTTGAAAACGATTTAATAATCTACTGATGGTTTCAACCGTTAAACCAATATAATTACCAATGTCACTTCGCGTCATCGTTAGGCGAAAATCTGTTAGTGACATACCCCGTGCATGATAGCGACTGGCTAAGGTTGAAATAAAAGTTGCCAAGCGTTGTTCAGCATTTTTGCGGTTAAGTAGCGTTAACATTTCTTGATCTGCGCGGATTTCTGAACTCATCATGCGAAGAATTTGTTTTTTCAACTTAGGCATCGTATTCGATAATGAATCTAAAGTATTGTAAGGTATCTCACAGACCATAGATGTTTCTAAGGCTTTTGCAAAACTAGGATGCTCTGACTCAGCAATAGCATCAAAACCTAATAAATCACCCGCTAAATGAAAACCGGTAATTTGTTCTTCACCTTGTTCATTAACCGTAAATGTTTTGAATGTTCCAGAGCGAATAGCGTATAAAGCTTGCATTTTGTCGCCATCTTGGAAAATTTGTTCGCCTTTATGGATAGGGCGTTTACGGTCAATAATGCTGTCTAGTGTATCGAGTTCTTTATCATTTAAAGAGAAAGGTAAACACAGCTCGCTGATACTACAGTTTTGACAATGAATATGTTGAGATGTAGAACATGGCTTTTTATACATATTAACCTAAATGAGTTATCCCTAATTTATCGATCATATTAAAACAATTGCTGATATGCAAACATTAAACTGTATATTCCGTATGAAATTATCATTAGCGCCATTATTTTCTTGAATTTCGTGTTTGTTACCAACGACTTTATACCAAAAGAGCCAAGTGAAAGACTTAACAAGGCTGGTAAAGTACCTAAACCAAAACTGGTCATAATTAGGGCGCCACTGAGGGCACTTCCACTGGCTAAGGACCAAGTTAATGTTGAGTAGACTAAACCACAAGGTAACCATCCCCAGACTGCTCCTAATGCTAGCGCTTGTTTAGCATTATTAATGGGAATAAACCTTTTACTTAACGGGGATAGATAGCGCCAAAGGAACTTACCCATTTTTTCAACTTTTGATAGCCACATTAACCATTGGCCTAAATACAAGCCTAATAAAATTAAAAATACCGCTGCAAATAAGCGTAAAAAACCTAATGGAACGCCAATATTTTTTATTGCAATAGAACTACTAAATCCAACGATTGCCCCAATTAAGCTATAAGAAAAAATTCGGCCAACATTATATGCACCGACCAGCTTAAATTTATCCCTGCCTTTTTGTTGCGGTGATATAGCAGATGTTAACATCGTTGTTATACCACCACACATACCGATACAATGTCCCGAACCTAACAAGCCGATGATGAATGCAGATAAATAATCTATACTTAACATGGCTGTTATTTACTACCTGTATCATTTTTAGCTGTATTTTGGCTATGGGTTTCAGTGGACTTTTTGGTGGTAGTGTTTTCATCTTCATCAAACAAGATACTCATACCTTGTTTCTCTAAATCATCAAATTGTTCAGTTTTGACTGCCCAAAAAAATAAATAAATGGCGATAGAGGTTAGGATTATCGCTATGGGGATCAAAATATAAATAATGCTCATGGTCTTTATGCTCTATTATAAGTTTGCGCTTACTTTTTCAATAAACGTAATGAGTTAGTGATAACCAATATCGAACTTGCAGACATACCTATAACCGCCATATAGGGGGTAATGTAGCCTGAGACGGCAAGGGGCAATACGATAGCATTATAACCGAAAGCCCAAAAATAATTTTGCCAAATAATCCGACGAGTTTTATTGGCGACCTGTCTTAATGTTGTTATCGACTTTAAACGATTATTGAGTAAGATAATATCGGCACCGCTTTTAGCTATATCGGTGCCACTCCCCATAGCAATCGAGACATGGGCTGCGCCGAATACTGGCGTATCATTGACACCATCGCCAACCATAGCAACGGTTGAGTTTTTAGGCTGATTTTTTATTATCGCCATCTTATTAGCCGCAGTCAAAGTACTATGTATTTCGTCTAAATGTAACAATGCCTGAACTTTTTCACAGCCAGCAGGGTTATCACCCGATAGCATGATGGTATAAATATTACTTTTCTTTAAGTCATCTAACAGCGTTTGGGCATCATTTCGAATTTCATCGCTTAAATAAAAAGCAGCGACTAATTGGTTGTCTGCTACTAATAGGCAAGAAGCCGTCGCAAATTCGGCCAACATACTTGATTCGCTAAGCAACCAATTAGGTTTACCGATTTGAAAGTATTGACCGTTCACTTTCCCTTGAATACCAGCACCAGATTTAATTTCAACGGCTTGAGTAAGGTAGGAGTAATCACGAAATGCTTTAAACGGTTTGGCTAAAGGGTGCTCAGAATAAGACTCGAGCGCTGCTGCTATAGCTAAAACCTGCTGCTTGCTATAGTTAAGCTTTTCATTATTAAAGCGCTTTATTTCATTAATAGAAAAATCACCAGAAGTTAAGGTACCTGTTTTATCAAAAGCAATAGTGGTTAATTTCGGTAATGTTTCCATAACATGTGCAGATTTGATCATGATACCTTCGCGGTTTAAGCGTGTGGTCGCACAGGTTAACGCTGTGGGGGTTGCCAGTGACAATGCGCAAGGGCAGGTAGCAACGAGTACCGATAAGGTGATCCAAAAAGCTTCTTCAGGTAAATGCTGTTGCCAATAAAATGCAGTACCTATAGCGGTTAGTAAAATAACCGCAACAAAGTATTGAGCGATTTTATCTGATAATTTTGCTAATTTGGGTTTATGCGCCTGAGATGATTCACTTAATCTGATCAGTTGACTTAAAAAAGAATGTTCACTGGCTTGTTTAACTTCAACGTTGATATTACCGTCACCATTTATAGTGCCTGCAAAGACAGTATCGCCTATTGATTTATTTAAGGGTAACTGCTCACCCGACAACATCGCTTCGTTCAGTTGGCTGCTGCCTGTAATTATTGTGCCATCAGCGGGAACCACTTCGCCTGGTTTTATGAGTACAATATCGAGAGGACGAAGTTTTTTTGCTGGTAGTATGACTTCTTTTTCTGTTCCTTTATCATCAATGAGTTTTGTCGCTATCATCGGCATTAACTTAAGCAAGTTAGCCGAGACTTCCGCAGCGCGACTTCTTGCTCTAAATTCTAAAAATTTACCAATAAGTAGTAAAAAAGTGAACATCGATACTGATTCAAAATAGACTTCACCTTGCTGAGTGATTGTTGCCCAAGCACTGGCCGAAAATGCCAGTGAAATCGCTATAGCAACAGGAACATCCATAGATAAACGCTTCACTTTTAAAGCATTAATAGCTCCCTTGTAGAAGGGTAATGCGCCATAGGTGACAATAGGTAAGGTCAAGAATAAGCTCGCATAGCGTAAATAGATTAAGTTGTACTCATCCATGCCAGAAAAGGCGCCAAAGTATAAGCCAAAAGCGATCATCATGACTTGCATCATTAAAATACCAGAGATACCTAGGCGTTTAATATAATTATTACTTTGGGTTTTGTTAAGTTTTTCGGCGGTACTCGCTTTAAAAGGGAGGGCTTGGTAACCAATATTGCTGATATGATTAATCAGCTCACTAAGTTGTACTTCACTATTATTCCATCGAACAGTTGCACGTTGTGTCGTGGCATTTACATTAATTTTAATTAAGCCGTTTATCTTGATAAGTTGCATTTCGATAAGCCACGCACATGCCGCGCAGCTTATACCGTCAATCGTTAAAATTGCTTCGTTATACTCATCATTCTTATAAGTAAATTCACTTTGTAGGCTGTCATCATCAAGTAACTTATTACGTTGTAACTGCTCAGGAACCAGAGGCTCACCTTTTAGTGCGGGAGCTGTTCTAAAACGATAATATTCACCTAAACCGTTATCAATAATCGCTTGAGCAACACTTTGACATCCAATACAGCACATTGGCTGCATGGTTTTCTCAATTTTTATTGATAAATCTAACCCATTAGGAACAATTTCACTGCAGTGATAACAAAGTGTTTTCATATGTTGAGGCCAAGCAAAGTATTGGTTTTTTATAGAGGTGTTGCTTAGGTGAGGTTAATCAACACCTAAGCTAATAGAGACTATTGGCGCTTAGTTAGCTTCTCTAACATTAGGAATAATATCGATAAATTCACTTTGAGGTAAGAAAATAGTATTTTGAATTTTCCAGTGATTCTCAAAAGGCGTTATGGTTAAGCGCCATTTTCCCTTTACTGGTTCATCAAAGACATGCCTAAAATAGCCATTACCGTCAGGCGTGAGTGCTAAATAGAAATCTCTATCAGCAAGAGTCGGGTGATAAAAATTAAGATTTAACACCGGGAATACTTTATCAATACCGGTAGGTTTGATAATTAATTCGTTATCTTGCAGTTTTAATGCAAAGCGCATCCCTAATTTTTGGGCAAGCTTTACTTTAGAGACTTCTAGGTTAATTGCTTTACCTTTTTTATAGTAATCACCAACGACTAATGGATCGGGATTATGGTTAGCAATAAAGTAAGTCGAAATACCAGCAACAACCGCGGTAGCGGGGAGAATAAAAACGAACCAAGCCCAAGGCTCTTTATACCAAGATGTTTTCATATTAAAAATTCAGTCGGTGAAAGTGCGCATATTATACGACTTTTTTCTATTGGGAACTATTAAAAAACCAACAATTTACTCACTATTCTTGGCTTGGAAGATATAAAAAAACCTTGCGGTAATAATACCGCAAGGCTGATATATTGAGACTAATTAAACGCAGTTATTTTTGCGATAAACTATACACATATGCACTAACAAGATGTATTTTTTGTTCACCTAAAATATCTTTCCATGCGGGCATTACACCAGCTCGACCATTTTTAATAGATGACTCAACGGCACGTGGAGAGCCGCCATACAACCATATGTTGTCAGTTAAGTTAGGCGCTCCTAAAGGAATACCCATAGCTAGACTACCTTTACCGTCAGCACCATGGCAACTTGCGCACAGAGCGAACTTTTCTTTACCGGCAGCAGCACTGGCAACGTCAACTTCACGACCACTTAAACTCAGTACATAGGCGGCAACATCTTTAACGCCTTGATCACCTAATGCTGAGCCCCAAGCGATCATACCGTTAGCATTACGACCATATAGAAGTGTATGCTTAATCGATTGTGGGTCTCCGCCGTATAACCAGTCTTTATCGGTTAGGTTAGGGAAACCGGTAGTACCACTTGCATTTGAACCATGACACTGAGAACAATTTTGTAAATATAGGCGTTGACCTACTTTTAACGCTTCTTCATCAGTGGCTAAGTCTTCAATTGTGCGTGCAGCATAGGCATCAAAAATTGGACCATATTTTAAATCGGCGGCTTCAATTTCACGGTCATACTGTACTAAATAACCATTTTCTTTTGCGGCAATTATCTGCGCTTTAGATTCAGCAAGATTCAAAATTCCTTGGTTAGAACTTTTCCAACCAATAAATCCAGTCCAATTACCTAAGCCATATAGTGCTAAATAACCAAAAGCCCAAATGATAGTTAATAAGAAGAATGTACTCCACCATTGCGGCAGTGGATTATTCAATTCTTCGATGCCATCGAAAGTGTGTCCCATTGACTCACCTTCAGGAACACCTGCAAAGTTCTTTAAACAATAGCGAAGTAGTAAAAAACAACCGACTAAAGTTCCTAGGGTTAAAACCCAAACCCATATATTCCAGAAGCTAGACATTTTTATTAGTCTCCTGTTTGCCATTCACGTCATTAAGCTCAGTCTTTTCTTTATCTTCTTCGAAGATAGAGTTTGCAGCTTCATCAAAAGCGCTTTTACGCTTTTTAGAATAAGACCAAACCACAATAATAATAAATAGTGCCAATATTAATAAAGCTATTAACCCTCTGAGGGTGCCATAATCCATCATCATTATTTCAACGCATGACCGAGAGATTGCAAATAAGCAATAAGAGCTTCCATTTCCGTTTTATCTTTAACCGCGTCTTTAGCACCGGCTAAATCTGCAGCTGAATATAACGGGATACGATTACCTTGTTCATCTTTATGGCTGCGATTGCGCGTTAAAAAATTAAAAGTAGCTAATTTCTTTTCGGTTAATTCGCCATCTAACTTGTTTTCAGCTAACCAGCTAAACGAAGGCATATTCGACTCTGGAACCACTGAACGAGGGTCAAGTAAATGCGCACGATGCCAATCGTCACTATAACGACCACCAACACGAGCTAAGTCAGGACCTGTACGTTTAGAACCCCACAAAAATGGATGTTCCCACACGCCTTCACCAGCGACTGAATAGTGCCCGTATCGCTCAGTTTCAGCGCGAAAAGGACGTATCATTTGGCTATGACATACATTACAACCTTCACGGATATAAATATCACGACCTTCCATTTCTAAAGCGGTGTAAGGTCTGAGGTTGTCAACAGGTGTTGTCGTTGCTTTTTGAAAAAACAACGGTGTTATTTCAACTAAGCCGCCAATACTTATCGCGAGAATAGTGAAAATAGCAAACAAACCAACATTTGTTTCAAATTTTTCATGTTTATTTTTCATCGTCAGCCTCCTAATCTATGGCAACGGGCTTAAGACTTTCGTCTTCAGCATAGATAGTTTTGAACATGTTGTAAGCCATCAATAAGAAACCAGCAACAACTAATACACCACCAACGAAACGGATAAAGTAGAATGGGTATGATGCAGTTAAACTTTCAACAAAGCTGTAAGTTAGCGTACCATCGGTGTTAACCGCTCTCCACATTAACCCTTGCATGACACCTGAAATCCACATAGCAACTATATATAAAACAATACCTGTTGTGTGTAACCAGAAATGCACATTGATCAACTTAATGCTGTACATGCGACCTTGATTAAATAGCACTGGAATTAAATGGTACATAGCACCAATTGACACCATAGCAACCCAGCCTAAAGCACCAGAATGCACATGACCAATGGTCCAGTCAGTGTAATGAGAAAGTGCATTTACAGATTTAATTGCCATCAT
Organism: Colwellia sp. BRX8-7; assembly: GCF_014077275.1. Taxonomy (NCBI): domain Bacteria; kingdom Pseudomonadati; phylum Pseudomonadota; class Gammaproteobacteria; order Alteromonadales; family Colwelliaceae; genus Colwellia; species Colwellia sp. BRX8-7. The sequence continues at coordinate 33,765 of NZ_JACGVP010000021.1, read as the reverse complement.
AGGACCTTCAAAGGTAGACATACCGTAGAAAGACAATGAAACAATTAAGAAGCGAAGAATCGGGTCATGGCGAAGTTTATGCCATGCGCCAGAAAGCGTCATAATACCGTTAATCATACCACCCCAAGAAGGCAGGAATAACACGATAGACATTACCATACCAACAGACTGAGCCCAATCTGGCAGTGCAGTGTAATGCAAGTGATGTGGGCCAGCCCAAATGTATAAAGAAACTAATGCCCAAAAATGCACAATAGATAAACGATAAGAATAAACTGGACGTTCAGCTTGTTTGGGTACGAAGTAATACATCATACCTAGGAAACCAGCGGTTAATAGGAAGCCAACGGCGTTATGTCCATACCACCACTGCATCATCGCATCGATAGCACCTGAGTAGATAGAGTAAGACTTCATCATAGAAACAGGAATTACCATTGAATTACCAATGTGTAATACCGCAACAGTTAGTATAAAGCCACCAAAGAACCAGTTAGCAACATAAATATGCGAGGTTTTACGTTTAACGAGTGTCCCAAAGAAAACGATGGCGTAACTTATCCATACAATGGCAATTAAAATGTCAACGGGCCATTCTAATTCAGCATATTCTTTACTTGATGTGTAGCCCATAGGAAGCGTGATAACAGCGAGCACAATAACGGCTTGCCAGCCCCAAAAGGTAAATGAAGCAAGTTTGCCGCCAAATAATGTTGTTTTACAGGTTCTTTGAACCACATAATAAGAGGTAGCAAATAAGGCACTTGTACCAAATGCAAAAATAACTGCATTAGTGTGAAGTGGACGAAGACGGGAGTAGGTCAACCAAGGTGTTTCGAAATTCAACGCAGGCCAAATTAATTGAGCTGCAATTAGAACACCAACGAGGGTACCGACAATTCCCCATATTACTGTCATAACAGTAAATTGACGTACAACATCAAAATTGTAGTCTACTGATGACGCATTACTTTGAGACATGTTATGGTTTCCGCAGTTATAATTGTTAACGTAAAACGATTTTTTATGATTAAAAAAACTAAGCGCCAATGATAAGTTACAATTGAAAATATAAATTTCATTTAGCGATAAAAAATCTCCCGTATATAGTAATAATTTTGCATCGAAAAGTCATTAGAATATGCAGTAATTTTGTTGTAGATCAATAATATTTAAAAGCTTAGTACGATTAATGTACATAAAGCACCAAAGAGAGACTGTCCTATTAATAATTTTAATTACAAAAGGCTATTTATTGCTTTTTTTTTAGTCAGCATTGTCAGCTGTGACGCCCAAGAAAAATCTCAACAAGTGAGTTTGCCATTTCAGTGTTTAACTTCACAAAGCATCTGTGAAGTTAAAACCATTTTTGGCAGAATGTTAGTTAAGTTTAATGTTGGAAAAGTGCTAACAGAACACCCTTTTGATATACGGGTTGAACTTAAAAAAGATCATTTGCTTAAGGATAACTTTTCCGCTGAAGATTCGTATAGTGTCGTTGGCTACATGGAAGGAAAAACAATGTTTATGGGTAAAATTCCCTTGTTTTTTAATGAGGACATCACCACAGAGAAAAATTATTTTGTTGCAGAAACAATGTTAGGTAGCTGCTCTGAAGATAATATGGTTTGGCGGTTATGGTTAACAGTAGAAAAAAAATCAGCGAATAATGATAAAGAACAAACAAGTTTTTTTATCGATTTTCAGTCGAGTCGCTTTTAGTTCAATTATATCTTCTGATAAGCTACGCCAAATTTTACTTAGATAGTTACCCTGATGATTGATTACACCACTTTAGTTATATTCATACCAACATTCTTCTTTGTTAGTATTACCCCTGGAATGTGTATGACATTAGCCCTAACACTCGGCATGAGTATTGGTGTAAAAAGAACCTTGTGGATGATGCTAGGAGAACTCATTGGCGTTGCTGCAGTGGCTATTGCAGCGGTTGTTGGTGTTGCTTCAGTAATGCTTAAATATCCCGATGTCTTTGCTGTAGTAAAATATATCGGCGGAGCCTATTTGGTTTATGTTGGTGTACAAATGTGGTTATCAAAGGGGCGAATGTCGCTAAGCAGTACCCAAGAGCCTGCGAATATAGGGCGACTTACCTTATTTAATCAAGGCTTGTTTACCGCTATTTCAAATCCTAAAGGGTGGGCATTTATGGTTTCACTCCTACCACCGTTTATTAATACTCAATTGGCAATAACTCCTCAGTTAATGGTTTTAGTTGCTGTGATTATGGTTTCAGAGTTTACTTGTATGATGTTATATGCAAGTGGTGGTAAAACGCTGAGAATTTTCCTCTCGAAGGGAGATAACGTCAAACTTATGAATCGAATAGCAGGAACACTTATGGCCGGGGTAGGGGTTTGGTTAGCACTAAGTTAATCCTTGTTAAAAAGAGCATTATCATTTTTGGAGCTATTTAGCCCTATTTACTAGGGCACTGTTATTATTATCCAGCTCATAATAAACGTTATCTTTTACTCTTTGGGCCGTTGACTAAACTTTTATCACGTAAAATAAGCAATCATTTAAAGCGATGTTTTTATTTTCAGTTGCCATAAAAATACGTAAATCAACGGCACAGGTTAAAATGTTTTTACGACAGCTAAAATGATCATCAATCACATTATTTCCATGCTCGTCAATGAGAACAAAATTATCAAGTCCTTTGTCATCAACCCAGCCTAACATTTGATCTTTTCGAGAAATACCATAGTTAAGTTGTTCAATATTTGATTTTATACAAACACCACTAAAGCCTTCATCGTGATCACCATAAGTTAAAGGGGTGTGTGGTTTTAACTCTAAGCGTAATGGTCGATAAATAATATCAACCGCTCTATTTTGTTGGAAGGTTTTAGCTTGTTTATTTAAGGTCAGCTGCTTTAAACCTTGGTAAGCAACATGATGAGACTGTTCATCCTTGCTACCGCCACATTTTACCGTGATCATTGGGCAATCAAACTTTCGTTCCATTAATGTTCCCAATTGTAAGCCTGATAATATAAGGGTCTGGCAAAAATAAGACGTTATTGATAACACCTCAGGCGTTATCATCGGTGCTATAGCAAACGCAGGTCCAGACCCTGCACAATTATGCAAGTCAACAAGAAGTTCTGGATTAACCTCTTTTATGGCTTTCTCTATCAGTAAAGCTCGTTGACAAAAGCCACAATCTGGAATTTTATCACCAGAAAAACAGCGATTAATATCTTTACCGCCATCAAGATAACGCCGACTAAATAACGGCGAAATATTAGCGGCCTCAACCGAGCAAATAATAAAGCGGACATTGGTTGTTGGCACAGGTAGTTGCTCATTAGCCGTTAACCAACGATGCATGGCAATTAACCCAGAAGGTTCATTGCCATGTAATAGTGTGGTAAATACCCGACATTCATCTTGATCACTGCCGGTAATATCAATCACTGTAGGCCCGGTCAATGTCATTAAAAACTGTATATAATCGGCTTTTAGTAAAAGAGAACCTGGATTTTTTAAATAGGTGATTTCGTCAAAATCTATGTCCATTAGCGATTTCCAATATCCTGTTTGTGTAAGTGGTAGTCATTAAAGATACTTAACTTTGTCAGCAAAGTGTCTCTCTAAGGCGGTACAATGAATTAGCATGTCACAACTTGGGGTAAGTCTTTGTTGATTAGGGTCAATAATGATGAGAAAAGCATGAATTATTTTTATGAGAAGTGTTTATTTAAGACAAACTAATAAAAGTTACTCGTTTATATGTTTGTCGAAAGAAAATTTTTCAACTAACCTTAATTTATGACTTCATTTGAGTATTTGGCTATGGGACATTTTCATATACCGAGTAAATCGAATTTTGACATGGCAAAGTTTGCCGCGGTGATCAGTTACTTTACCGTTATTGGTTGGTGTATTGCGATACTGCTATATAGTGGTAATCGGTCAAGTTTTTCTACTTTTCATTTAAAACAATCTTTAGGCCTAGTATTAACTTTTACGCTTTTGTCCTTTATTCCTCTTATTGGCTGGGCAGCCAGTGTTTTTGTATTTATTATCTGGTTGATGGCTATCTATTATGCAATATTAGGTGAAAAATATTCGGTGCCTTTTTTAGGTGAATATTTTCAAAGACATCTAGACTTTATTCAATAAAACTAGCTGTTTCATCACAATAACTTAGCTGATTTTTATAGCTTTATTGGTATTGTTATGCTTAAATTTAGGCAGAAAATATTGCACCTAAGGCCTTCATATTGTTCTATCTTTATCCTGCTAATAAAATGGAAAATTTATTAGCACTTCTCGATAAAATCCAACAGGTTTCACCACTTCCTATTTTCAGCCAAGAAATGATTGTTGTACAAAATGCCGGTATGCAGCATTGGCTTAATATGTCGTTAGCCCAACAACGCGGCATCAGCATGAATATCAGTTATGCCTTGCCGTCACAGTTTTTATGGAAACTGGTCAGAAGCATGGCAAGTGATGAAGATGTTCCCGATCAATCGCCGTTCTCTCGTGAAGTACTTTCATGGCGAATAGATCAGTTACTCGCTAGTGCTGTTGTTGTACAAGACCCTGATTTTTCCAGTGCAAGCCAATACTGGTTAGGGGGCGCTACTGATGAAGATGACTTAGCCAATAGATCTGTTGGCGAATCTGAAAAAATAAAGCAAGACAACCCAAGAGTATTTACCGAACAGCAAACCTTGAAACGCTATCAACTTGCTTGTCAATTAGCTGATTTATATGAGCAATATTTGATCTTTAGGCCGCAGTGGATTAATGATTGGCATCAAGGTAAGAGCAGCCAAAGTTTTGTTAATAAAGAACAAGCGTTAGCCGTTGAAAAATGGCAAGCAAAATTATGGCAATTGTTAACGCAAGAGCAAAGTTATAACCCGCTTGAGTTAGTCAATAAAGCCATTGAAAATATTGTTAGCAAAAAGCACTTATTGCCACCGCGCTTATCTTTTTTTGGTATCAATGCGATGGCGCCAATGTGGTTATCGTTTATTGAAGCGATAAGTGAACATCTTGATGTACATTTTTTCCATCTTAATCCCTGTTTTGATTATTGGGGCGATATACAATCAGAAAAACAAGCGATTAATCTACTCTCAAAATGGGTCGTCGGGCACGATGATATTACCGTAAATGTTGGTAACCCTTTGTTAGCTAATTTAGGTCAGCAGGGCCGCGAGTTTATGGCCTTGCTTAACGATTATTCAACGGTAAATATTGAAGTTTTTGATGCGGTTGAACATAGTGATGGAGCAGAAAATATTTCGGTTTTGCAGCAAGTTCAACAAGACATTTTAACGTTAACTGATCAAAGAAGCACCGCCAAAAACCAACAAGACAACTCGATTGTTTTTTCTAGCGCACACAGCGCATTACGTGAAGTACAAGGCTTGCACGACTGGTTACTGCATCAGTTTAATGATGATAAAACCTTAACCCCTAAAGATGTATTAGTGATGTGCCCACAAGTTGAACAATATGCCCCTTATGTTAGTGCTGTATTTGCACGAGGCTGGCAAGACTTAGCGGATAAAATCCCGCCATTACCTTGTTCTATTGCCGACCGGGTAAGCAAAGATGCAGAGCCCGTTGTCGCCGCTTTTACCCAATTACTGAGTTTACCCGATAGTCGTTTTCAAGTTTCCCAAATCATTGGCATGTTACGTTTACCTGCCATGCAAAATAAATTTTCAATCAGTCTTGAAGAGCTAGACAAAATGTCTGCTTGGCTTGAACAAGCTTGTGTGCATTGGGGCGTTGACCAGCAACATAAGCAAGAGGTCTTACATAGCCTCGAAGTTAATAATGCTTTTACCTGGCAACAAGGTTTGTCACGATTAATGCGTGGCTTTGCTTTTTCTGACAGTTCAATATATGTAGATGAACAACTGTATTTACCGAATGTCGAGGGCAACGATGCCATTTTACTGGGTAAGTTAATGTTGATTATCGAGCAATTACAGCATTTTTCCCAACAACTTGGCCAAGATAAATCAGCCAATCAGTGGCAACAATTTTTATTAACGATGTTAAATAGTCTTTTTGAAGTAACCGACGAAATGGCCTTTAACGTTATTGACCAAGCGATCGGCTCTTTGGCCGAATACTGTCAACATGCCAATTATCAGCCCAATATCAGTTTGAGTGTGGTACGTGACTTTCTGACAAATCATTTTAGTCAGCCCGATCCTGGTCGACAATTTATGGTTGGGCAGATAACCTTTTGCTCGATGTTACCGATGCGCAGTATTCCCTTTAAAGTGATTGCTATTTTAGGCTTGAACGATGGCGAATTTCCTCGACAACGCCAACCGCTAGGTTTTGATCTTATGGCGAGTAGTAAAAGCGAATTGGGTGACAGATCGCGCCGTGGTGACGACAGATACTTGTTTTTAGAAGCCATTATATCGGCGCGACAGTCATTATATTTAAGCTATCAAGGCCGTAATATTCGCAATAATAATGAAAAGCAGCCATCGGTTGTCCTGAAAGAATTGATGGAATATTTAGAAGCAGGCTATGGCTGGCAGTTACATAATGCTGAGGCTGGCAATGACGAAAATGGTAATGGTGATCGATCTTCAGATATTAAACAATTACCCATGCAAGCATTCAGTGAGCATAACTATTTAGGCAAATTTAAAAGCTTTGACCCTAATTGGTTGAAACTTAAATCAGCTAAAAAAATCCAACAAAGCGATGCTTTATTGTTACCACTTTCGATCATTGTTGATGATGATCCTCAAGTTGTCGATATTAATGAACTGATCCGCTTTTTTCAGCATCCGGCAAAAGCCTTTGCTCAACGACACTTGCAGTTGTTCTTTGAAAGCCACGAAACACAACTTGATGATACTGAACCATTCAGTGAAAACTTCTTGCAGAGTTATTTGTTACGTCAACAGCTGTTAGCGCTTTATCTCGTGGGTAGCACCGAAGATGAGATTTCTTCTGCGGTAAGTGCGGCAGGGGTGAGCGGCGTTTTTCCTGATTTACCCAGTACCCATGATAGTCTAGAGCGCTGGCGTGATGACAGTGAAACCTTTAGTGAATTCATTCAAAGTCAAAGCCAATTAACCAACGACAGCTTACCGATAACGTTTATCAATACCGAGCTTGATGTGGTACTTACCGATAACAGTCATTTTACCCTCAGTGCTAATTTCCCGGTGCAAGCGGACAGCTTAATGTTTTATCGCAGCTCTTCGGCAAAAGGCAAAGACTTGTTTGGCCTTTATCTACATCAAATTATTATGCAGTGCTGGCAAGCAAATACCTCGAACTTAAATGCGGCTCATTTAACCGAAGAGCAAAATATGCTTGCGCAGGTGAATGTCACTAAAGGTTTTTATTTTGATACTAAAAATCAAAAACCAACACAGTACCGTTTTAGTAAAATAGACAATGCCCAGGCACAACTCGCTTTTATTGTTGAGACCTATCTTAAAGGGCAACAGCAAGCTTTATTACTTAATACTGAATTGATTGAAAAATTCTTTAAAGCTAAAGCCTTTGCGCAAAGTAGTTTTGAAAAACTATGGTCTGACAGTGGCAGTATGCTTAGCGTGGTAAAACCCCTAGGACAAGACCCTTATATGCATTATTTCTGGCAGCAATGTCCTGAATTTTCCGAGTACCAATCAACATTCACCGCACTTTATCAACCGATGTGGCAAGCTCAGGAGCAAATAAAATGAAGATGAATAATCTTATTGCTCACCAGATCCCGTTGCAGGGTAAGCACTTAATTGAAGCCAGTGCCGGTACCGGTAAAACCTTTAATATCACCCGCTTGTATTTACGGCTATTACTCGAAAAGCAATTGCCTGTTGAACAAATACTGGTTATGACCTTTACCAAAGATGCGACCGAAGAGCTACGTGGCCGTATCGATAGTTTTATTCGCCAAGCGCTTAACCATTGGGACGAGTTAATTGTCAGCGATGAGTTCTTTAGCGCGATAAGTCAGCACATTGATGAAAAGTCGGCAAAGATACGTTTGCGCCAAGCATTGTTATATTTAGATGAAGCGGCAATATTAACCATACATGGCTTTTGTAAACGGGTATTAAGCCAACATGCCTTTGCTAGTGGTGTGGCCTTTAACGCGCAAATGGAAACTAATTGCCAAGATTTAGTGCTACAAGCTTGCCAAGATTGGTATCGAGTATTGGCAAAAGATAGTCCTGAACACTTTAAGCAAGTGATGCAGTTTTGGCCAAATCCGTTAAACTTTCTCAGTCAATTCTCTAAAGCTATTAGTAAACATAATGCGCTTGATGTCGTCAATGTTACTGCAATAGAGCAGTTATTTACCGAATTAGTACAGCAAGCGGTCTATAACCTCGAGAACAACCTACCACTGCTGACTCAGTACCTTATTGATGTTAAAAAAGGCAGTGAACGTGAAAAACGGCAACAAGAGCTTGACTCATTAATACAATGGTTACATCGACTTGCTGAAGATCTGCGTGTTGCTGATGAAAAAATGCCAGATGGTTTTATTGATGGCAAGCGTTACGCGCGCTCGGTGGGTAAAATTGAACTGTTAGCGGTATTTGAACCCGTAAAAATGGTTAAAGCTGAATTGAAATCCCTGGCTAAAAAAATTGAAAAAGCCAAGGCACTGGTCATTGTCCGCGAAGGTATTTATCAAATACGCGCCAATATCACAGAACAAAAAAGCACCACCAATATTTTAAGTTTTGACGATCTTATTTCAACCTTGGCCAATTGCTTACAAGCGAAAAGCAGTAACGCACAAGTCCTAGCACAAACCCTATTTGAACAATATCCGGTGGCGTTAGTTGATGAATTCCAAGATACCGATCCCTTACAATTCTCGATACTAGAAGCCATATATTATCACCAAAGTACGGCTGCTTTATACATGATAGGCGACCCCAAGCAAGCGATTTATGGTTTTCGAGGGGGCGATGTTTTTGCATATTTATCTGCCCGAAAAGATTGTGACCAACAGTGGTTAATGGATACGAATTGGCGGTCAACACCAGCAATGATCGCTGGCTATAACCGCTTATTTTATGGCGAAGCGATCACCGATAAAGTTGATGTTACTCAAGGGAATAGTCGGGTGTTTGGTTACGATATTCCCTATATTCCAGTAAAAGCTTCACCGCCAGCACTTATTAAATATAAAGCAATTACCGATAACGCCTTACAATTTGTGCATTTTGTTGATGAAGAAGCAAAAAAATCGGTTGCTCAAAGTTTTCGCCCAGTGATGGCCACTTGGTGTGCCAATGAAATTATCAATTTACTTGCCGCGCCTACTAACGAAAATAACCATAAATTAAGCTCAAAAGATATTGCTATTTTAGTGCGTGATGGCGCTGAAGCACGTGATATAAAACAAGCGTTAGAACAAGCTAATTTAGCGTCAGTCTTTATGAGTAATCGCGCTAACTTAATGAAAAGTGAGCAAACAGAGCAATTGATACAGCTGCTAAAAGGGATCTTGTTTGTTGAAAATGAACGCTACTTTAGTGCTGCCATTGCCTGTGATTTACTCGACTATCACCCTGAAAAATATCGTGAATTACAAGAAAATGAACTTGCTTGGCAAGCATTGAAATTTGATTTTGAGCAACTACGTAATGAATGGTTGTATAAAGGCTTTATTTCGATGGCATTAAAATTAATGCATGACCATTTTTGTATCGCCGATGAAAACCAAGATCGCATTTTAACCAATTTATTGCATTTATTTGAAATACTGCAAACGGCCAGTCAACGCCACCGTCAACCACAAGAATTACTTTATTGGCTTGAACAACAAAGTCGGGTTGACGACCCTGAAATTGAAGCCGAGTTACGTCTAGAAAGTGATGATAATTTAATACGCATTATTACCCAGCATGGCTCAAAAGGTTTAGAATATCCGGTGGTGTTTGTTCCTTTTGCCACCCGTCATAAAGACCCACTTAAGTTCGGTGCAAGCTCGGTGACCTTTATTGAGTATCATGATGAAAACCACCAGCTCAAATTAAGTTTAGATGGCTCTGACCATGCTAAGGAGTCAATGGCCAATGAGGCTTACGCTGAAGCGATTCGGCTATTATACGTTGCGGTAACCCGAGCAGAAAAACGTTGTTATATCTTAACAACCGCTTTTGATAAAGCCGAGCATTCGCCACTGGGTAGAGCGTTAAAGTGGCAAAGTCAGCAAGATATTGAAGAAAACTTACGCCAACTGGTTAATGATGAACCTAACAACATCAGTTTAGTGACCCTATCATCATTAGAAAACGCCAGTGAGCTTATTGCTCAACAAGCGCCATTAGCGGAAGTTAGTGATAAAACCGGCCAAGTTGCTCAATTTAACGGTAAAATAGAACGCGATTGGTGGCTAAGTTCATTTTCAGCCTTAAGTCGAAATTTACGTCACGGCGGTGTATCTTCGCCTGATCGAGATAACCCACTCGAAAAAAATAGCATGACTGACCTTCAATCTAGTGCAATGCAAGCGAGTAGTTTATTACGCTTTAATTTAGCAAAAGGAGCTCATACGGGTAATTTATTGCACGATATTTTAGAACATACCGATTTTAATGCCCCCGACTGGCAAGAAGCTATGCATTGGCCCTTGCAAAAGTACGGAGAATTAACTTCGGGTTATCAAGCTGAAGATCTGCAGAGTTGGTTAGCGCAAATGATTAATTCGCCGTTGGGTGATAGCGCATTAGAGATTGATAATAGCGAGCCCTTTAGCTTAGCTGACTTAAAGCAAACAAAAACACTGCGAGAAAGTGAATTTTATTATCCAATGTGCTCAGCGAGTACTGATAAATTAACCCAGATATTGTCGAAACATCGAAATACGCACAGTCAATCAACACAGCAATCAATTGTTCGCTTACCGGCATACCAGCAGTTAAAAGGTATGATGCACGGTTTTATCGATTTGATTTTTGAGCATAATAATAAATATTATATCTGTGATTATAAGTCCAGCCACTTAGGCAATGATTTTAGTGACTATAACCAGCAAGCAATGAAAGAGAATATTGAAAAAAATCACTATGACTTACAATACTTGATTTATGCGTTAGCCTTGCACCGTTATTTAAGTCACAGCTTAGATAATTACGACGTAGAACAGCATTTTGGCGGCACTTACTATTTATATTTACGGGGTATGACTGACCAAGTTGAACACATTAATTGTGGTGTTTACTATCGAAAAATCGAGGCGCACGAACTTGCCGCACTTGATCAATTGTTTTTAGGAGTTGAATAAGCATATGGCAGTGTTATATAAGCAGTTCAGTCATGCTCAACAGCAGCTTAATAATATTGAAGCGGTTGACTACTTTTTTGCAAAAGAAATTCAACAAAGCCTAGTTAGTCGCGACAAGCATAACAATAATGACAACCAACAACTTTTTCACTTACTGGTTGCCCTCAGTGAAAGCCTTAGGGCAGGCCATAGTTGTTTACCTTTAGCCACCATCGCGAGTACACGTTTTGGTTATAGCTGCGATAAACAAGGTATTGTTACTCATAACGGTTTTACCTTTGCTGAGCAACCACAGCTAGTCAGCTTATGTGAACAGTTGTCTATTATGGCTGATGATAACCATGCTATTGTTTTTTATGAAAATAACCTGTATTTACGTCGTTATTACCATTTTGAGCAAGAGTTACTGACTTTTATTTCAGCAAAAAGTGCTCAAGCCAAGGATTCAAATGTACAAACATTTGACGCCGTTGATATTAAAAACTGTTTAGCAACACTCTTTCCACAGCAAAAGTCAGCAGATGATAACGATGAAATAGATTGGCAAATGGTTGCGGTTGCCAATGCCATTAATAAAAAACTCAGTATTATCGCTGGCGGGCCAGGCACAGGTAAAACCTATACGGTGACTAAGTTTTTAGCAGCTTTGGTGATGTTAAACTCAAGCTCAAGCTCAAATGAAAAGCCCAATGCAGACTTAAAGATAGCCTTGGTAGCACCAACGGGTAAGGCGGCTCAGCGTTTATCTGAATCAGTCACTAATGCTTTGCAAGGATTTACAGGACAAATAAGCGCAGCGGTTTTATCAAAAATACCGCAAGAGGCACAAACGCTGCATCGACTCTTAGGTGTTATCCCTAACAGTGTTAACTTTCGCCATCACCAAGACAATTTACTGAATATTGATGTGCTGTTAATTGACGAAGTGTCAATGGTCGATTTGGCGTTAATGGTAAGAGTTTTTAGAGCTTTACCTAGCCATTGCCAAATCATACTTTTAGGCGACGCTGATCAACTGCCGTCCGTTGCTGCTGGTAGCGTACTTAACGATTTAGCACCTAAGCCTCATCGTGGCTACAGCCCCGAGAATCATCAATATTTAAGCCAAGTCAGCCAATGTGCAAACTTACCTCAGTGGAAAAAGTCGCCAAAATCATCAGGGTTGACCCTAGCCGCAGATCACGTGGTGTTTCTTGACAAAAGTAGACGTTTTGATGGTGAAGGTGGGATCGGAAAAATAGCGAGCCATGTTATTAATGGTCGCTTTAGCGAAAGTTGGCAATTATTAACAGAAAAACCAGTCATAGATAATAATCACCAAGACGTGCCTCAGTCTGGGAATACCTTATGCTTACTCGAAGGTAAAACTAGTTCTTGGTTAACGGCATTCGTCAGTGAGTATTACGCGCCCATTTTTGCGCAAAAAACAGTGTCTGCTGCCTTTAAACAATTACAAAAATTTCGTATCTTATGCGCAACACGTGTTGGTGAGCAGGGGGTTGAGTCGTTAAACGAACAAGTACAAAATATACTGATTAAACGTGGTGATATTAATGCTTTTGATACTCGCTATTGCGGGCAACCTATTATGATCAATGTTAATAATTATTCACTAGGTTTATACAACGGCGATATTGGTTTATTGTGGAAAAATGAGTCGGGCCATTTAATGGCTGTTTTTGAGCAAGCAGACAATGAATATAAGTGGGTGAATCCGGCGCGTTTACCTCAGCATGAAACCGTTTATGCGATGACCATTCATAAAACTCAAGGCAGTGAGTTCGAGCATGTTGTGATGGTATTACCGGAACAAACTGATAATAAATTACTTTCTAGGGAATTAATGTATACCGCTATTACTCGGGCTAAGAGAAAACTGAGTATAGCTACCTTAGCGAATGTTTGGCGACAAGGAGTCACGACAAAAACAACACGCTATTCAGGTGTCGACCTCTATAAAAAATAAAGCTAGAGAATAGGGTTTACTGAAAGAAATTACGTTAGAATAACGTTTTAATTTTAGTAACCCATTAATAAGTTGTACCATGACGTTAAAAGACATAGATAAAAAAGCTTATCGCAGTAAGCTTAATCAAGTGATTGTTGGTTTTATTGTTACCTTCGCAATATTAGCCATTGCTTTTGGTGGTATATTGATTGCGTTATTTGCAGAGCCCTTAGCGCTTGATACCATGGTTCAAGCGAGTATGAATACCGCGATAGAGTCGGGCCAGCAAACCAGTAACTTTCGTTATAACTTTTTAGGCGTTATTCTGGCATTGTTAACGTGTGCAGGGATACTAAGACAATTAAAAAACACCCCCTTTTTTAATGAAATTTATTATGTTTGGCAACTTAAACAAACGCAAAATATTATTTATCGTCGTTTGAAAAAAATTAAACAAGCGAGTGTTAATGGTGATGAAAATGCCTTAATTATTTTGAAATTTTATTATGCTAGCCTAAAGCAACTTTATTTATTAGATGACAATACACTGACTATGTCGTCGTTAGAGGCTGATATTACTCATCTTGAGGGATTAATCACTCAACATGGAAAAGAAATTACTACCGAGCAGTTTACCAAAGTGTTACTTTCAAGCTATAAATAACGAATCGACCTTGATGGCAGTAAATTAAATGCCTTTTACTTTGATGTGAAGCCACAATAAAAGAAGCCCAATGAAAAAACCTAAAAAGTTAAAGAATGAAACCGCTTTATTAAAAAAAGCGATTGAAGTTGGCGAAAAATATGCGATGAACCGAGGTTATAATGGTTTTTCTGCCACCAATGCTTCAAAAGACAAGGTTGAAAGCTTGTACCGTCTATTGGTTAACGACAAGCTTATTCAAGCTTCGCCTGCTGATGGTGAAGACTTGCTTAGTATGAAACACCGATTAGCAATGTGGATAGCAAAGCAATTACCCGAAGACCATCCATTACTTAAGTAATAAATGCCTATTTTAATGATAGGGTCTGTGCGTTTAAATAACGCTGTATAAATTTAAATATAGAAAAATAAAATGAATCGTAAGAAAAAAATAAATGCCGCATTAAAAAGTAAGCAGAAAAAAGCCAATGCTAAATTACATACCAGCAACAAGCCCCGTTATGTTTCAAAAGCTGAACGAGCACTTTTAGAAGGAAAAGAAGCGGCTGTTCAAACAACTGATGAACCGCAACTTACTGAGTAATTATTGGTTATGCTAGCTAAACTATTAAATATTATAAAACCGGCGAGTAAAATTGATGTAAGTGATGCCATTGATCAAGATAGTCATCAATGGATCCTCGATACTTTTTCTTGGGCGCTTACACATTTTGATGTTGCAGAGTTTAAAAACAATAGTCAGCTTGTATTACCTAATAATCAATTTTATCAAGGTAGTGTAACTAGTGTTCATGAAATGGCACTGAGTATTTTTAAACAAACAACCACCTATGCTGGTATGCAGCAGTGGCCCATTATATTGATCACACCAGAGCAGTTTTTTGCGGGTACTCAGCAAATAACCATTCCACCGTTTAATATGGTTGACCATTGTCGTGGTGAAAATACGCCCTTTGCTAAATTAAGTGAAGAAGATACAGCGAAGCTCCAACAACAGCCGATCATGCTTTCTTATGGCGAAAATCAAGTTAATCAGCCACAAGATCTTATTTCATCGATTGTACAAAACCTTGCGAATATCCTGATTGTTCAACAAGCTAGTTTACCACCAGGTGGCAAAGAGTTTATTCCTCAAGCCGTTGATGTTATCGCTTGTTTTATGGGCTTTGGTATTATATTTAGTAACACAGCTTATCAATTTAGAGGCGGCTGCGGCTCGTGTAATAATCCTAATGCAAACCGTCAGTCGGCATTGCCAGAAAATGAAACAGTGCATGCTTTAGCGCTATTTTGTTTGCTTAAAGCGATAAGACCTAACGCGGTAAAACCTCATTTAAAATCACATTTACGAAAACAATTTTCGCTTTCCTATCATGCTTTAACAAACACCATAAAAAATTCTCCGGATCCCGTTTTACTGTCTTTACTTTAATCAAGCTATGTTTATTAAAAATAAAAAAATTATTTTCACTAAATTCATGATTTATTAAATAAAAGCGTCTACAGTTATTTTTATTGGTTGGGCATTTTATTTTTGATTTTAGTGAGGTAATAACTATGTTGAGTATCCAAGTAAAAGACTATATGAACCACTATCCAGTTACTTTTACTTCAGAAATGGTGGTTGAAGAGGCGGCGTTGCGCTTTTTAAAAACAAAGCAAATTGGTGGTCCAGTGATCGATGGTAATAATCGTGTTATTGGTTTTCTCTCTGAAAGTGATGTTTTAGCAACAATGCTACAGACTATTTATCATAATGAACATGTGAGTGATGTTGCCGCATTGATGCGCAAAGAAGTATTATCAGTTAAACCCTCTGACAGTGTCATAGAACTTGCGCAAAGCATGTTACAGAATAAACCTAAAGTTTATCCAGTGGTAGACGAAGATGGTATTTTACTGGGTACTATATGTCGTAATGATGTTCTATACGGTATTGATCAATATACTCGAAGTACCTTTAAACCTTAGCCAGCTGAGTTAATTTCACACTGTCTATTTGTACCACTTGATTGAAGTGGTACAGACTTAATAAAGCTGGTAAAATTATTTTTTGCTATTTTGTTTGGGTCAACCTTGTCTTCTGAAAAATCTATTACTACCTCTTCTGAATCTCAGCGCAGCCAAGTTATTAACATTGATAAGCTTTTTAGCCGCCTTGGATTGTGTTTTAAATCTGATCAGTTTCGTTTGAAAAAGCGCTTAATGTCGAGTAGGAAAATCACTGATAGTGACAAAAAGCAAAAATCACTCAGTCAAATTTCTGCTCATATTGATGAGTCAATCGAAAAAAAGCAGCGTAAAATTCAGAATGTTCCAAAAATCAGCTATCCAGAAGATTTGCCGGTATCACAAAATTCTGACGTTATCGCTAAAGCGATAACTGAAAACCAAGTGATTATTATTGCGGGTGAAACAGGCTCGGGCAAAACGACTCAAATTCCAAAAATATGTCTTGCTTTAGGTCGTGGTATTGACGGCATGATTGGTCATACTCAGCCACGTCGTATTGCGGCGCGAACAGTTGCTACACGTATTGCTGATGAATTATCGACAACATTAGGCGACGCGGTTGGTTATAAAGTCCGTTTTAATGACTTAGTGAGTGAAAATAGCTATATAAAATTAATGACCGACGGTATTTTATTGGCAGAAATGCAACATGACCGTTTACTGCGAAAATACGATACGATTATTATTGATGAAGCACATGAGCGTAGTTTAAATATAGACTTTTTATTGGGGTATTTACGCGAAATATTACCTAAACGTCCTGATTTAAAAATCATTATTACTTCGGCAACCATCGACCCAGAAAGATTTTCACAGCATTTTGCTTCAGCAGACGGCAAACCCGCGCCTATTATTGAAGTCTCGGGGCGAACATTCCCTGTTGAAATCCTCTATCGTCCGCTTAATGGCGACAATAATGATGAAACAGAAGAAGTAAGTAGTAACGATATCATTAGTGGTATTTTGCAAGCCGTTGACGAACTTGGTCATATCAGCCAAGGCGATATTCTTATTTTTCTTAATGGCGAGCGCGAAATACGAGACGCCGCATTAGCCTTAGAAAGAGCAAATTTACGACACACCCAAGTGTTGCCTTTATATTCACGGTTAACGGTACAAGAACAAAATAGAATTTTTAAACCACACAGTGGCCGTAATATTGTGCTCGCCACTAACGTTGCAGAAACCAGCTTAACCGTACCAGGTATCAAATATGTTATTGACCCGGGTACCGCGCGTATTTCTCGTTACAGTTACCGCACTAAAGTACAGCGTTTGCCTATAGAAGCTATTTCTCAAGCCAGTGCTAATCAAAGAGCAGGGCGTTGTGGTCGTGTTTCAGCGGGTGTATGTTTACGTTTATACAGTGAAGAGGACTTTCTTGGTCGCCCTGAATTTACTGATCCTGAAATATTGCGTACTAATTTAGCGACAGTTATTTTACAAATGCTGGCGCTTGATCTCGGCGAAATCAGTGACTTTCCTTTTGTTCAGCCACCGGACAGTCGTAATATTAATGACGGTGTTTCATTACTTGAAGAATTAGCGGCGATAGAAAAACAGCAAAACAAAGTGGTATTAACCAAAGCGGGACGGATGTTAGCAAAATTCCCCACCGATCCACGTTTATCAAAAATGATTCTGTCTGCTATTGATTTAGGCTGTATTGAGCAAATTTTTATTATTGTTAGTGCGGTAAGTATTCAAGATCCGCGTGAACGTCCCCATGAAAAACAGCAAGCGGCAGATGAAAAACATAATCGCTTTAAAGACAAAGAGTCTGACTTTATTAGCTTGCTTAATTTGTGGCACTACATTCAACAGCAACAAAAAGCGCTGACTAATAACCAATTTCGAAATATGTGTAAAAAAGAGTTTTTAGCTTATATGCGTATTCGTGAATGGCAAGACATCTTTAGTCAGCTTAAACATACACTGCGCGATTTAAACATTCCAATGAGCGGAGTTGAATATACTCCACCATCGTTAGATGCTAATAATACCGATGTAAGTAAAAAAACTGAGCCAGTAGAAAGTAATAATAACAATATTATTCACCAAGCTATTCTGTCAGGTTTACTCAGTCATTTAGGGCAACTTGACGAAAACAGAGAATATAAAGGTGCACGCAATAGCCGATTCTTCATATTTCCGGGGTCGGGTGTCGCAAAGAAATCACCTAAGTGGATAATGGCAACTGAATTGGTTGAAACCAGCCGTTTGTTTGCCCGTATGGTCGCAAAGATAGACCCACAATGGATAGAGCCTTTAGCTGAACATCTTATTAAGCGCAATTATAGCGAACCGCACTGGGAGAAAAAGCAAGGTGCGGTAATGGCTTTTGAACAAGTGATGCTATATGGCCTGACCATAGTTGCGAAAAGAAAGATCAGCTTCAATCATATTGAACCTCATACCTGCCGTGAGATATTTATTCGTGAAGCATTAGTCAATGGTGATAGCACCCTTAATGAAAAATTTTATCAGCAAAATCACCAACTAGTTGCGAGCATTGAGAAGTTAGAGCAAAAAGCTCGCCGTAAAGACTTTTTAGTAGATGAAGAACGTTTAGTTGAGTTCTATGATGAAAAGTTACCAGAAACCATTATTTGCCAACGTAGTTTTTTGTCATGGTGGAAAAAGTCTAAACAAAAAAATGCACAGTTACTTAATTTTACCGAAGCCTTTTTATTAAACGAAACGGCTAAAGTATTATCGGCCAACGATTATCCTGATGTTTGGCATCAAGGTAATTTGACCTTGCCGTTAAGTTATCATTTTACCCCTGGCGATATAGATGATGGGATAAGCTTACATATTCCTGTAGGTATTTTGAATCAAATTGAAAATCGTGATTTTGATTGGTTAATTCCAGCGTTGCGACTAGAACTTATTATTGCCTTGATCAAAGGCTTACCTAAATCTTCACGAAGAAATTTTGTGCCGGCTCCTAACTACGCAGAAGCTTGTTTGTCAGCGATTAGTGAGGAGGACGGTAAGTTAGTTGCCGCTGTTGAAAAACATTTATTAAGAATGACGGGGGTGCGTTTACCCGAAGATATTTGGCAAGATGTTGAATTGCCCATTCACCTAACGATGAATTTTAAGGTGATTGACGAAAAAGGAGTGCTTATTAATCAAAGCCGGAAACTTGAACAGTTAAAAGCCTCTTTGCAAGGAAAAGTAAAAGCATCAATTAAGAAAGTGGCTGATAAAGGAATAGAACGTGAACAAATTACTAGCTGGGATTTCAACAACATCCCCAAAGGCTATGAAAAAAATATTGCTAATATCACCATAAAAGCTTTTCCAGCCTTAGTTGATAAAAATAAAACGGTTGCTATAGAATTATTTGAACAAGAAAGTCTTGCTGAGCAAGCGATGGTTAATGGTGTGAGTCGTTTAATTTTATTAAACATACCTTCTCCAGTTAAATATCTACAACAAAAATTGCCTAATAAAGCTAAGTTAAGCCTATATTTTAACCCTTTTGGTTCAATACCTGATTTATTAGACGATTGTATACTTGCTGCTTGCCAGCACTTGGTGAAAGAGCATGGCGACATACCACGTAACCAAAATGATTTTGAAAAAGCTAAAGACCATGTTCGTGCTGAACTTGCCGACTGTGTGCTCGTGTCAGCATTAAAAGTAGAAAAAGTATTAACCTTAACCCATGAAATAGGGAAAAAACTAAAGGGTCGAATGTCTTTAGAGGTTATTCAAGCACAAGCCGACATTAAAGAACAACTTGGCTTACTGGTGTTCAAAGGTTTTGTGACCGCTTCTGGTCATCAACGATTAGAAGATATTGCGCGTTACTTACAAGCGATGTTAAGACGTATGGAAAAGCTGCCGGTTGATCCCAACCAAGACCGATTGAAAATGTTAGAGGTTGCGAAAGTAAATGATGTTTATTTAGCGTTGCTTGCCAAACAGAGCAAAGGCAAGCCTATTGTTGATGACATTTTAGCGGTTCGCTGGATGATAGAAGAATTTCGTGTTTCGATATTTGCGCAAAATTTAAAGACAGCTTATCCGGTCTCTGCAAAGCGAATTTTAAATCATTTGAAAGAAATTTCAGCAGATTAAGTCGATTTAATCAACAATTCAAGTTTGAGATTTGACACTAAACACTACAATGGGTATAAAAGAGACAATAAAAATTTAAATAATAATATGGAGTAGTAATGGTTAACTTTGATGATAAACGAGATTTCTATCGGATGATGTTAAATAGTGATGTAACCGTGACCATTATCGACGATGAAGCGAACAGTCAAATATTAGCGACTTGTCGAGACTTAAGTGCGACTGGTATGGCGATTGAAATGACGCATCCTTTAGAGCTTAATACCCATGTTAAAGTTAGTGTGCGGTCTGCGAGCAGCAATGTTCAACCGTTGGAAGTTTCAGGGAAAATAGTACGCGTCACCGAAGAGGGTGAAGAGTGCTTTTTAATTGGAATTAATATTGCCGAGATAGATTAAAGACTGAGCATTAACTAGGCAATAAACAAACTAATAAAAAACGAGCACTAAGTGCTCGTTTTTTATTTTAAGACAGTCACAAAAAGTGAGCTAACTTACTTGGCAGACTAAGCCTTTCAAATAATAACCTTCTGGGTAATTACTCGATATTGGATGATCACCAGCTTGTTGCAAGCGCTCAACAAAGTGAACCTCGCGACGAGCATCAAGAGCGGCATCAGCAACTACTTTTTGAAATAGGCTTGCTTCCATTAAACCAGAGCAAGAAAAGGTCAGTAATATACCGTTTGGCTTGAGTAATTGCATAGCAAGCATATTAATGTCTTTGTAACCACGACATGCACCGGTTAGTTGTGCTTTTGATTCAACAAATTTAGGTGGGTCTAAAATTATCATATCAAACTGACGTTTTTCTTCGCGATATTGTCTGAGTAACTTAAATACATCGGCTTTAACAAAAGAAACATTCTTGTCTTGCAGGTTATTAAGGGCAATATTTTCTTCGGCTAAGTCGAGTGCCGATTGAGAAACATCAACATTGATGACTTCTTTAGCGTCATTTGCTGCACAATGTAAGGCGAATGTTCCGGTATAAGAAAAACAATTAAGGACTGATTTATTTTTAGCATATCGACCTGCAGTCACACGAGAATCACGTTGATCTAAATAAAAACCTGTTTTATGGCCTTTTGCGATATCAACATTAATCGATAAACCATGCTCTTTAATCACACATGCGGTTGACTCAAGTGGCTCTGTTAACCAACCTGTGATTGGCTCTAATCCTTCTTTTTTACGTACGTCAACATCAGAGCGTTCGTAGATGCTACATTGAGGATAGAGCTCTTTAATCACTTCAACTAAGGTATAACGTTGAAAGTCGGCACCGGCACTTAATAGTTGGCAAACAATTAAGTTATCGTATTTATCAATAGTTATACCGGGTAAACCGTCAGATTCACCAGCAATTAAACGATAACCGGTTAAACCGCCTTGTTCGATAAACCATTCACGTCGAGATTGAGCACTTATTAATTTTTTACGAAAAAATTCACTGTCAATTTCTTCATTTTCATTAAAGCTCCAAACTCTAACTCGAATCTGTGATTCTGGCGAGTAAGCACCGCGAGCAAGCCATTTTTCCTTGTGATCAAAGACATCAACGGTATCGCCTAACATCGGATTTCCCTTGATTTTATTAATCGCTTGAGAAAATATCCAAGGATGTTTTCGTAATAAAGACTTCTCTCGGCTTACTTTTAAATAAATTCTTGCTGACATGTGACTATACTTAATGAATTGGTAAATGAAATTGCGCAGAGTGTAGTCAATGCCAAGCTCGGGTGCAATCTTCACGTTAAGTTATTTCAGTCTACGTTAAGGAACAATAAGTATGAATGTTAGTTATATCGCCCATGTTAGCGGAAAAGTACAAGGGGTTTATTTTCGTGCGTCTAGCCAACAAGTCGCTATTGATTATGGTTTAAGTGGTTATGCAAAAAATTTGGATGATGGGGATGTAGAAATTTTAATATGCGGTGAAGAAAAAGACGTAGATAAAATGTTAGCATGGCTGGCGTACGGACCACCAGAAGCTGAAGTGGTAAGTATGGAGAAAAAACAAGTTAAATGGCAACAACATAACTTTTTCGCGATTAGCTAATCTACTGTTTAGATAATTACCCGTAAAACGAACAAGCGTTTACAATTTAGAGGTTTTCTTGAAATATATTAACGTTACAACCGATGAGCAGTTAACTTTTGCTGAAACACCCGTACCTGAGTTTTCGGCAGATGAATGCTTAATTCGTGTAAAAGCTATTGGCGTGAACCGAGCCGATATTTTGCAGCGACAAGGAAATTACCCCGCCCCTAAAGGCGAGTCTACTATTTTAGGACTGGAGGTTTGTGGTGAAATTGTTGCTTGTGGTAGTGCGGTAAATAACTGGAAAATTAATGACAAAGTTTTTGGTTTGGTTGCTGGCGGTGGTTACGCAGAATATGTTGTTATAAAGTCTAGCCAGTTATTTTATCTGCCTGCTACCTTTACTTTTGAACAAGGTGCAGCTTGTGCAGAAACGTTTCTAACGGCCTACCAAAGTCTATTCTCAATTGCCCAGTTACAACCTAAGCAATCAGTGTTGATACATGCTGGTGCGAGTGGTGTTGGCTGTGCTGCTATTACACTTGCCAAAGCGAAAGACTGTTTTGTTGTTGTAACCGCTGGCAGTGAAGAAAAATGCCAAGCGTGTTTAAAATTAGGTGCAGATGTTGCGATTAACTACCATCAAAATTCTTTTGAACAATGGAAAAAAGCAAACGTTCCCGATGGCTTTAATGTCATTATTGATGTGGTGGGTGGAGATTACTTACAGAGAAATATCAATGTCGCCGCAGTGGATGGTCACATTGTTATTCTGTCTATTTTACAAGGCCGCTACTGCGAAAAAATTGACATAGGCAAGATGCTTTCAAAGCGAGTCACTATTACAGCTTCAACATTACGAAACAGGAGCAATGATTATAAAGCTGAATTAGTGGCTAACTTCAAAGAAGACTTTGGCAAGTTACTTTGCGCAGGGCAGTTATTACCAGTTATTGATACTTGTTACCAATGGGAAAATGCCGATAAAGCCCATCAACGTATGTTGGATAATGGTAATATCGGCAAGTTAGTAATAACAGTTTAATAACTAACGTTAATTAGTTACTAGTAGAGATTTTTGTTTTAATTCGTTGCTTACGACGAGCACCTAATCCTAATAAACCTAGAGCTAAGATTGCTAAACTAGCAGGCTCTGGTACAGAAGTAGTTGAGTCGCCTGCACAGCCAGTCACTTTGTCACATAAGCCACCAAAAAAGGTAATGTGTGACAAGCCAAAATTCTTTCCATTATTAGAATTAAGGGGAGTAACCCAATCGCCACTGGTTACTGATGCAGCTAAGTTCATACAAGCATAATTTAAGTTTGTGCCATCTGCAGCTTCATTATTTTTAGCATCATTAACAGCATTACAAGTAGAGTTATTTAAATTATTATCTTCAATTAGCCAATGCAAGCGGAAGTCATTACTTGCTTTTGCTACCCAAAAACGTATATCCGGATACTTATATACGCCTTCGTTGAAAGTCCAAGTACCTTTTGTGTATTCTTTTGTCTCTTCAGGAATAGAAAACGCCCAATCTTCTTTTGCCACGTCGTCCTTATATGGGGCATATTCAGAATATGTGGAATTATTTAATATTGATTCACTAGAATCTTCATCATTAATATCAAACTTGGCAATAATATTAGATAGATACTGTGTACCATTAGTACCATCTTCCACAGATATTACGCATTCAGATTCAGCATTTGGGAGATAGTAATTACATTCATTATACCCAGTTATTAATGCAGATACTTGGGTATAGCCAGCAAAGCTATTAAATGAAACTAAAGCTAGTGATGATATTATCATTAGCTTTGTTGTGTGTTTTTTAATACAACGGAAAATTGTCATTCTTAACTTCCAAATTATATGATAAATCTTGTAGATGATGCTTACAATCAATGCAATAACTAAGCCGTAAAAAAAATATAGATTTAAAACAAGGTGATGTAGGCGTTAGGGCCCAGTTTTATCCTATTTCTCTAGAGTATTGTAAAATATCCTGACAGTGTATTATGCTTGAGCAATATAGTTAAGCTGATAAATTGCTTCTTCATGAAAAGATTATAGCGCAATATTCATCTTATTAACGAGTAGATAATGGTTTTATATTGAAATGTTTACTGATAAAAAGCACAATCAGCCTTGTCTTTTAAATTGTTCGAGAAGTTAATGGTGCGTCACGTTTTTATACCCAAAATATTTTTATTTTTATTTTTAATAACTTTTCAGCAAGTTGCTCTGGGGAATGATAAAAATGTGCTTGAACAAGCTAATATCGCTTTTAAAGATAACCGCCATAATGAAGCGCTCATTCATCTTAAAAACTTAACCCAAAATGAACCCAATAACTTGGCGGCAAGGCTTTTAATGGCTGAGGTACTTATTGCTTTTGGCAAAGGGGCTACTGCTGAAGTTGAACTCAATTTGGCTGAAAATTTAGGGGCAGACAAAAACCGAACATTCTTGCTGTTTGCGGAAGCTTATTTACTACAAGGTAAATACCATGACACCATCAATCACCTAGACAAACAGGTGCAAGATGAAATACTCGCCGCCAAAATTTTTGTTTTGCGAGGCCATGCACAACTAGGCTTGCGACAGTTAACATTGTCAGCAGAAAATTACCAACAAGCGTTATTACTTAATGCGGCTAATACCGATGCAAAATTAGGTTTAGCGCAGGTGGCTTTAAATTATTATCGCTATGATGAAGCACAAACATATGTTGATGATGTACTCAGCGGTTTTTTTCCTCCAGTGAATGCTTGGATATTAAAAGCGAGTATCCACCAAAATATAGCTGAATTAGATATTGCTTTTAAAGCTATAAATAACGCTTTATTAGAAAACCCTAATCATATTCAGGCACTTATTTTACGCGCTAGTTTATATATAGAGTTTATTGAATACGAGAGCGCAAAAAAAGATATTTTGACGGTGCTTCAACTTGTGCCCAATGAACCTAAGGCCATGTTTTTATCAGCAATGATTGAAACCAGAGAAGACGAAAATTCAAATGCTAGGGAAAAACTTTCAAAATTAAGTGAATCATTGTCAACGCTTGACAATGATACCTTGGATAATAACCCTAGTTATTATTATTTGGCCAGTGTTGTGGCTTTTCAGCAAAATAATTATGAAGCAGCTGATCAATATATTAAAAATTATTTAAATATTGATCGCTTTAATATTAAAGCAATGACCTTCTCAGCGACAATTCACATCGCCATGAAAAACTTTACTGCGGCATTGTCAGTATTGAATAAAGCCAATTTACAAAAAGAAAACAACCCCAAAGTTATCTCTCTTTTAGGGTTAGTTAGTACTGAGCTTAAGCAATATGAGAAAGCAAACTTTTACTTTCAAAAAGTTATTGAATTACTACCTGACTCATCGATTGCCTCGCAACAGTTAGCAAAAAATAGTATTGATATGGGGGCGTATCAACAGGCCATAGATACCTTGCTTTCAATCAACTCTTCATCGGAGTATCAGTCAACCATTAGTTTTTTATTGGTGCAAGCCTATGTAAAGTCAGGGCAAATGACTAAAGCGGTAGCGCTTGCTGAAAAATTAGTTAAAGCACAACCAGATAATAAAGAGTTCCTTCATCATCTCGGTTTTATTTATCAAATAGTGGGTGATTATAATAAAGCAAAACAAGCATTCGAACATGCTCTTAGTATTGACGCTTTACACATTAAATCACTGATTAGTTTGGCAGAAACACTACTTACGACGGGCAAAATAAAAGCATCGTTTGAATTATTAGAGCAAGCACTTTTAAAACAAGAAAATAATAAAGAACTCATTAGCGCTTTAGGGAAGAATTATACTCAAACTAGGCAATTTAAAGAGTCAATCGTTTGGTTTAAGAGGGCTAATAATATAGATCCCAATAATAAAGACTTACTTAAACAATTGTCTTTTAGCTACATGGCGGCAGGCGAACCCGTCGAAGCAATAGAAATAATAGAAAGTTATTTATCGAATCATGAAAAAACGGCTGATTTATTTGTATTACTAGGCAATTACTATCAGCAACAAAACAATTTTGACAAAGCACTGCAAAGCTTCAACAATGCTATAAAATTTGATGGTGATAAAGGGAAGGTCTATTTTTATATAGCCCAATTTTACCAAGCAAATAATAAACCAGATGATGCCCTTGAAGCCTATAAAAAGTCTATCGCCTGGTCTGAAAATAAGCAGATACCGTTAGTGGCGGCAAGTCAGTTTTTGAATCAACAGAAAAAACCTCTTGAAGCGATTAAACTTGCTAATGATTTTTTAGAAAGTTATTCAACTAAATTACAGATGATTTTGGCGCATTCTTATTATTTGTCTGGCCAATATGATAATGCCGAAAAGAGTTATAAAAAGACATTAGCATTAACACCACCTCAAGATGAATATCATGACAATATTGTCGTTGGTTTAAGTCTGGTCTATCAAGCACAAAAACGAAATAGCAAAGCAACTCAGCTATTGACAAAGTATTTGAACAAAGAGCCGATGAATTTTTTAATGAATTCTTCGCTAGCAGAAATTTATATGATTAATGAGCAGTGGAAAAAAGCTTACGATATTTATATTTTGTTGTTAACTAAATATGCACAACAAGCCGTATTACATAATAATGCGGCGTTTGCTGCTTTGAATTTAGCCTTGTATGATGAGGCAGAAAAGCATAGTTTAGCGTCTTTAGCTATTACTAAAAACCACCCTGATTCGCTCGATACACTTGGCTGGATTTATTATCATACTCAAGAGTTTGATAAAGCACTGCCACTATTTCGCCAAGCGCTTGCACTAGATTACTCTAAAATTGAAATTAAATATCATTTAGCGTTAACCCTCAAAGCGCTTAATCGAGAAAAAGAGGCTTTTAATACCTTATTAGAAGTGGTTAATAGTAAACGTGATTTTCCAGAGAAAAATGAGGCTCACCAATGGTTAAAATTATGGGCTGAGGCTCTACGTACTAATAATGATATTTAAATATCATTATTATGTTCTAAAGCAAGTCAGATAAAGGGCTTCGAACACCGTTCGCGCCATGCTCAAGTACATGGGTATAAATTTGAGTTGTACGTAAATCGCTGTGCCCTAGTTGTTCTTGAACTGTTCTTATATCAGCCCCTCTTTGCAATAAATGCGTAGCAAATGAATGCCTTAAAGTATGACAAGTTATTATCTTATTTAACTTCAATTGATTTGCTGCTTTTTTAACTGACTTTTGAATACTACTTTCATTGAGGTGATGCCGACTAAGATATTTGAATTCTGGTTCAATACTTAATCGAGCAGAAGGAAATAAATATTGCCACTTGAACTCTTTTGCGGCATTGGGGTATTTGCGATTAAGAGCATTTGGTATCCAGACACCTTTATAGTCAATATTTTCAATATCACTAGTATGATATTTATTGGTCCTTTGAATTTGGCGGTACAGTTCAGGTATAAGCTCAGTGGCGAGGGTAACTCGACGATGTTTGTTCCCTTTACCGTTCCAAACTGCAATACAGTGATAATTAAAGTCTATATCTTGTACCCTTAAGCGAATAGCTTCCATTAGCCTTAAACCACTACCATATAGGAGGCTTACTAATAAATGATGTTGTGAGGGTATTTTTGATAGAAGTTTCATTACTTCTGTGGGTGTAAGCACATCAGGTAATTTTCTAGGCCGGCGGCTTAAGTTAAAGTTTAGCTTTAAACTTAATTCGTTTTTTAAAATTTCTTTGTATAAAAAAGCTAATGCATTGAGTGCAAGTGACTGGGTAGCTGTTGAAACGTTTTGTTGATTAACTAAATAACTGAGAAATCTCTCAACTTCGATATCCCCCATGAGTGCAGGGTGAGTTTTATTTGAGTAATTTATAAAATACTTTATCCAATGAATATAGGTTTCTATGGTTCTTTTCGCGTATCTTAAGTTACGCATATGCTCTTCGATACTCATTAAAAAAGGCGATTTAGCGTCCATAATATAAAATCCATTTACTGTTGTTATATACAGTTTAGCTGGTAATCGGTTCTTTTGCCAATATACCGAAAGATTCGGCGTTGCACCTTTTGAAATATTTAATAATAATAAAATGTTAGTGTTGTTATTATGTTGTAAAGTATGGTAATTGTAACTGTAAATAAACAAGGAATGCTAAGTGTTATATATTGCTTAGTTTTTCGGTCTAATAAGCTGTTATGTGCTTTCGGAGTGTCATGGTTTGGATATTCAAAAATTAATAACAAAATTTCCATGGACGTTTATTGGTACGTTATTAATGAATGTTATTACATTAACGACTTTAACCTACGTCACTCTATCTAATGGGCATAGTTTCAATAGGGCGTTAGAAGTGTTACCAAAGGCTTTATTAATAGTGAATATGGCCTCTTTTATGGTTTTTCCATGCATTGATATGTATGAAAGCATTAAAGATAGAAAGATGTGTAAAGAATTAGGCGCTGATTATAAAAAAGAATTTTTACTATTATTTACCGAAGACGAAAAAGATAATATTAGAGAGAATTTTGAAAAATTAAATAATAGTAGCCGTGTTAAGTTACAGGATTTGGCACTTAAAATTGAGAACTAGCACATAACAAGCCATTCAAGCAGGACAAATAACAGTTGGCTATTTGCTCCTTCGTCGCTTATTTTAGCCAACCATTATTTGCCTCTTAATGGGGCGTTAGGTGCAAATCTAGTATGGCAACACTTTATATTTTTTCAGGATTGCCGGGGACTGGAAAAAGTACTTTAGCGGCACTTTTAAGTAAACACCTTGGAACGTCGTATTTACGAGTTGATACTATTGAGCAATCCCTAAAGGATATCTGTGGTTTAGAGGTTTATGCTGAAGGTTATCAAATAGCTTATAGGTTAGCTTCAGATAACTTAATACAAGGGCTAAATGTGGTTGGCGACTCATGTAACTCTGTTCCTGAATCTAGAGTTGAATGGGAGCAAACTGCTATTAATTCTGGTGCACAATACGTTAATATCGAAATTAGTTGTTCTAATAAAATTGAGCATAAAATTAGAGTGGAGAACCGTGATTCTCCTGTGAAGGGTTTGGCTTTACCATCGTGGGAAAGTGTAAAGGCAAGAGAGTATCACCCTTGGGATTCGGAAATAATCTCAATTGATACTGCTGGTGAATCACCTGAGCGATCAATTCAAAAGCTTATTGAAAGGCTTGGTGTATAATGCACCTAACAAGTAAATCAACAAGGACACGTAACAGTTGGCTACGTTTCGCTTCGCTACACAATTTTAGCCAACCATTACTTAGCCTGTTATTTGGGCGTTAGGTGGCATGATGGCTGAGCATGATGAGATAATAAGTAGAGTTGAAGTTCTCAAAAGTGGAGAGTTGATTCTCGCATTAGAAAGTGGTGGTCGCTCTGGATATCAGCATATATATCGTGAAGGTGTTGGGATCTCATGGGATAATAAGTTGGGTGCTTTCAAGTCAACAAGCCGTGTCAAATGGTCATATCCTGAATGGTTTTTCCATATATTAAATACTTGTAACTCTGATAATGTATATTACTCAATAAGCTTGGGTTCAGAAGTTGATTGGGTAAATATTTCAGAGCAAGACAAAGAAGAAATTGAAAAGGGTACTGCCACCTAACAAGGCACTCAAAAGGACAAATAACAGTTGGCTATTTACTCCTTCGTCGTCTATTTTAGCCAACCATTATTTGCCTCTTAGTGAGGCGTTATGTTTTACTCACTAAATAAGGATCGTATATGTTCGCAGGAGTAGCTTTTTTAGCCATCATTTTTCAACTTGCAATTGTAGTTGGGTTTATCGTCTTTGCTGTTAAATTACTTAACCGTATTACAGATATTGCAGGGTCTCAAAAATCCATAGCTGACTCTCAAGTTAAACTCATTAGTTTATTAAGTAAAAAGCAAACAAATCAAGAGTCAGTTGATAGTTAAACATAACAAGAAATTCAACAAGGACAAAAAACAGTTGGCTTTTTGTTCACTACGTTCACCTATTTTAGCCAACCATTTTTTGCCTGTTAATTAGGCGTTAGGTATTCAAATGAGCAGGAAGCACATTTTAAAGCATAGTATTTTAATCTTTATGCTTTTAGGGAGTTTTACTTCTCTAATATCAATACCTATTCTTGGCGGAAAAAATCTATTTAATCCTGAGTATTATTCTAACTCTAGCCTTTTAGCTGCAACATTAATGTATGCACTTGCCATTATTTTTGGTTCTGTTTTATCCTTACCTGCGGCTTTTATCAATTACTTTTTATCAAAATACTCTTTCGAAAATAAATACTATGAGTACTTCTTTAAATCTAAGCTTTTAACTTTTCTCTATGGTGTGGTTAACGGTATTGTTATTACTATATTCCTTGCTCTATTTGTCATGGTAAGAGAGTGGAAATTAGAATTTGAGTTAGATGTTTTTCTTTTTATTTCATTACCATGTATAGTCTCGTCAGTATTTTTTTGCTTCTACAGGCGTAAGAATACCTAACAAGAAAATCAACAAGGACACGTAACAGTTGGCTACGTTTCGCTTCGCTACACAATTTTAGCCAACCATTACTTAGCCTGTTATTTAGGCGTTAGGTGACTTTGCGTGATTGAGAGTATTGTTGTTATTGCTGTTGGCATTTTTCTCCTTTGGCTTTCAATGGCATCACGAAAAGCGAACAAACAAGTGGATAGTATTTCTACAAAAGAAAAAGCTGATCTATTAGATGATATCGATAGAAATCCTAAACAGCATTACTTAGTTGGTGGTTCAGTTACAAAAGTTCCAAGATGGGTAGTGTTTGCTGTACTAATGGTTTTTGTGTTCGCTATATATTTTGGTGTAATATCAGTCACCTAACAAGACGTTCAAACGGACAAAAAACAGTTGGCTGTTTCACTCCGTTCACAATTTTAGCCAACAATTTTTTGCCGCTTAACGTGGCGTTAAGTTTCTAGGAAAGCTATGAGAGAGCATCGGGTAAATTCTTTTGGTGAATTGCATACTGTCCTGCAGAGATTTAAGAAATCGAACAAGTGGGTTTTTCGAGGTCATGTAGATCCAAGTTGGGAGTTATCACCAAAAGCTGGGAGACTTCCATATTCGGACTCAGATGATTTAAATATCTTAGACTCTTGGAAAAGGCGTGCAGTCGAATTTTTAAATTCAGTTCCAGATAATGATTGGGATTGGATTGCTATCGCACAGCACCACGGGTTAGCAACTCGATTACTGGATTGGAGTTATAATCCACTCATTGCCGCATATTTTGCTTCAACACATGAGCATGATACTGATGCTCATATTTATTGTTATAAACCCAATTGGTATTTAATAGCCGAAAAAACTAAACCGAAAACTTATAAAGGTGTGTCTTTATTTAAACCTAAAGGAGTCGTGCCAAGAATAACAAGGCAAGGTGGTGTATTTACGGTGCATAGTGATCCAACTATTCCACTTAACAAAAGTCTTGATAAAAAAGATGAACTAGAATTAATCATCATTTCCAAAAGCTATGTACGTGATTTACTTTTTGATTTAAATCATTACGGTATTAATAGTGCAAATGTGTTTCCTGATCTAGACGGTTTATCTAAACACGTAAATTGGTACTCTGAAAATAGAGATTTCTGGGACGGTGGGCTCGGAGAAGACGAAACTTAACAAGTCACTCAAAAGGACAAATAACAGTTGGTTTTTGCTCCTTCGTCGCTAATTTTAACCAACTATTATTTGCCTCTTAGTGAGGCGTTATGTGCCATTAGAGTTTCGATGAAAACTGATTATTCCGAGTATCAAAATATATTAGAGGAGATTCTAGAATTACTCCGAACTTACAATGAAGATCATTGGGCTAACTATTTTCGAAAATCGTTAGAATTACTTTATAAAGGTAAGCCTCAAAAAAGTATCGCGCACACTTTAGGCGCATACGGTGGTATGGGGAGTTTCAATGATTCATTGTGTTTTACGGGAGCTTCAGAAGTCGTCGCTAACCGCGGATTTTCTCTGAGCAATATTTTGTATTTAGAGTGTAAATCAAAGCGTAGTATATTTAAGCGTGCTCTTGAGTTTTAGCACATAACAAGTTGCTCAAACGGACGCATAACAGTTGGCTGCGCTTCGTTCCTCGCACATTTTAGCCAACTATTCTGCGCCGCTTAGCAAGGCGTTAGGTAACCCAAAGCATGGATAGCTCTCGAATCAACGGGTACATGAAAAAATGCAGTATCTACTTTGCTGTAATTTATTTGATCACGTTTTTAACTTCTAGTTTATTCATACAAGCTTTTGACTACATTCATGGTTTAATTATCGGCGCTAAAATCGTCGATGGTTGGTCACTTGGAATTATGGTTTGGTTTGGGTTAATCTTTGTTATTCCAATTATTTATTGTTTAACAATTGGATTTTTATTATTTAAAAAGCATGCACAAAGATAGCTTACGGGTACAGGTTTACCTAACAAGCACTTCAAACGGAACAAAAACAGTTGGTTAGGTTCCGCTTCGCTTCACATTTTAACCAACTATTTTTGTCCGCTTAAGTGGGCGTTATGTTTTCACGGAGTTTTGGTGATAGATTTAATCAAGGAAGAATTAGTTAGAGTTAGGGAAGAGTTAAAGTCTAAAACTGAGACTGAATTGGAAGCACTTAAAACTGATATGCTTACGGAAGAGTATGTTGTCTTTGGTAAAAAGTTTCCATTAATTGCTTGGTGCGAAGAAGATCCTGATAGTTCTCTCGTTGTAATCATCGAAATCCGAAAGAAGCACCTTTTAGGCAGTTTTACATCGTACCAACAAGGTTTCCGTTACAAAAATGGTGAGTGTGTTAACTTATCAGAGGAACAACTTTGGGAGTACGATTGAAAACATAACAAGCCATTCAAGCAGGACAAATAACAGCTGGCTATTTGCTCCTTCGTCGCTTATTTTAGCCAACTATTATTTGCCTCTTAATGGGGCGTTAGAAAGCACAGGTAGTATGAATATGAATCTTGAAGACTTTCCTTTAGCTTGGAGATGGACACAATCTTCACATGATAAGTTACCTGATAATATTCTTTGTGAGCTTCATCCTTATGATATTGAATCAGCCCAACTATTAGCAGCGTCTCGACTTACACACTTTCCTGCTGGTGCAACTAGACATAATTCATCTGTTGCTGATGAGCCCGTGAAGGATTGGTTAAAGCAACTTGCAATCAGTTCGCAACGAGTTACTATTTTGTGGGATCAAAATACAGCACTTAATCTACCTTGGTCTGTATTCTGTGATTATTGGGATGATTTTTGTTATCCCTCTAGTGATGATGCTGACCTATTTTTAGAAAGTGGTCAGTTATTTTTACGCTGGAATCACTATGAAGTTTTTGAGCACGATCCAAGTGCTATCTAACAAGGCGCTCAAGAGGGAAAATTTACAGTTTGCTGTTTTCACTCCGTTCAACATT
This sequence comes from Colwellia sp. BRX8-7, assembly GCF_014077275.1. Taxonomy (NCBI): domain Bacteria; kingdom Pseudomonadati; phylum Pseudomonadota; class Gammaproteobacteria; order Alteromonadales; family Colwelliaceae; genus Colwellia; species Colwellia sp. BRX8-7. The sequence goes on along the minus strand of NZ_JACGVP010000021.1, from coordinate 238 downwards.
TTAGCAAACTATAAATCTCCCCTTAGCGGGGCGTTATGTGTCTCAATATTAAGGATGACAAATGACTATAATAGAACCAGCGTTTGATGGTGAATTTACTAAAGAAACAAAATAAAGCATTATTCCTAAAAAGCTTCCCGCTTTATATCAAAGGTACTTTGCAACACTCATTGATTATGTTTTTGTTTTTTCATGCGCGTATTTTATTTCAATTTATACACCGTTATTTAATAGCGAT
>NZ_JACGVP010000122.1:0-294 GCF_014077275.1 Colwellia sp. BRX8-7 | reverse complement strand
CAGACGCGGGTAATAATAGCCAAGCAATAACGCAAGTTGTGGCGATAAAACCTTTATAATTGCTCAACAAGCAAGTTGTGGCATGATCTGTTTAACCTGCTTAACTTTATTCATTCAGCGGAGACTGTTTTGTTTTACCGCAAAGTATCTTTTATCGATATGTTTAAGGGATAACAATTTCAGACGCGGGTAATAATAGCCAAGCAATAACGCAAGTTGTGGCGATAAAACCTTTATAATTGCTCAACAAGCAAGTTGTGGCATGATCTGTTTAACCTGCTTAACTTTATTCAT
>NZ_JACGVP010000051.1:0-2457 GCF_014077275.1 Colwellia sp. BRX8-7 | reverse complement strand
TAATCATTTTTTGTTATTGTTTATCAATTAAAGTTTGGTGGCGAAGTGGTGCGGTGTTTATTGTTTCTCACTTCCATCAATTAACTATTTATGTGTATGTTGGTTTAAGTGTTCTTAATTAACGCATCTGCTAACAAGCAATTCAAACGGACAAATAACAGTTGGCTGTCGTTCGTTCCTCACTATTTTAGCCAACTATTATTCGCCGCTTAATTGGGCGTTATAAATACCAAAAGGATTGAGTGTGGACGTAACCTTTTTCGCAGCAAATGTAGATTGCGATGTTAGTAGTTTTGAAGAAATTCTTGATGGCTCAATTCTGGGAGGAGGTAACTTTAAGAAAGAGCATATCAGTGATTTACTGAGTTGCTTTAAAAGTTCGGGTTCTGCTTTAAGTGACAACCTCTGGTTATTGCCAATAAACTTCTCAGAAGAGTTATCAATTATTGACGATGATAAGCTAAAAAGTATCGCCGTTCATTGGTCAGAAGAGAGTTCGTGGCAAAATACAAACGTTAATTCTATGGATTTAGCTGGTCATTTATTAGAATTAAAATATGGCTATTTACAACATTCAGATAAAAGAATTTTTGCACTATTTGAGTAGGTATTTATAACAAGCCATTCAAGCAGGACAAATAACAGTTGGCTATTTGCTCCTTCGTCGCTTATTTTAGCCAACTATTATTTGCCTCTTAATGGGGCGTTATGTTTACATTGGATATTCGATGAACAATCCCTCTAAAGTAGTACTAAGCGATATGGAGGTATTTAAAAAAGTTTGGGTTATTGTCTTTAAATACATTTATTTGGTTATGTTGTGTGTTTTAGCTTTCAGAACTACATTACTCTTTATTAATGATAATGCAGAAGATGTAACTATTCAAAGTGTCGCTTTAGGCCTTACAATAGCGACAGTAGGTGTTGCATTTGTGGCAGTTTTAATTGCGATTTCTGCGATTAAATATAAGAAAAAATAGTGGAGCTTTGTAAACATAACAAGCCACTCAAGCAGGACAAATAACAGTTGGTTTTGTTCGCTACGCTCTCTATTATAACCAACTATTATTTGCCTCTTAGTGGGGCGTTAGGTGAATAGGAGTTTAATTCAAGCTATGTATAAAAAAGTATTAATTACAGCATTAATTAAAGGCTTAATTAAAAAATCATTCATCATACTTGTTTTACCTTGTAGTGCAGTTTATTGCGTTAATTTATATTTCGACTCATTCACAATTACTTATTTTACCGGATTATTTTTACTTTCTTTGGTTGTCTATTTTTTGTTAAGGCCAAATATAAAACATAAAAAGTCCCTAAAAAAAATGAACTCAATAGGTTGTCTGACTGGCGGGCATACAGAAAGAGACTTAGATGTAGACCTTTTTAAAGATTGGGAGAAGGGAGTTGGTTTAATAGATGACCAACAATATTTTATGTGGGTAAGTGCTTCGATAGCAGGATTAGAAATACTTCTAACTTCAGATTCAATTAAAGGAAGTTACATTATTCCATGGGCTAATATTCAAATGTTAAAGCATCAACATTTTTACTTTGACGACAATCCCGTTGCTCTAATTGAGATTGGATTTGCAAATAACTCACTTCAACTTTTTACGCCTTGGCGAGAATCGTTTACAAAATTAGTGCCTGATGTGGTAGGTTTGTCATAATAAAAATTCACCTAACAAGACGTTCAAACGGACAAAAAACAGTTGGCTGTTTCACTCCGTTCACAATTTTAGCCAACAATTTTTTGCCGCTTAACGTGGCGTTATGTAGCAAGGAAGCATTTTGAACTGGTCGCGTATAATCAAATTTTCAGCTTTCCATTTTGTGGCACTCACTTTATTGAGTACGTTAACCACTTTGTTAATTGGAGCAGATAATTTAGATAAGCAAGAAGGAATTGACTTGTTACTTTATTTCAAATTACCTTCATTTTTTGTTGGTTCAATTATTCTTACTCTATTTGCTAAAGCACAAGAATCTAATGTTTTATTACACCTTTCACTAACAGAAGTAATAAGCTCTGTTGTGGCTACATTTATCGTTTCTTTACTCATGCAAACTGTATATATTTCTCCAACATGGTTTATTGATTTACCTCTTACTGTAATATCTATTTTAGTGGCAATATTCATCGCTGGTAAATTTCGTGGTATAACTAGAAATGCTACATAACAAGACGTTCAAACGGACAAAAAACAGTTGGCTGTTTCACTCCGTTCACAATTTTAGCCAACAATTTTTTGCCGCTTAACGTGGCGTTAGCAGGCACCACTTGTTCTATTTTTAAAGTGTTTGGCTAGCTTATATTTTTATGCAAAGGAGCGGCGTTTTTTACTTTCCTTCCTTTGTTTTGGTAATCTTTTGTATTTAGTTGATCGGTAATCATTTTTTGTTATTGTTTATCAATTAAAGTTTGGTGGCGAAGTGGTGCGGTGTTTATTGTTT
>NZ_JACGVP010000102.1:0-388 GCF_014077275.1 Colwellia sp. BRX8-7 | reverse complement strand
TGGATTCAATGGCCACCGCAGCGCCAAAACCTGAGCCTGAGCCAGTAGAAGATGCTTCGGCTGAGTTAACCGACCCCGATGATATCGATGCACTGATGGATTCAATGGCCGCCGCAGCGCCAAAAGCTGAGCCAGAGTCAGTAGAAGATGCTTCGGCTGAGTTAACTGACCCCGATGATATCGACGCACTGATGGATTCAATGGCCGCCGCAGCGCCAAAACCTGAGCCTGAGCCAGTAGAAGATACTTCGGCTGAGCTAACTGACCCCGATGATATCGATGCACTGATGGATTCAATGGCCACCGCAGCGCCAAAACCTGAGCCTGAGCCAGTAGAAGATGCTTCGGCTGAGTTAACCGACCCCGATGATATCGATGCACTGATGGA
>NZ_JACGVP010000095.1:0-461 GCF_014077275.1 Colwellia sp. BRX8-7 | reverse complement strand
GTGAAGGATTTAAACCTTCGAGCTAATCGGCTTAACGGTTAAAAGCCTCGGCTTTTTGTTGTTTGCTATCTGACTTATAAATTTAGAAATTAACTATTTAAGAAGTGGTTGGCCGTGAAGGATTTGAACCTTCGAGTTAATCGGCTTAACGGTTAAAAGCCTCGGCTTTTTGTTGTTTGCTATCTGACTTATAAATTTAGAAATTAACTATTTAAGAAGTGGTCGGCCGTGAAGGATTTAAACCTTCGAGCTAATCGGCTTAACGGTTAAAAGCCTCGGCTTTTTATTGTTAACTATCTGACTTATAAATTTGAAAATTAATTATTTAAGAAGTGATCGGCCGTGAAGGATTTGAACCTTCGAGCTAATCGGCTTAACGGTTAAAAGCCTCGGCTTTTTGTTGTTTGCTATCTGACTTATAAATTTAGAAATTAACTATTTAAGAAGTGGTCGGCCGTGAA
>NZ_JACGVP010000046.1:0-3480 GCF_014077275.1 Colwellia sp. BRX8-7 | reverse complement strand
ATATTGGCGTAAATGACGTAGAGCTTGGCGAAACACTCCAAAACCATATTTAGAAAGTACAAACGCCTACTTAAATTGGCAAATGCTTTAAACAATAAAACGAAGTGGCGATTACACCTAACGCCACGTTAAGCGGCAAAAAATTGTTGGCTAAAATTGTGAACGGAGTGAAACAGCCAACTGTTTTTTGTCCGTTTAAACGTCTTGTTATACGAATTTACCACTTACCTTTTTTACATGCAGCAATTAAATACTTAACTGTAATTGGGCTTTTATTAGCTGCAATGTGCTCATCACGATATTTAAGCTTACGATAAAAATATACTAAACCTTTTAAACAAGGTTCGTTTCTAAAGTATTTACTAAAGTCAAAGTTGGTTAAATCAAGTTGATATTTGGAATGACATTGTTCAAATATTTCCCAAGCATCATCCCCATCAATTTTTAAGTCTCCTAACAAAGTTGAATTGTCATTGACCTTATCGATAGATACATTGGCTTCATTTAAAATTATTAATTTGATTTCATCATCCATAATCGAGATTCGTATAACGCCCATATTAAGCGGCAAATAATAGTTGGCTAAAATGTTGAACGAAGTGAAAACAGCCAACTGTTTTTTGTCCGTTTGAATTGCTTGTTAGGTTAAATTTATTATTAAACCAAATAGTTAAAGCAAACTCATAAAGTTAATATAACCGCACCACGACTAAATGCCAAACAGTAATTTTGAGCCATTTACACAAAAGGTGTTTAGCGCACAACACAAATGTTATTGCTGGACTCTCGACAATGATTCGCGACAATTACAAAATGCTTTGGCGAAACTCCACGAAACAGAAAAACCACCAAACCAATATTAAAAGCACATAAGTTGGTTAACAATTAAAACAGAAAAGTGGTGCCACCTAACGCCTTGCTAAGCGGCGCAAAATAGTTGGCTAAAATGTGCGAGGAACGAAGCGCAACCAACTGTTATGCGTCCGTTTGAGCAACTTGTTATGTGCAATTACTGCCAAAACCCCAATTCCCAGCCTGATAAAACAAACTGAAAAATCAATAAAACTGCTGTGAATAAAGCCAATTTTTTACGTGTTTTATAGCGTGTTATAAAATACCCAAGTAGTAATAAGTCGTAAAGAACTATAACAATTAATAACAGTAAGGATATCCAACTTCCTAATGATAAGTGTGTTCCATGAATATCAAAAATATAGTCAAAAGGGACAATAAATAACTTGGGTTCTATACCAATCAAAATACCAAAGATTGGAAGAATGAAAAATTTGATAAATCTACTCAAAGTCTGAAACCCATTTGCATATAACGCCTAATTAACAGGCAAAAAATGGTTGGCTAAAATAGGTGAACGTAGTGAACAAAAAGCCAACTGTTTTTTGTCCTTGTTTAATTTCTTGTTAGGCATTTTTACCAGCCATGCTTTTCAGGGTCTGTTTCATCACGAAATTCGTCTGATAATTTAGATAATAGAACTTCGTCGGCGAGTCCCTCGCTACGAATAGCAATAAGTTGTATCCAAGCTTTCGATCTACTATGACCATCAAAAAGCAGAGCCATTTTTTTATTACTATTTTGAAGTAATTTATATAAGAAAAGGTATCTTTCATGAACATGCTTTTTATGGTCAGAAACAACTTCTTGTGTTTCTTCAAGAGCTACAGTGCAATATTGTTCAATCGCTTTATCTTTTATCGCTGTAAATACTTTCCAATCTGATTCTTTCATGGTGGATGCCTACTGCCAAACTAATATGAATGCCTAACGCCACCTTAAGCAGCAAAAAATTGTTTGTTAAAATGTTGAACGGAGTGAAAACAGCAAACTGTTTTTTGTCCGTTTAAAGGTCTTGTTATATGCAAATTGTTAATCATAGTACCAGCCTTCTTGCGCATAGAACTTACAAAACTGCTCGATAGAATACTTTGATGCATCAGGTAATAATGCTTTGCGTCTTAACGCATAACCATAAATGAATTTTGTCGAGTTGGGAATAGAGAACCATTCAAATGGAGTATTACTAATTTTCACTATTTCAGCTAAATATTTTACTGACTCTTCAGCCTTTTCTTTTGTGAAATCGGCTTCGTTAATACGCATATCTTCTGCGACATCATTATTAATTGGGCAGAGTTGTTTAGCATTTGTAGTAAAACTAAATAACATCAAAGTTATTAGAAGATATCTCATAGCTATCCTTTGCATATAATGCCACATTAAGCGGCAAAAAATTGTTGGCTAAAATGTTGAACGAAGTGAAAACAGCCAACTATTTTTTGTCCGTTTGAATGCCTTGTTATGTTTCTGTGTCACTACTATTAAAAGTAGCTTTATTACGAACAAAACAAATTACTCCAAAAGCAATGAAACCAACACCTAGAATGAAAGTCAGGCTAGTAAAGCCTTGTCTAGAAGTTATACCAAAACCAGCAAAAACTATCCCCATAAATAAATAAAATAGAGGAGCAATTATCATATTTTTGTTTACATTTGAATAAACTTTAGCATTACCATTTATAATGGCATTATGCGTTTCGACTATTTCTTCATGTGAGTTTTTACAAGCTAGTCCGTGTCCCATATCAGTTACACAACCCTTTGCTACAAGCCTTGCAAGTACCTACTGCAGACTTATCTATGTGATTAAAACAGTTCATCCATACTCCTTAAGAAGAAACATAACGCCTAATTAACAGGCAAAAAATAGTTGGCTAAAATAAGCGACGCAGGAGCAAAAGCCAACTGTTATTTGTCCTGTTTTAACGACTTGTTATGTGAATTTAACTCGAATATATAAGTATATTGAAATTAGAAACATTATTAACGACAAACCATAAACCGTATAAATACTTAACTTATCACTATCATAGGTTTCTTGATAAGTAATAATTAATTCATTATCAATACCGATTTGCTTAGCTTCGTAAACGTCATTTACCAGAATATAAAAATCATGGTACCAAATACTAATATTTTCTTGGTTCTTAAGTTTTTTGATTCTCTCGTTATTCACTTTAGTAGAATTGGGTATGTCAAAAGATAACTTAACATTACTTTTAGTGAGTATTGATAAAACCAAACCTGAACTAGCCTTGGGTGCAATATCAGTTATTTTTCCTGAAATATACGTCAATTCACTAAATTCTGGAATTGGGATAAAAAATGCAACTAAGAACACGAAAATAGAAGTGAAAAGCAAACCTTTAGAGCTTTTAATTCTTGATACATTATCCAATTTAGCCCTCCCCAGTTTGCCTATTCACATAACGCCCCATTAAGAGGCTTTTAATTGTTGGTTAAAATGTGTAGCGAAGCGGAACCTAACCAACTGTTAAAAGTCCTGCTTGAATGGCTTATAGTTGGACCAATCCATTTATCAATCGATTAGTTTACTATATTTGATAAGTGGAATATGCCTCTGTTGGTTACGAATATTGAACGGCAAACATCCAATGTTTCTAA
>NZ_JACGVP010000024.1:0-42169 GCF_014077275.1 Colwellia sp. BRX8-7 | reverse complement strand
CTGTTTCTTCAACCATTTCCATTTCGAATGGAGTTAATGTAGCTAATGATTGCTCCTGTTGATATTGACGGGTCAACAGGGTGCCTTTAAACAACTTATGCCAACAGGACAGTACCTCTAGCGTCGTCCAGTTGTTAGCTTTTTCACTATCAACATGAAGGACTAAATGTAAGTGATTATTCATGACAGCGTGAGCACAAATATCAATAGCAAACACCTGAGATAATTTAAACATACGTTGTTCAATCCAATGGCGCCTGTGCTCATAACTGACACCGGTTTCTTTATCAACACCACATAAAAAGGCTTTGCGAACGGTTTGACTGCAAATATGATAATACGGCGTATCAGATAAACTAATTTGTTGTGAACGAGGCTTGGGCATGACAATCACCACACTTATAAGAGGGTAAATTAAGTGTAGTTTATTGTTGAAAAAATAAACAAGTTATTATGGGTGGCTTGATTGCAGTATTAAAACATATTTTAGATTACATGGTCATAAACGTGTAATTACTATTAATGTTAAATCTATGATTTTTAATGAGTTGGGTGATTCTTTAAAAGTCATCGAGCTTAAATTTTCAGAGATTACCGAAGTGTACTTTGCCGAAGGTAGGCAAGGGATACCTAACAATTTGATTATCAAGTATGGTTACGATGGTCACGCCTACATTGCTAAAGATTATTTAAAACATCAATATTTTGAAGCTATTTTTTCAGCTTTTAAAAAAGTCCTAAAAATAAATGAGATAAGTGTAAAATAAAATATAGCCAGCTGCTTAAACGGAAACAAGCAGGTGGCTATGCTCGTACTTCGGTATTATAGACAGCCATTTTTAGCCGCTTAGCAAAATGTTATATGCAGGTTTAAGCCTAAGTAATATGACGAAGTCTATGTTTATTACCTGATGATTATCGTATTGATAATTAATTTTTTATTGTTTTACTTGGTTGTTCTCGGCTTGAGGCTCGCGGGGAAACTAGTCGGATGAATGAGTTGAAAAAAACCTTCATTCAGAGTAGCTAAAATGGAATTGTTTTTCCAATACATAATATTATTTAATAAAGGAACTATCATTGAAATATAAAACTAAAACCACCGACTTTCTCTTTTCTTCGCTTGTTTCACTCACTGTATTAATATTTACAAGTGCAGTTTATGCGAGCAGCGAAGCCATTGAGGTCATTGAGAATAATTTAAAAAGTAATATAAAGACTAATAGCGAAACCGAATCGAGTGATTCAATCGTAAATCTTATGAAGCAGTTAAATGTACCTGGTCTTAGTATTGCGGTAATTCATAAAGGAAAAATTGATTGGTCAAAAGGTTACGGTATTGCTACTGGTACAAGAAAAGTAGACTCTACTACGTTATTTCAAGCGGGGTCAATTAGTAAACCAGTTGCAGCCATTGCTGCGCTAAAATTGGTTGAAAAAGGAGAGTTAGATCTTGATGTTGATGTTAATCAATATCTAAAAGGTTGGCAAGTTAAGGGGGACTTATTAACTAAAGAGAATCCCGTTACCTTACGTCACCTCCTTACCCACACTGGCGGTATTAGTGTTCACGGCTTTCCCGGATATGCAACAGGTAGTGAAATACCAAGTACAACTGATGTGCTAAGTGGTAAAGGAAATTCCGATAAAGTTGAAGTTAATGAAGCGCCGGGAAGTAAATGGCGGTATTCAGGTGGTGGCTATACTATAATGCAAAAAATAGTAGAAGATGTCACAGGAATGCCATTTTCCGAATATGCTGACAATCAAATTCTTAAACCTATGGGCATGTTCAATAGTACCTTTCAACATGTGTTACCCAAAAAATTAAAACAACATACCAGTGCAGCTTATGACTCTAATGGTGAAATGTATCCAGCAATATACAATGACTACCCAGAGAAGGCCGCAGCGGGATTATGGACTACCCCGTCAGATCTAGCGATTTATGCTATTCATATGCAAGCAATAATGGCAGGAAAGAATGACGGAATAGTAAATAAATCGACAGTAACAGCTATGTTCAGTAAGCATCAAGGAAATTGGGGGCTAGGGCCGGCGATGAGTGAAGTTAACAATCAACTTGTTTTTTCTCATTCTGGAAAAAACCTTGGTTTTACTAATGAATTTAAAGCCTTCGTGAATAGAGGCGAAGGGATGGTAGTAATGAGTAATGGTGATAATGCGCGGCAAATTAATCAAAAAATTATGAGCGCTATCTCCAAATATTATAAAATGGGCTTTCACTCACGAAAGAGCATAGAACCGTTAACTTTATTTATGAACAATCTCAAGGGCTTTATAGGAGAGTAAAACTGATAACTGATGGCTTCATTGTGGAGGTCAAGATTATTGATGGGCTGCTTAAAGTTAAAGCAAAACATGAAGCGCTGTTTTCACACTTAATACCTTCCAATAAGATTACATTTATTAATGTTGAATCTGAAATGAACTCGTTTGTATTCCATCGGGATCAAGCTGATAATGTCAGTAGTTTATTGGTAGCAGGAAGGTTTAGACTTCATAAAATTAAATAACGAGCTTTCCTCTATCGTGTTTAATACCGAGATGGCTGCATATAATGTTGCTTAAAAGAAAATAACAGTTGGCCATCGCTTGGCAATTATAGCCAAGCCTTTTTATCGGCTAAACAGAGCGTTATGTCAGATGCACCCCGTAATATTTCGATTATTACTAATTATCAGTTAGATAGTGAAGTAGGCGGGGTATTGGCGGTGAAGTGGCGTAACAGAAATTGATAATATTAGGGTAGTTTCATTCCTCTATTTAACTGAGGTTATGAATTATGGATATGAAAGTAAAATCATCACTTATTAGAAAATACAGAACGGAAAGACTCTGGTCGCAAGAGCATTTATCAAAAGTAAGTGGGCTTGGCTTAAGGACTATTCAAAGGTTGGAGTCTCGCGGAAGTTGTTCATCCGAAACAATCATGTCACTAGCATCTGTTTTTGAAGTAGATGCCGCTACTCTTGTCTGGCGTGATGGGTGTTACCAAGCATATAAGCACAAGCAATGGGGAATTGTTACATTCACCGCTATATTTATTTTAGCGGCTGCAATACTAGGAATAAATGATGGGTATAAATTTTTACCATCGGAAGCTCTAGGGATTATTTTCGGTGTGCTAACTATAGTTGCTATTATATTTAGCTCTATGACAATTGAAGTTAATGAAAGTGAAGTCAGTTGGTATTTTGGTCCGGGAGTATTTAAAAAACAAATAGCACTGGAAGAGATTGCGAACTGCAATAATGTGAAAAATCCAATATGGATGGGATTCGGTATACACTCATTTGGAACTGGTTGGATTTATAATGTTTCGGGGCTTTTAGGTATAGAAATTGAACTAAAAGGAGGTTCATTTATTAGGTTAGGAACGAATCAGCCAAACTATCTTATTCAAGCTATTGTCGATGCTAAAGATAATGTAGAGTAATTTTTAAAGTAACAATTACTTAGTATCAAGGTTGAAGTACGACAAAATTGCGATGCAAAACCTGAATCGAATCAACATTAAAACTACAAGAGTTAATGGCCCCAGTTGAGGTAATAATAACCGTACGCTTGCCTACTTAACCGTCTTTTGCTTACGCAAGGTTGTCGTTTAAATGACAAGTACCAACGCCAGCTATTATCTTGAAGTAGTCATTAAATTAAGCATCGTGTGCAATGATAAAATTCTGATTTATTGACACGATTTTAATTTTAATGAATCCTCCACAATCCCCCAGATAAATTATTAATATCAATCTTAATTTCCACAGTAAGAAAAATGTCACAACCTTGTCATTTAATAAATCGGCAATATTCCTGAAACTTAATTGTCATATTTAGCCATTAATATTATCGACATTAATTTTAGGGGTAATCAAATAAGATCTGATTAGCTCAAACAAAGGCAAAAGGTTTTTATGACTCTTTCGAAAATTGCACAAGCTTGTTTATTAATGAGCTTAAGCACAACTAGCTTAATTAGCGATGCAACACCCACACTAGCGGATAATGATAAGCAGCTCAGCCAAGTCGTTGATGCTGGTAAAGAAATCAACCAATCGGCCAGTCAGTCTCAACAGCGCGTTAATACTATTAACGAGCAAATACAAACGAAGTCACAACAGTTTAAAACCATTAACAAGGAGATTGATGGCTTAACTGTTTATAACCAGCAAATGAAAACCCAAGTGGCGAACCAATTGAAAGAGCTTGACCAAATAGCCGTGTCAATGGAACAAGTGAGTATTATAGAACGACAAGTTTCACCGTTAATGGCGCGTATGATTGAAACCTTAGCAAACTTTATTACCTTGGATGTGCAATTTTTAACAACCGAGCGTAATAAACGTATTGCTGATTTACACAGTATGATGGAACGCGCTGATGTTGCTATTTCTGAAAAGTTTCGCCGAGTACTCGCCGCTTATCAAATTGAAGTTGATTATGGGCGAACAATAGAGGCGTATTCTGGCTTAATTGATATTGACGGTAGTGAGCAAAATGTTGATTTCCTCAGAATTGGCCGCGTAAGTCTAGTGTATCAAACACGTGATGGTCAAAAGTTAGGTTTGTGGGATAACGCTTCTAAATCATGGCAGCCTCTTTCAGCGCAATATCGTTTAGATATTAATAAAGGTTTACGCATTGCTCGTAAACAACTTGCCCCCGATTTAATTATTGTCCCCGTAACGCAAAACTCGGCCGAATAAGGAATAACCCATGAAAAAATTACTTCTATTAATATCGGCAATAACTTTGTCAGCTGTTTCAGTATTCAGTGGCAATGCCATCGCGCAACAAGCAACGAGTTTAGATGACTTACTGTCACAATTAGCGCAAGGAAAAATTGCACAAAGTAAGCAAAATCAAGATAGAGAAGCAGAGTTCAATGCGAAAAAAAGCCAACAAACCCAATTATTAAACCAAGCAAGACAGCAGCGAGATCAAGCGATTAACTTAAGTACACAACTTGAAAAAAACTTTCAAGATAACGATGTAACCTTAGGTAATAATACCGATGCGCTCAATAAGCGTATGGGTGAATTAAAAGAATTGTTTGGTGTATTACAACAAGTCGCTGGTGATACGCGCAGTAAATTTCAAACTTCTGTTATTTCGGCACAAATTCCTGGTCGAGGTCAGTTTCTTGATGAGTTTGCGCAAAGTATGGGCTCCTCATCAAAATTAGCCTCGATTGAAGAAATTGAACGTTTGTGGTTTGAATTACAACGTGAAATGACACAAAGTGGAAAAGTACATAAATTTAGCCGAGAAATTGTGTTAGCAAACGGTGAGAAAAGCCAAGCAGATGTGGTGCGTGTTGGTGGTTTTAATCTAGTTTCACAAGGAAAGTATCTTGAATATATTGATGAAACAGCTTCTGTTGCACAATTAATGAGACAACCATCGAGTCGTTATTTATCAAGTGCTAATGCACTCACTTCAAGCACTAATCAAGTCGTTCCTTTTGCTTTAGACCCAACAGGTGGTTCAATCCTAGGATTATTAGTACAAGCACCTGACTTACAAGAACGCGTTGAACAAGGTGGTGCGGTTGGTTATGTAATTTTAGCGATTGGTCTCATTGGTTTACTGATTGCGATTGAACGTTTTATCACACTCTTTTTCATTGGCAGTAAAGTCAATCGTCAATTAAAGAGCGATCAAGCATCAAATGACAATCCACTGGGTCGGGTTATGTTAGTCCAAGATAAAAATCCCCTTGATAACGTTGAAACCTTAGAGTTAAAGCTCTCTGAAAGTATTTTAAAAGAAGTCCCTGTATTAACAACTCGGCTCACTTTCATCAAAATCATTTCAGTAGTTGCGCCTTTAATTGGTTTGTTAGGCACAGTTACAGGGATGATCAATACCTTTCAAGCGATTACCTTATTTGGCACAGGTGACCCTAAACTAATGGCAGGTGGTATTTCTCAAGCATTAGTAACAACGGTACTGGGCTTAGTTGTTGCTATTCCCATGGTCTTTATTTCTACACTGCTCAACACCCGAAGTCGCGGTATTATTAATATTTTACAACAACAAAGTGCAGGGATTTTAGCCGAACGCTCAGAAAACTCTGAAAAACCGCTGACATCAAAGCAAGGAGCATAAACTATGATCCTCTTCATCGAAATGATGAATCGTATCCAAGAATTTTTGGATACGGGGGGGCTAGTGTTAAGCGTTATCGCCGCGGTTATTTGTTTAATGTGGTTACTTATTTTTGAACGATTGTTTTTTTACTTGCACAGTTATAAAACGGTGAAAGAAAACATTATTAAAAGTTGGTTTAAACGCCCAGAACGCAATTCGTGGAATGCCCAGCATATAAGAATTGCTCATATATCAAGAGCCACTGAAATGCTTAAAACTAACGTTACCTTAATTCAATGTTTAGTTGTCTTGTGTCCACTGCTTGGTTTGATGGGCACGGTAACCGGTATGATTGAAGTGTTTGACGTTATGGCAATTTCGGGCAGTGGTAATGCACGGTCAATGGCTTCAGGCGTTTCGCGCGCGACTATTCCAACAATGGCTGGCATGGTCGGCTCTTTGTCTGGTGTATTTATGGTGACATGGTTACAGCGTAAAACGAAACGTAGAACTGAGCAAATGGAAGACAGTCTTCCGATGGCTCACCAATAATTAGCAGTTTAATTAAGGAGTAACGCTATGCGTTCTCAACTATCAAATATTTTACAAGAACAAGAAGAAGCCGAAGAAATTAACATGACGCCTATGTTAGACGTGGTCTTCATTTTATTGATATTTTTTATTGTTACCGCCTCGTTTGTTAAAGAAGCGGGTATTGAAGTGAATCGACCAGAAGCGGCTACTGCCGTTAAAAAGGAACGAGCCAATATCTTAGTTGCAATTAGTGATAAAGGCGATATTTGGATCAATAAGCGTCGTATTGATATTCGAGCTGTACAAGCCAATATTGAGCGCTTAAAGGCAGAAAACCCTCAGGGTACTGTTGTTATTCAAGCCGATAAAGCATCGACAACTGATACGTTAATTAAAGTGATGGATGCTGCTCGTTCAGCGGGTGTTTTTGATGTTTCAATTGCTGCTCAAGAGGGCTAAGTCATGGCAACAGTGATGAACACTCCTGCCCGTTACAGCATAGGTTTATTACTTGCTGTGATGATGACTTTCTTTCTTTTATGGGGGATGCAAGCGCTTATTTCTGGTGGTAATAATGCCTTAACTGAAGCGCCTCGCGGTAATGTTCTCGATTTTATTAGATTGAAAAAAGAGCAGCAACTTACAAAAAAAGAACGTAAACCGCAAAAACCACCAGCACCTAAAGCACCTCCACCGCAAATGCAGCAACCACAAATGCAGCAAGCTAATCCCAATGCATTAAGCACTGCTAGCGGGTTTGGTGCTGATATTCAAACCGATTTAAGTTTAGCTGGGGGATTAAGTTTAAGTGGCGGTGATGGCGATTATTTGCCGATAGTGAAAGTCTCACCTATTTACCCACGTCGTGCTCAATCTCGGGGCATTGAAGGGTATGTTATTGTTGAATTTATTGTCACTAAAAATGGTTCAGTGCGAGACGCTATAGTTGTTGAAGCTAAACCTGAAGGGATTTTTGATCAAGCGGCAATGGCGGCAGCATTAAAATTTAAGTACAAACCACGGGTAGTTGATGGTGTCGCTATGGAAGTTGCTGGCGTGCAGAATAAAATTTCTTTCCAAATAGAAGGTTAAGGAGTCGGGGATGACTAAAATGACAACATTAAAAAGAAAAGCGCTATCTTGCCTTTCAATCGCGTTTCTCTTTAGCGCTCCGGTAATACTTAACCAAAATATTGGTGGCAGTATTGCAAATGCGCAATCATCAGCACAGTTGGGTAAAGAAACAACCTCAGTGAAAGTACCCGCGATGCGTAACCGTGTTTATACGCAATTGGCAAGAGCACAAAAACTTGCTGATGAGGGTAACGGTTTAGAGGGCTTTGATGTACTTGATGAAGTGCAAGACCGCATTGATAGTTTAAACAGTTACGAACGTGCGATGTTATGGAATTTTTATGGCTTTATGTATTACGGTAATGACGATGTCGCTTCAGCCATTGATAGCTTTGAAAAAGTTATCGATGAAAAGGCGATCCCTGAAACATTAAGGCTGTCGACACTTTACTCTTTAGCGCAATTATCAATGCAAATGCAAAACTTTCCACAATCTTTAAAGTTTTTAGTTTTGTGGCAAGCAACTAACGACAAAGCCATTACCGATACTCAACAAGTCTTATTTGCCCAAGTTCATTATCAAAATAAACAATATCAGCAGTCTCTGCACTATGTTTCACAGGCTATTAAACAAAGCATCGCGGCCAATGAAATTCCTAAAGAAAATTGGTTGATTTTACAACGTGCAAATTACTTTGAATTAAAGCAGCCAATTGAAGTAACCGCTGTGATAGAAAATCTGGTTCGCTATTACAATAAACCTAAATATTGGTTACAGCTTTCAGCAATGTATGGTGAAATTGGCCAAGAAGATAAGCAGCTTGCGGTGATGGAAAGCGCTTGGCAAGCGGGCTATGTGACTCAGTCAACTGACATTATCACCTTAGTACAGCTGTATCGCTTTCATAACGTGCCAATTAAAGCGGCAAACTTACTCGCTGAAGCAATAGACAGTGGCCAAGTTATCGCCCAGGAAAAATATTTAGAGATGCTGGCTAATGCATACATAGCGGCAAAAGATGATGAAAAATCAATTCCGGTATTAATTAAAGCAGCAGAAATTTCTGAAACAGGTAAGTTTGATGCTGCTTTAGCACAAGCTTATTTAAACTTAGAAAAATGGCAACTTGCTATTAATTCAGCTAATGAAGCACTAAGTCGTGGTTACTTAGCTTCAGAAGTTAGCCTAGGTAATATGTATTTAGCCAAAGGTATGGCGGAATTTAATCTGCAAAAATTTGGCGACTCTTTATCTGCCTTTGAACAAGCCAAAAAAATTAAAAGTTCGGCTAAAACAGCGAAACAATGGTTTCAGTATGTTGAAAAAGAGCAAGTTGCTAAGCAAAATTTGGCGATGTTAAATTAATTATTCCGTAGTTTTACCTTATTCTCCTTTGCGAACATCCCCTTGACGGATAAAAAGTTAGTTCAGGGGGAGCTGGCTATATTTATTATGAAAATAGCCGTTATTATTTTTAGGTGTATGAAATTCATTCAATTGATGGTAAAACATTAATTATAAAACCCATAAGAAAAGTAATATGTTGCAGCTTTATCTTAATTTACGTTGAAGTTGCGACCTTTTAAAAAAGGTGGCTTATGAATATTGGAATACCTAAAGAAACACTAACAGGGGAAAACCGAGTAGCAGCATCGCCAAGCTCGGTAGTTGCTCTACTTAAGCTTGGCTTTAGTGTCCAAGTACAAAAAGGAGCTGGCACAAAAGCCAGTTTTACTGATGAAGAGTTTGCCGACGCAGAAGCTTCATTAGTCACTAAAAAAATATGCTGGCAGTCAGATATTATTTTTAAAGTAAATGCGCCTTCACTTGATGAAGTTGCACAAATGAAAGATGGCGCACATTTAGTCAGTTTTATTGCACCAGCGCAAAGTCCAGAGTTACTCGAAGCCTTACGCGAAAAATCAATTACGACCTTTGCCATGGAAATGGTGCCACGTATGACTCGCTCTCAGTCAATGGATGCACTAAGTTCAATGGCAAATATTGCCGGCTATCGCGCTGTTATTGAAGCAACCCATCTTTTTGGACGCTTCTTAACAGGACAAATTACAGCTGCGGGTAAAATGCCTCCTGCAAAAGTAATGATCATTGGTGCGGGGGTTGCAGGTCTTGCTGCTATTGGTACCGCTGGAAGTTTAGGCGCTGTGGTTCGCGCTTTTGATACGCGCCCCGAAGTAAAGGAACAAATTGAAAGTATGGGCGCAGAGTTTCTTGAGCTTGACTACGAAGAACCCGAAGATACGGGATCAGGCGATGGTTATGCAAAAGAAATGAGTAAAGCATTCATTGATGCTGAAATGGCACTCTTTGCAGAACAAGCCAAAGATGTTGATATTATTATTACCACAGCGATGATCCCAGGCAAACCAGCGCCTAAGTTAATTACAGAAGCCATGGTTCATTCAATGAAACCCGGTTCAATTATTGTTGATTTAGCGGCCGCGGGTGGTGGTAATTGTGCATTAACCGTTCCGGGTAAAGTTTCTAATGTTGGTGGTGTTAAAATTATTGGTTACACAGATTTAGTTTCTCGTTTACCCAATCAAGCATCACAGCTCTATTCAAATAATTTGGTTAATTTAACTAAATTAGTGTGTCCAAATAAAGACGGTACCATTACGGTTGATTTTGAAGATCAAGTGGTTCGAAATATGACCGTCGTTAATCATGATGAAATTACCTTTCCGCCACCACCAATTCAAGTCAGTGCGGCACCCACTAAACCTGCTCCAGTAAAAATTAAAGCAGTCGATGTGAAAGAAGAACCCGCATCACAAACTAAAAAGCATCTGTTTATGGCAATAGGCGCGTTATTGTTTGCTTGGGTGGCCAGTGTTGCTCCCGCGGATTTTCTCTCTCATTTCACTGTTTTTGTGCTTTCTTGTGTTATTGGTTACAACGTGGTGTGGAATGTCAGTCATTCGCTGCATACGCCTTTAATGAGTGTTACTAATGCCATTTCGGGCATTATTATTGTTGGCGCTTTGTTACAAATAGGGCAAGACAATATATTGATACAAATACTTGCGGGGATTGCGGTGCTCATTGCCACAATAAATATTGTTGGTGGCTTTGTAGTGACCAAACGTATGTTAAAAATGTTTAGAAGATAAGGGGCGCATTGATGGAATTTTCTCAAGGGTTAATTAGCGCAGCTTATATTGTTGCTGCATTATTATTTATTTTTAGTCTTTCAGGGTTAAGTAAGCAAGAAACGGCTGAAACAGGTAATTGGTATGGCATCACGGGTATGGCCGTTGCTTTAATCGCAACCATTGCCGACCCACGTGTCGATAATGTTTTAGTGATATTTATTACCATGTCAGTTGGCGCTTTTATTGGTTTACATTTAGCCAAAAAAGTTGAAATGACGCAGATGCCAGAGCTGGTCGCTATTTTACATAGTTTTGTTGGCCTAGCGGCGGTACTTGTTGGCTTTAACAGTTATTTTGAAATGGACCACTCTTTAGCGTTTAACCTAACCGACACCCAACAAATGGAGACCAACATTCATTTAGTTGAAGTATTCTTAGGTGTTTTTATTGGCGCGGTAACCTTTACCGGTTCAATTGTCGCTTTTGCTAAATTACGCGGTGTTATTAGCTCTTCAGCATTGATGTTGCCACATCGCCATAAGTTAAATTTAGTAGCAGGTATTGTTACTTTAGTTTTACTTATTAGCTTTGTTCAAAGTGATGGCGCTATTAATCCACTATACATGATGACCTTTATTGCACTTGTCTTTGGTTGGCATTTAGTTGCTTCAATTGGCGGTGCTGATATGCCTGTTGTTGTCTCTATGCTCAATTCATATTCTGGATGGGCAGCCGCAGCCGCAGGTTTTATGCTTAACAACGATTTGTTAATTGTAACCGGCGCTTTGGTGGGGTCATCAGGGGCAATACTGTCATACATTATGTGCAAGGCGATGAATCGTTCTTTTATTAGTGTTATTGCTGGAGGTTTTGGTACGGATGTTGTTATTGATAACGATACTGATTATGGCGATCACATTGAAATAAATGCCGAGGCTGTTGCTGATCTGTTGCGCGGAGCTAAATCCGTTATTATTACGCCAGGTTATGGTATGGCTGTAGCGCAAGCTCAATATCCTGTTTATGAAATGACTCAAGCGTTAAAGGTGAAAGGGATCGATGTGCGTTTTGCTATTCATCCGGTTGCAGGGCGCTTGCCTGGACATATGAATGTTTTATTAGCAGAAGCAAAAGTTCCATATGATATTGTTTTTAGTATGGATGAAATTAACGATGACTTCCCTACAACCGATGTTGTTTTGGTGATTGGGGCAAATGACACGGTAAATCCTGCAGCTGCAGAAGATCCAACCAGCCCTATTGCCGGTATGCCAGTGCTAGAAGTATGGAATGCCAAACAAGTCATTGTCTTTAAACGTTCAATGAGTACCGGTTATGCTGGGGTTCAAAACCCATTATTCTTTAAAGAAAATACTCAGATGTTATTTGGTGATGCTAAAGACTCTGTTGAAAAAATATTTAAAGCGCTGTAATTAACTTTACATTGAGTAATAAAAACCAGTGATCGTTCACTGGTTTTTTTTGTTTAGTACTATTTTTTTTCTTAACACTAATAGGGTCTAACGCTGATAGTACTTTGTTTGTTATGATAATTAGTAATAATCTAAAAAGGTGAGAAAGATATTTTGATAGAACAATGGATAGGTACGATCAATGGTTATTTATGGGGCAGTGTCCTTATCTATTTACTGACCGGTTGTGGTATTTGGTTTACTTGGCGATTAAAGTGCCTGCAAATAACCCACTTTACTCACATGTTTACGTTACTTAAATTAAGTCGAAAAACAGACAGTCAGGGCATTTCTTCTTTTCAAGCACTATGTACTTCGCTTGCCGCCCGTGTCGGCACCGGAAATTTAATGGGGGTAGCTGTCGCTATTACCTTAGGTGGCGCTGGTGCTGTTTTTTGGATGTGGCTTATTGCTCTTGTTGGTATGGCAACTGCCTTTGCTGAAAGTGCATTAGGCCAACTCTATAAAGAAAAAGACGCCAACGGAAACTTTCGTGGTGGTCCTGCTTACTACATGAGCAAAGGCTTAAAAAGTAGAAAACTTGCGGTGACTTTTTCGCTGTGTTTATTTTTCGGATATGGTTTTGTTTTTAGCTCAGTGCAAGCCCATTCAATTACTAGTGCTTTTGATGGCTCTTTTGGTATTAACCCGTTATTTACCGGCATTGTCATTACTATAGCAACTGCCTTTATTGTTTTTGGTGGTTTGAAAAACATCGCTCGTTTTGCAGAAATAACGGTACCTTTTATGGGGCTTGCCTATTTATTAGTCTGTCTAGCGGTTATCTTTTTAAATATTGAAAAAATCCCTGCCATTATTAGCGATATATTTGCTTCTGCTTTTGGTTTAAAAGAAGCGGGCAGCGGCTTAGTTGGTGCTGCAATTGTCCAAGGCATAAAACGTGGACTCTATTCTAATGAAGCGGGGATGGGGAGCTCACCCAATGCCGCTGCCGCCGCAGTACCTTATCCTCCTCATCCTGTTTCACAAGGTTATATACAAATGCTTGCTGTGTTTTTTGACACTATTGTTATTTGTTCTTGTACCGCTTTTCTTATTTTATTATTCAAAGAAACAGGTAGCGATGCACAAGGGATACAATTAACTCAGCAAGCGTTAGCTTATCAAGTGGGCGCATGGGGGAGCGATTTTATTACTATCGCTATATTACTGTTTGGTTTCACCTCAATTGTTGCCAACTTTGCTTATGCTGAAAATAATTTGAAGTATTTAAATATGGATAATCCACTTGGACATTGGTTTTTACGTTGTGGATTTTTGGCGATGTTGATTTTTGGTTCAGTAGCGAGTTTACCTCAAGTTATTGCTTTAGCTGATTTATCTACAGGGCTTATGACGGTTGTTAATGTCACGGCTTTATTACTCTTGTCTAAAGTTGTGGTGAGTATTACTCAAGACTATCATCAGCAACATAACCAAGGAAAATTGCCGAGCTATAAGCCAAGTGAAAGCGAGCATAATCGTTTTAATTTGACGAAAGGGATCTGGCAAAAATAGTCTGATGAATAATGTTTAAACTATGCTAGAATGCGCGCCTTAATTTTGGGTTTCGTTTTTTTTGATAAGTGGTGATATATGAGTGTTGATGCAATAGGGTTGTCGGCTGAACTATTAAAGGCAGTTAAAGCCTGTGGTTATAAAACGTTGACGCCTGTTCAGCAGCAAGCTATACCGCTTATTCGGTCTGGGGTTGATCTACTGGCAAGTGCGCAAACAGGTACTGGTAAAACAGCCGCTTTTAGTTTACCTATACTAGAAGCTTTAGCTAAAATTCCGAGTGATAATAATTCATCGAAAACCATTCGCGCACTTATTTTAACGCCAACACGTGAGCTTACTCAACAAGTTGCCCGTAATATCGAAAGCTATAGTGAATTTTTACCATTAAGCTGCGGTGCTGTTTATGGTGGTGTAAATATGCCACCACAAACTAGAATGTTAAAGCAAGGTGTTGATGTACTTGTTGCTACACCTGGGCGTCTACTTGAGCATGTAGTGGCGAGAAATGTAGATTTATCACAAGTTAAATTTCTTGTTTTAGATGAAGCTGACCGTATGCTAGATATGGGCTTTTTAAATGACATTCAGCAATTAATCAGTGTTATTAAGCAAAAACATCAAACATTGATGTTTTCAGCAACATTTTCAAATAAAGTGAAAACGTTAGCTAAACAAGTCTTGCATACGCCAAAAACCTTAGAAGTTTCACGCCAAAATTCAACATCAGGCAAGGTTAAACAATCAGTTTATTGGGTATCAGAAACACGTAAATGTGAATTATTATCAGAATTGATTGGTATTAATAATTGGCAGCAAGTACTTGTTTTTGCAGGTACCAAAGAAAGTGCAAATATACTCGCTAAAGAACTTAAGCTTGACGGAATTAAGTCGGCGTTGTGTCATGGTGATAAAACACAAGGCGCAAGAAACAAAGCCCTTGAACAATTTACGGAAGGAAAAGTTCGCGTGCTTGTTGCTACCGATGTTGCAGCTCGAGGATTAGATATTCCTGATTTACCTTACGTTGTTAACTTTCACTTGCCTTATCTTGCTGAAGATTATGTGCACCGTATTGGCCGTACAGGCCGAGCAGGAAAGTCTGGTACGGCAATTTCACTAGTTAGCCCTAAAGATGAACAGTTTTTAGAAAATATCGAAGCATTAATTGGTCGAACTTTTGAACGAACAATTGTCCCTGGATATGAGCTAGAACGTGCTTTACCAGCACAATATGCTGAAAAAGAAGATAAACCTCTAAAGAAAAGCCGTTACAAAGCGACACAAGAGAAAAACCAATTAATAGCCCGTAAAAAGGCAGACAGTACGCCTGCGGCTAAACGACGTGCAAAAGTGGCCAAAAAAGCCAAACCAGCGCCTACAGGCAAACGTAGATAATTTATTGTTGAACAGTACTTATGGCACACACCTTAGTTGATATACCCTTTGAACAACGCCATCAGTGCTGGTTTTGTGGCGAGCCATCTGAATTAACATTTGGCTTTCCGCATCAATATTTTCTAGTTTTTGATTGCTCACATCCACCATTATCTGTACCTAGTTGTCGTGAATGTACTTCTTTAGCGAGAAAGGCAAAGCAGCATTCTATTTGGGCTGTTGCAAATAATGTTAAGCACTTTTTAGCACAAACCTATCAAAAAGATTTAGCGATAGGTATCAATTGGACCAAAGAAGAGCTTGCCGATAGTGAGTTTGAAAGCGGAAATTTTGTTGGCTTTCAAAAAAGTGCTTGGATGATGTATGAGATAGCCAAACAACGCTTAAATTATCAAGGCTGGTTATTGTCGCTTGAGGGCGTCGAACTCGATGTTGATTATATTGGCACCGAGTTTACTTTTGATGGGGTAACTTACCCAAGTGTTGATCTTGCTATTGAGCACTTTATAGAAACCTATGACTTGTCGGCTGAAAACTTTAAGAAAGCACTATCAATTGTTGGCATTGACAAATTTGGCAAAGCGGTAAGGTTTTGCCGCCTGCTTATTGGCAGAACGCCAGAGCAACAAAAATTAGCGCTTCGCTATTTTGCAGAAGACGAAAAGTTAAGCTAAGTTAACCTCACTAGACTAAACTAAACTTAGCTTACGGTCTTTAAATATTTTTCTTTGATATAGCGCTTTGTCGGCGCGTTTAAAAAAACTTGATTGCGTATCCATTCTGTCCATAAAAGTATGTCCTAAACTACAACTGACTTGATATTTTGATAATAAAGGATCACGAGTCATTGCGCTGTATATCCGCTGTTCAATAACGAGTAGAGAATCTAGCGTGGCATTTTCAACAATGATTGAAAACTCATCACCACCAAATCGAAATAAACTATCAGAATCTCGGACACTTTCTTTAAGCGCCAAAGAAAACTGAATCAAGACATCATCACCTAAATTGTGGCCATGACTATCGTTAATTAATTTAAACTTATCAAGGTCACAGACGATTAAACCGACTTTACTATTTTGGCGGTTTGCATGGTGCATAGCACGCTTTAACTGCTCATCAAAACATCGACGGTTATTTAAAGAGGTTAATCCATCTTGCATCGCTAACAGCAAAGCTTCCTGATACTTTAAAGCATTATTTAATGGGTGAATTAAATACTGATGTAACTCGTTAAGTATCTTATAATTAGTAATGCTTATCGGTGAATTAATGGCGTAGGTCAAAATACCAACAAACTTTTGGTTTAGTTTTAACTCAAAACTACGTTCGTTTTTACCTTGTCTACTCCCTCTAATCGAAGCGGTAATATCACCTTTTTTAAAATATAGACCTGAAAAATCGACATACTTAGCTGCTTCCATTGCAAAAATATTGAGTAAACGATCAAGCTCTAGCGATGTTTGGAGTTGTTCCATTAACGCTAATTTTCTATTAGATTTTTCATGATCAGGGCTATCAAACACTTTAAAAGCGTTATATTGAAAAGTCTGATTATCTATTAAATTTAATGTCTGCATATCATCACCTGATTATTTTATCAGATATGATTAAGCAATTTTTATACCTAAATTTATTTTAAAGTGGTTATTTTTATAGTATTGATATTAAATGAATTTATATTAATAAAATCTTTGACGAATTTTTGACAATTCATTAATGGCAAGGAGTTGCCGCTGTCAAACTACCGATAATTGCTTTAGACTCAGTAGTGCTAACTCTATTTTTATAAATTTAATACCGATGCGAATGATATAATAAGGATTTTTTGTGACAGGTCATTTTGAACTCTTAGCTATTCTATCAAGTGCTGTACTTATTGTTTGGTTATTTCGCCGTTTACACTTACCGGCAATTTTAGCCTACTTAGTGGCAGGTATGCTGGTTGGTGATCATGGTTTATCTTTGGTTCAAGACCAAGTGGATTACGATCACTTTGCTGAGTTAGGTATTGTCTTTTTACTTTTTACCCTAGGCTTAGAATTTTCATTACCTAAATTAATTGCCATGCGCCATCTGGTCTTAGCGGTTGGTAGTCTTCAAGTAGGTATTTCGCTAGCTTTTTTTATGGGCATTGCTTTGTTGTTTGGTCAGACATTTGCTAGTGCTTTGATTATTGGTGGTATTATAGCGCTTTCTTCAACAGCCATCGTTATTCGGCAATTGAGTGAAACGGGCGCAATGAAAAGAAAGTCTGGGCAGCTCTCTGTTGCTATCTTACTTTTTCAGGATGTAGCCGTTGTTCCCTTATTAATTATCATCCCGATGTTTGCCCAAGAGTCTGATAGTTCAATGGTTGTTGAGCTACTGATTGCTCTAGTTAAAGGCGTCTTTGTCGTTACCTTGTTAATGTTTGCCGGAAAATGGTTGCTACCACGTTTATTTAATTTAGTGGCGCAAGTTAGAACCGATGAATTATTTGTTTTAACAACATTATTAGTTACTTTAGTCGCATCATCATTGACGCAATGGTTTGGCTTATCTATGGCTTTAGGGGCTTTTCTCGCAGGTATGATGTTAGGTGAAAGCCAGTACAAGTATCAGCTTGAAGCCGATATTCGGCCTTATCGTGATATCTTGCTAGGTTTATTTTTTGTAACGGTCGGTATGAAACTCGACATCGGCATCGTTTATTCCTCACCATTGGTTATTATCGGCGTTATGGTCAGCTTTATGGTGGTTAAGATACTCATTATCGCCTTCTTAGCAAAACGCGCAGGAGAAGCGGCTAAAGATGCTTGGGCTGCAGGTATTATGTTGGCACAGATGGGTGAATTTGGTTTTGTGCTTATCGCTTTAGCCAATCAGGTTAAATTGTTACCGGTTGAAACTGCTTCTATCTTGTTAGGCGCAGGTGTATTGAGTATGGCGATAACACCTTATATGATTAACAATGCTCGTCGTTGGTCGTTGATGTTGAGTAACGAAAAGCCCATAGATACCGATCATTTAGCTGAACTTCCCGAGCAAACAGAGTTAAGTGACCATGTCATTATTTGTGGTTTTGGTCGAATTGGCCAAACGGTGAGTCGCTTTTTAAAGCAAGAGTCGATTAAGTTTGTTGCTATCGATATTGACCCACTTAGGGCAACAAAAGCGCGTGAAGCAGGAGAAAATGTGCTTTTTGGCTCATCAAGACAAACTGAATTATTACAAGCAGCTCACTTGTCGAAAGCTAAGCTTGTTGTTATTGCTTTTGGTGAGGACAAACAATCACTTGAGGTTATTCAAAAAGTTAGATCATTATCACCCGATGTTCCTATCCTTGTCCGCACTCGAAATGACGATCAACTACAAGCATTGCAAGAAGCGGGTGCTAATCAAGTGGTACCAGAGAGTTTAGAGGGCAGCTTAATGCTGGTCTCTCAAGTGTTATCTTTAACCGGAGTGCCTTTCTCTCGTATTATTCGCCGAGTACAAAAAGAACGTAAAGACCACTACAGCCATTTGCATGGGTTTTTTCAGGGTGAGCATACTGACATGAGCCCTGAAGCTATGGATCGCATTGAATTCGCTAATGGGATTATATTAACGGAAAACTCTTATGCTAATGGGCATTCTATAGCGTCACTGAATTTATCGGCAAAACGGGTCACGGTGGTTGCGCTTCGCCGTAACAATATTGAATCAGAGCAACCCGATGAAGCCACTATTCTTCAAGCTCAGGATACCCTGATTGTACGCGGCAAGCCTCGACGAGTAGAACGAGCAGAGCGCTTTGTTCAAAAGGGGGTTTAGCTTTTCCTTTGACTGTCCGCAGTATTGTTAGGTCTAGATGAGTATAACGAGCAGTACATTTCATCCAAGAGAGGGGGGATTTTTCTCTTGATTGCCGCAGTGTTGTTAGCTCTAGATGAGTATAACGAGCAGGACATTTTATCCAAGAGAGGGGGGAACTTTTTTCTTGGTTGTCCGCAGTGTACTAAGCCAATAAACGCCTTGTTCAACAAGGCGTTTACTTTATTACTTTAGCAATGGATCGCTATTCAAGAGATAAAAATTTTCTAATCGCAGTCTCTTGCTCCATAGCATCTTCAAATCCCAGTTTAATTAACTGCCGACAATAATTTTTTTCAAATAATAAATAACTGACAATACTTGATTCAGAGTCATTAGAGATGCCGACGCTGCGTAATAATAAACGTATCGATAGTGGTAGGTCTGAAAAATACTCTACCGCCATGGCATTAAAGTCATGGCTGGGATTAAGGAGAAATGATGATATCGGTTTTAAACCATCTTTTTCTTTTCTAAGTTCTGGTGGAATAAGTTTTATTGTTTCATTAATTCGTTCTAGACGTTCAATATCGCTGTTTAATGTATCTGAGAAAATAGTATCAAGTAAGTGACCGGCAACAGTAGAGGTTGTCGGTGGATGAGGATTATTCACTTTACTATGAAGTGGTGCTTTAGGTTGATCAACACCAACAATAAACAAATTTTCGCCACCTAAGTGTATCGCAGGGCTTAACGGTGAAAGTTGATGTATAGACCCATCACCATAATGCTCTTGGCGAATTTTGATGGAAGGAAACACTAGGGGAATAGCGGCAGAAGCCATTAAGTGCTCACTATTAATTTGGCAAGGCTCACCACGACGTTTAGCGCGAAACCAAGGAGAAATAGACTCATCAGATTGATAAAAACTAATCGAATCGCCATTACTGTAACTTGATGCAGTAATAGAAACTGCAGATAAATAGCCACGTAAAATATTGGTATCGATACGTTTAAAGTCGACCACCATATTCAGTAAGTCACGAAGTGGCGCGTTGTTTAGTAAACTACGCGCACTTTTATTGGCATAATCTGCTTGGAAACTTGCCAGTATACCTTTCGCCAAATGTGAAAAAACCCGAATACCATCACTATGGTATATTCGACTGGTATTAATATTCTTCCAAACCCATTCTAATTTTTTTACCCCCAAATGAAAGCATGAAGAATAACAGGCTAGCGCTGTGGTATTTATAGCACCAGCAGAGGTGCCACATATAATGGGAAAGGGGATGCCATGATTTCTAGGGACAAATTTTGATATCGCAGAAAGCACACCTACTTGATAAGCCGCTCGAGCGCCACCGCCAGTAAGTACTAAAGCATTCTTACTGTCTTTATAACTTCTTTTATTCAACATGTATATCGCAGTCTTCTTCGTATAACTTAAGTGTAATCAGTTTTTTAACCTGGTGCTAGCTTAACGAGTCAAAAAATAGATTGAAATGACTAAGGCAAAAAAAAGCCTGCAGAAGCAGGCTTTTTAAAATGACATAGAATTATTATCTAGTAAAACAGTACACTTGATTGAACAAATAACATCTACTAAAAAATAAGTTTAGCTGCTAACGCGTTCGTTAGCTGCGTCTATCAATGGTTGCGATCCGGTTTGCAAAATAGCTAAGTTTTCAGAAACAACTTTCTTTGGTAACTTTGAAATCATCAAAGAACCTGTTTTAACTGAACCATTAGACGATGCAAACGCCAACAGATTCTGTCCATTACACTCAATACCATGAAAGATAGTGCGAATTTTTAATCTATTCGTTTTTAAGAACGAACGCATGCGTTTCTTGTCGTCTGCAGCTACATACTGGCAAACGCTTTGAGCGATGTCAGCAGCTTGTGCTTTCGGCGCCGATACAACAGACGTTAATGTTAAAATAGTGATGGTAGAAGCTAGTAATAATTTTTTCATTTTAGTAACCTTGTAATTAATTTAGTTAGTAAAGGAAAAAACCACGGGATGTACCTTGTATAACGAGGTGACTCCGCTGTCATAGAATTTATATATAAAACATAAATCCCTTAGACCGGTGGTTTTGCGTAACACGATTTCACGTGTTTTGCCTTTTCTTTGTCTCTTTTAGTATTGCGAATTGAGCCTATAAATGCAAGAAAAATGTGTAATACGCTAGTGACATGCGTAAAGAAATTTAATAAAAAAAACACTTTTATCAATTTTTTTTCAAATAGAACATGTGCTTAATCGAATGGTTGACTATCAAAACCGTTAAGTGAACTTTAATGTAATGTTAAAATATAGGGTAAAAAAAAAGAGCTGAAGCTCTTTTTTTATTTAATCGTATGATTAATATGCCGCTAGGTTATTAAAATTTCATTTCAGGGACATGCTCAGGAACAATTAATTCACCTTCAGTGAGTTTTATTATTTCCTCAATACTGACCCCTGGCGCTCGCTCTAATAAATGAAACTTGCCATCTTTAATTTCGATAAAGGCTAAATCAGTTAATACTCTTTTAATACAACCCTTACCTGTTAACGGTAAAGTGCAGTTAGATAAAAGTTTTGAAACACCATGTTTAGAAGCGTGAGTCATAGTAACAATAATATTGTCAGCACCCGCAACTAAATCCATAGCACCGCCCATACCTTTAATCAGCTTGCCTGGGATCATATATGAAGCAATGTTACCGTTTACATCGACCTCAAAGGCACCTAGTACGGTTAAGTCGACATGTCCGCCACGTATCATTGCGAATGACTCGGCACTATCAAAGATAGAGGCACCTTTTGCCATCGTGACCGTTTGTTTACCGGCATTAATTAAATCTGCATCAATTTCGTCTTCGGTGGGAAACTGTCCCATGCCAAGTAAACCATTTTCAGATTGAAGCATTACTTCTATTCCCGCAGGAATATAGTTAGCAACTAACGTTGGAATACCTATACCTAAGTTAACGTAATAACCGTCTTGTAATTCTTGTGCTACACGTTGTGCTAGCTGTTCTCTTGTTAAAGCCATTGTTTAGTCTCCGGAATTATTTATGACTGAGCAGTACGAACAGTTCGTTGTTCAATGCGTTTTTCAAATGTACCTAAAATCAATCGATTAACATAGATACCTGGTGTATGGATTTGGTCTGGGTCTAGCTCGCCAGGTTCAACTATCTCTTCAACTTCAACGACGGTAATTTTGCCTGCCGTTGCTGCCATAGGATTAAAGTTACGTGCTGTTTTTCTAAAAACTAAATTACCGTAACGGTCGGCTTTCCAGGCTTTAACAATGGCAAAGTCACCTTTAATTGCGGGCTCAAGGATATACATTCTACCGTCTATTTCACGCTCTTCTTTACCTTCTGCTACCGGTGTTCCATAACCTGTTGCCGTAAAAAAAGCGGGTATACCAGCACCACCAGCTCGCATTTTTTCAGCTAAAGTGCCTTGTGGTGTGAGTTCTACTTCTAATTCACCATTCATCATTTGACGTTCAAATTCAGCGTTTTCACCAACATATGATGCAACAATTTTTTTGATTTGACGGTCTTGCAGTAACACACCTAAACCGAAATCATCGACACCACAGTTATTTGAAACCATCGTTAATGCTTTAGTGCCTTTGCGCTTTATTTCACTAATTAGGTTTTCTGGGATACCACATAAACCAAAGCCACCCGAGATAACGGTCATGCCGTCTTCAAGTCCTGCCATCGCTTCTTCATAGCTTGCTACTACTTTGTCAAATCCGGCCATTATTTAATCCTCATTACATTTATTTCTATAGAGTATTTATCATACATCGTCATTTATTATTATATTTATTACTGTGCACGGTAGGCATTAGAAACTTTAGATGTCGGGGTTTTACCTAATTTATCACTGATAAACCAACCGGCATGGACTAACTTATCTAAATTAATACCGCTATTAATACCTAAACCATTGAGTAAATAAACCACATCTTCAGTGGCAACATTACCTGAAGCGCCCTTAGCATAAGGGCAACCACCCGATCCAGCAATGGCACTATCAATAACGGCAATACCATTTTGTAAAGCGGTGTAAATGTTAGTTAACGCCTGACCATAGGTATCATGAAAATGAACCGCTAGTTTAGCCTTAGGTACACGGGCACTAACCGCTTGTAACATCTTCTGTACATTAACAGGTGTGCCTACACCAACCGTATCGCCAAGCGATATTTCATAACAGCCCATTTGGTAAAGTTTTTCAGCCACTTCAGCCACTTTTTCTGGTGATACTTCACCCTCGTAAGGACAACCGACAACACAAGAAACATAGCCTCGTACCGGAATGTTTAATTTTTTGGCTGCAGCCATTATCGGTTCAAATCGCTCAAGGCTTTCAGCAATTGAACAGTTAATGTTTTTTTGACTAAACGCTTCAGAGGCCGCGCCAAAAATGGCAACTTCGCTGGCATTAACCGCTACAGCCGCTTCAAAACCTTTCATATTTGGCGTGAGGGCAGCGTAAGTGACCCCTTTTTTACGTGCTATTCCATTGAAAACATCAGTCGATGTTGCCATTTGAGGCACCCATTTCGGAGAAACAAAGCTGCCACTCTCAATGTAAGTGACTCCGGCATCACTGAGCAGATTAATTAAGGCAATTTTATCTTCGGCACTGATTTGTTGTTTTTCATTTTGTAGGCCATCACGCGGGCCAACCTCAACGATTTTTACTTTTTTAGGTAAGGTATTATTAGCAAGGGAGCTCATTATGACTCCTGTGGCGTAAAAGCAAGTAATTCACTGCCGCCATCAACCATGTCACCTTCTGCGTAGAATAAGGTATCAATGGTACCGTCTTCAGGCGCTCGAATGGTGTGCTCCATTTTCATCGCTTCCATGATCATTAAGGGTTGGTCCTTAGTCACACTATCGCCGGCTTTGACTAACACGCTGACCATAGTACCGTTCATCGGTGCTAATAGGCCGCCATGATTATCATCAGCATTGTTGTCACCACAATCAGGTTTAATATGAATAAAGTTAAAAACGCCATTTTGACGATATAAGCTAATTTGATCACCTGAACTGTCAATGTTGTGGGCGATAGTAGCTTGACTGCGATAGCCATCAATACTGACATGGAGTGTGTCACCGGCAATTCGACCTTGGCAATCAACGGTTCGTCCTGCAACTGAAATTAAATAGTAACTACGATTACCTTGACGTTTCTGTTCAACAGTCACTGGATATTCAATATCATTATGAGCAAGAACTACTCGGTGATTATGCGCTTCGTTAGAGCGCCACGCCGAGGTATTATTCCAAGGAGAAAAAGGATCTTTGGTCGTTGCTGCTTTTTGTTTCGCTTGTTCAGCCAGTGAAAGCACTAAATACAAAGCTGCCATCGGTAATTCGTCGGCTAACGCTTGTTTGTTATCATGAAATATTTCACTGTCGTATTTCTCGATAAAGCTGGTATCTATTTCTTCATTAATAAACGGTTTTGATGTCGCTAAGTTATAAAGAAAATCAATATTGGTGGTAACACCTTTAATACGATATTCCGACAAGGCTTTTGTTAAGCGTTGCAGTGCTTTTTCACGATTTTCATCCCAGACAATTAGCTTGGCTATCATAGGATCGTAAAATACACTCACCTCATCACCTTGACGAACACCGGTATCAACACGAACATGTGCGCTTTCTGCTGGCGGTTGTAAAAAATCTAGCGTGCCTGTTGCGGGTAAAAAATCATTATTTGGGTCTTCAGCGTAAATTCGCGCTTCAAAAGAGTGGCCATTAATGACTAACTGTTCTTGTGTTTTTGGTAAAACTTCACCAGCAGCAACTCTTAATTGCCATTCGACTAGATCTTGGCCACTGATCATTTCAGTCACCGGGTGCTCTACTTGTAAGCGAGTGTTCATTTCCATAAAGTAGAATGAACCGTCAACATCCAGTAAAAACTCTACCGTACCTGCGCCTTGATAACCAATAGCCTGGGCAGATTTTACCGCGGATTCGCCCATCGCTTTACGTAGCTTTTCACTCATTTTAAAGGCAGGCGCTTCCTCAATAACTTTTTGATGACGGCGTTGCACTGAACAATCACGTTCAAATAAGTAAACGGCATGTTGATGATTATCACAAAACACTTGAATTTCAACATGGCGAGGTTGTGTTAGATACTTTTCAACCAGCATTCTATCATCACCAAAGGATGACATTGCTTCACGTTTAGCTGCAGCAAAACCTTCACTAAATTCAGCTTCGCTCCACACTTGTCGCATGCCTTTACCACCACCACCGGCAGTAGCTTTTAATAATACTGGATAGCCCATATCGTCAGCCGCTTTTTTAATGATGGCTTCGGATTGATCATCACCATGATAACCAGGGACTAAGGGGACATTGGCTTTTTCCATAATGTTTTTAGCGGCAGACTTTGACCCCATCGCTTCAATGGCCGCAACGGGTGGACCAATAAAAACGATGTTTTCATCGCTACATCGACGACAAAAGTCAGCATTTTCTGAGAGAAAACCATAACCTGGGTGAATGGCTTGAGCGCCAGTACGTTTTGCCGCTTCAATCACTTTCTCTGATAATAAATAGCTTTCGCGAGAGGGCGATGGACCAAGGAAAATGGCTTCATCAGCCATGTTGACATGAAGTGAGTCAGCATCAGCATCTGAATATACGGCAACGGTTAAAATACCCATTTTACGAGCGGTTTTAATTACGCGACAGGCGATTTCACCACGGTTGGCAATAAGAATTTTAGTAAACATTTTAGCTGTTTTAGTTGTTAGTTGAGACATGTTTTTATCCTTCACTCGTCGGTTCTTTTTGCCAGCTTGCTGGTCGTTTTTCAAAAAAAGCAGTTAAGCCTTCTTGGCCTTCTGCAGAAACGCGAATTGATGCGATGCGTTCACTGGTCATGCTAAGTAAATCAAGATTAATTTCTTGATAAGCGACATCTAAAGCAAGTTTTTTTGCTTGACGAACGGCTTGTGGGCCGTTGCTCAATATTGTACTCACCATATCAATAACGGTGCTTTCTAACGCTTCTAACGCAACAACCTCATCAACTAAGCCTAACTGTTGCGCTTTGTCTGCAAAGAAACGTTCTGCCGTTTGAAAGTATCGACGACTGGCTTTTTGGCCAATAGCATTGACGACATAAGGGCTGATGGTCGCAGGAATTAAACCTAATTTAACTTCACTGAGGCAAAAGCTGGCTTTATTACTGGCGATAACAATGTCACAGCAACTGGCTAAGCCCACTGCGCCGCCAAAAGCAGCGCCTTGTATTTGTGCAATAGTGGTTTGCGGTAGAAAATTAAGTGCATGTAACATCTGAGCAAGCGCGTTAGCATCACGTAAGTTTTCTTCATATGAGTAACTGGCCATGCGCTTCATCCAGGCTAAGTCAGCCCCAGCAGAAAAGCTTTTGCCCGTCGATGCGAGTATCATCAGGTGAATATCGTCGCGTTGGGCTATTTCAATAAATATCACCGTTAATTGGGCGATAATTTTGTCGTCAAAAGCATTGTGCTTGTCAGGATTATTTAAGGTAACTGTTGCTACCCCATAACGGTCTACGTTAAATAATACTTGACCGGTATTGATCTCTTTTAATAGTGTCATCTTGTTCAGCTCTACATTCTAAAGATACCAAATTTGGTATCCTCAATAGGTTTATTCAACGAAGCAGAAATGGCTAAACCTAATATTTGACGAGTATCGGCAGGGTCAATAATACCATCATCCCATAAGCGAGCTGAAGCATAGTAAGGGTGGCCTTGATGCTCATATGTATCAATAATCGGTTGTTTAAAGTCAGCTTCTTCTTGCTCGCTCCACGGTTCACCGAGTTTGTCTTTTTGGTCACGTTTAACTTGTGCTAAAACGCCAGCCGCTTGTTCGCCGCCCATCACTGAAATACGGGCATTTGGCCACATAAATAAGAAGCGTGGATCGTAAGCACGACCACACATACCATAGTTACCTGCGCCGAAACTACCACCAATTAGCACGGTAAACTTGGGTACTTGTGCCGTGGCAACGGCGGTGACCATTTTTGCGCCATGCTTAGCAATACCGCCTGCTTCATATTGCTTACCGACCATAAATCCGGTGATATTTTGTAAGAAGACTAAAGGAATTTTTCGTTGTGCACATAATTCAATAAAATGAGCACCTTTTTGAGCTGATTCGCCAAAGAGAATGCCGTTATTGGCGATAATACCTACGGGGTAGCCAAATATCCGTGCGAAACCACACACTAAAGTCGTGCCATAAAGAGCTTTAAATTCATCAAAATTACTACCATCAACGACACGGGCTATAATTTCACGAATATCAAAAGGTTGGCGAGCATCTTTGGGTACCACACCGTATATTTCTTGTGCGTCATAAACTGGCTCAACCATAGGTTGAATATTCATGGTTACCGGTTTAACACGATTTAAATTACCGACGATACTACGGGCAATTTCTAAAGCGTGATGATCATTTTGTGCGTAATGATCGGCAACACCTGAGGTACGACAATGTATGTCTGCGCCACCTAAGTCTTCAGCACTAACGACTTCGCCTGTCGCCGCTTTAACTAACGGCGGTCCAGCTAAAAATATAGTGCCTTGTTCTTTAACAATAATAGATTCATCGGCCATTGCGGGTACATAAGCGCCACCTGCAGTACAAGAGCCCATAACAACAGCAATTTGCGGTATCGCTTGTGCTGACATATTTGCTTGATTAAAGAATATGCGACCAAAGTGTTCTCTATCAGGAAAAACCTCGTCTTGGTTAGGCAAGTTAGCGCCACCAGAGTCGACTAAATAAATACAGGGTAAGTTGTTTTCTTGGGCAATCGTTTGTGCGCGAAGATGTTTTTTTACCGTTAGCGGAAAATAGGTACCGCCTTTTACGGTAGCGTCGTTAGCGACAATAACACACTCTTGTCCTCCAACTCGTCCAATGCCGGTGATAATACCAGCAGCGGGAACATCTGCTTCATAAACTTCATAAGCGGCTAGTTGAGATAATTCTAAAAATGGTGAGCCAGCATCAAGTAAGGCGTTAACGCGATCGCGTGGTAATAATTTACCGCGAGATAGATGACGATCACAGCTGCGCTGTCCGCCACCTAATTTTATTTGCTCAAGCTTTACTTTTAAATCGTCTACTTGAACTTGCATATGAGCAGCGTTTTCAATGAATTCTGGGCTGCGTACATTGATTTTTGAAATTATTTTAGCCACGATATTTGCCTTTATTATGGAATTTTATCAGTAAGAACATTAGCTTTAATGTTACGCGCTAAACAAGAGCAGTGTGGCTCTCATCAGCCTCTCTAAATCGAGAGGCTGTAGCAAGTTATAACCTTATATAGACTCGGTGAATAACTCTCGACCTATCAGCATACGACGAATTTCTGAAGTACCTGCGCCAATTTCATATAATTTAGCATCACGTAACAAACGACCTGCTGGAAATTCATTGATGTAACCATTACCGCCAAGTAATTGAATAGCATCTAAGGCCATTTTTGTTGCAAGTTCTGCAGCAACTAAGATAACACCAGCCGCATCTTTACGTGTGGTTTCACCTCTGTCGGCCGCCTGTGCACATAAATAAGCATAAGATTTAGCTGCGTTCATTTGGGTGTACATATCGGCAACTTTACCTTGGATCAATTGGAACTCACCAATGGATTGACCGAACTGTTTGCGGTCATGAATATAAGGAACAACTAAGTCCATACACGCATCCATAATACCTAAAGGTCCGCCGGTTAAAACGATACGCTCGTAATCAAGGCCAGACATTAAGACTCGAACGCCTTTACCTTCTTCACCTAAAATGTTTTCTGCTGGTACTTCACAGTCTTGGAAAACTAATTCACAGGTATTTGAACCGCGCATACCTAATTTGTCTAATTTTTGATGACGAGAAAAACCTGGGTAATCACGCTCAACGATAAAAGCAGTAATGCCTTTTGAACCCGCTGAAGTATCAGTCTTTGCATAAATAACATAAACGTTGGCATCAGGACCATTGGTGATCCACATTTTGTTGCCATTTAAAATATACTTGTCGCCTTTTTTGTCAGCGCGCAATTTCATGCTGACTACATCAGAGCCTGCATTAGGCTCACTCATCGCTAATGCGCCAATATGTTCACCGCTACAAAGTTTTGGTAAATATTTAGCTTTTTGTTCATGCGAACCGTTTTTGTTTAATTGGTTTAAACAAAGGTTAGACATAGCACCGTAACTTAGACCAACAGAAGCAGACGCACGTGAAATTTCTTGCATTGCCACCATATGTTCTAAATAGCCTAAACCTGAACCGCCATATTCTTCGTCAACGGTCATGCCTAATAAGCCTAAATCACCAAATTTGCGCCATAAATCATTTGGGAATTCGTTATCAATATCTATTTGTGCTGCACGTGGAGCAATTTCGTCACGAGAGAAAGCGTTAACTGACTCGCGGATCATCTCAACGGTTTCGCCTAGATTAAAGTTTAATGATGAAAAGGTAGAAATCATGTTATTTCCTTAGCTTAGTTAGCTACGTAAAGTTATGCGTTAGGTTTTTGTATTGTCGATAGCTGATAAAGTAGCTAAACAGCTTTCTTCTAAATTTGTTAATTCCATCAACACCACTTTTATATCGTCGAGTTGTTGATGTAAGTCTGATTTTTTTTGCTCAATAATATCCATCATCAGTTTTAATTGGCTGGCGCTGGTATTGTCTAAATCGTATAATTCAAAGATGCGACCGGTTTCGGCTAATGAAAACCCCAAGCGTTTACCGCGTAAAATTAACTTTAGTCGAACTTTATCTCTTTGGTTATAAATTCGAGTTTGTCCTTTGCGAGTCGGGGCAAGCAAGCCTTGATCTTCGTAAAAACGAATACTGCGAGTCGTAATATCGAACTCTTTAGAAAGATCGCTGATTGAAAAAGTCCGTGCTTTTAATTCTGCCATGAAAAACTCTACATTTATGTTATGCACTCACCTTACAGGAAGTTTACGTTAACGTAAAGCAAGAGCTTTTTTCATCAAGCTGCTAATAAATATCCCGTCAATAATTTACCCGCTCAGTTAAAATCGTTACTATATAAATTGGCTATAATTGTGTCCTTACTATTAAAGTTTACGTTGGCGTAAACGTCAAATATAAGTTATGGTGTTAATCATTAATTTATCCCTTTTTATTTTTATCTCGGAGAGCTTTCATGTCTACTACAGATCCTATTGTTATTGTTTCAGCGTCTAGAACCCCTATGGGTGGTTTTATGGGCGGATTATCTGCTGTAACTTCACCTGACTTAGGCGCAACGGCTATACGCGGCGCACTTGCTGCGGCAAATATTGCTAACGATCAAGTTGATGAAGTAATCATGGGGTGTGTATTGCCTGCAGGTTTAAAACAAGCACCTGCTCGTCAAGCAGCTTTGGCGGCTGATTTGGCATTATCAACAGTTTGTACCACCATTAATAAAGTCTGTGGCTCTGGAATGAAAGCAGCAATGCAAGCACATGACTCACTGATGGCTGGCTCTATTAATGTTGCTGTTGCCGGTGGTATGGAAAGCATGACTAATGCACCGCACCTTTTACCTAAAGGTCGCAGTGGTATAAAAATGGGACATGGTCAAATTCTTGATCATATGATGACTGATGGTTTAGAAAATGCCTATGATGGTATAGCTATGGGGTGTTTCGCACAAGAAACTGCCGATGATGCTGGGTTTACTCGTGAAGACATGGATGAATATGCTATTCGCTCATTAGCACGTGCCAATGCAGCGATTGCTGCTGGTGCTTTCGAAAATGAAATATCGCCAGTAACGATTAAATCTCGTCGTGGCGACTCTGTCTTTGCAATAGATGAACAGCCGGGTAATGCCCGCCCTGATAAAATACCTTCATTACGTGCCGCTTTTAAAAGAGACGGGACTATTACGGCTGCAAACTCTAGCTCTATTTCAGATGGTGCTGCGGCATTAGTGATGATGAAACAGTCAGAAGCAGAAAAACGTGGTCTACGCCCTTTATGTAAAATTGTTGCTCATGCAACGCATGCACAAAAACCTGAAGAGTTTACGGTAGCACCCGTTGGCGCAATGAATAAAGTTTTAGCAAAAGCAAACTGGACGGCTGCAGATGTTGATCTATGGGAAATTAATGAAGCATTTGCCATGGTTACCATGTTAGCGATTAAAGAATTAGCCTTAGATGTTGAAAAAGTCAATGTCAATGGTGGCGCTTGTGCACTGGGTCATCCTTTAGGTGCTAGTGGTGCTCGTATTATGGTAACGTTAATCCATGCATTGAAAAACAAAGGTTTATCAAAAGGTTTAGCCTCTCTTTGTATTGGTGGTGGTGAAGCTACAGCGATTGCGGTTGAAATGTTTTAGACCATTAAGTTCGCTGTTATTTTCAGGTAATGCTGATAAAAATTAAATTTTTAAAGCCGCTATGTTAAGTCATTGCGGCTTTTTTATTAATGTTGGATTGATTGCACAGAGGTATTTTGAACAAAGACAAGGGTTTTAGCTAGTGGAGTAGTGCGATAATTTTTTCACCATAAAGTTCAAGTTTTGTTTTACCTATACCATTAACGTTTAATAGTTGCGCTGAGTTTTTGGGATTAGCTCTGGCTATATCCATTAAGGTAGCGTCATGAAAAATAACGAATGATGGTACATTTCTCTCTTTTGCCCATAATGCTCTTTGTTGCTTGAGCTTTTCAAATACGGTTTCTTCTTGTGCTGATAAATTGCTGGCATTAGGTTGTTTTGATTTTCGCGCAAGCTTTGCCTTACCGTATTCTTTTACCTTGAGTTGTATGGTCAGTTCGCCTTTTAATAAAGGTCGAGATTTTTCAGTGAGTTTTAAAGCGCCATATTCCATTTCTACGGCTAAATATCCCATTGAGATGAGTTGCCTAAACACCGTTTGCCATTCCTCTGCTTTGTGCTCTTTACCAATACCATAGGTAGAAAGTTGTTGGTGATTGACCTGGGTAATTTTAGGGGTTTGCTTACCTAGCAAGACATCAATTTGGTGGCCTACGCCAAATCTTTGGCCCGTTCGATAAACCGTTGAAAGCGCTTTTCTAGCGGCAGCAGTGCCATCCCATGTTATGGGGGGATTCAAACAGTTATCACAATTCCCACAAGGCTCAGCTAACGTTTCACCAAAATAATTGAGTAATACTTGCCGGCGGCAAGAGCACACTTCGCAATAACCAAGCAGGGCATCAATTTTACGTTGAGTTATAAACTTGAACTGTTCATTACCAGTACTTTGACTTGTCATTTGTTTTAGCTTAATAACATCTTGCATGCCATACGCTAACCAAGTATTGGCGGGCATACCATCACGGCCTGCTCGGCCAGTTTCTTGGTAGTAGGCCTCAATACTTTTAGGCAAATTTAAATGGGCAACAAACCTAACATCGGGCTTATCAATACCCATACCAAAGGCAATGGTGGCAACGATTATGATGCCGTCTTCTCTGAGAAAACGTTGTTGATTGCTATCTTTAATATTATTGGCCAAACCTGCATGATAAGGCAAAGCAACTTTTCCTTGTTCACTCAGCCATTGAGCTGTGGCCTCAACAGATTTTCTTGAAAGACAATAAACGATACCGGCATCATTGTTATGTTCGGTATTGATAAATTTAAGGAGCTGTTCTTTGTTATTTTTTTGTTCACTGATCCGATACTGAATATTGGGTCTGTCAAAACTATGAACAAAGATTTTAGCAGCCGTTAAATTTAATACTTGAACAATTTCATCTCGCGTTTTCATATCCGCTGTCGCTGTTAAGGCAATTTTAGGCGTGTGGGGATATCGCTGGCTGATAATGGACAGTTGTTGGTATTCAGGTCTGAAATCATGACCCCATTGTGAAACACAATGTGCTTCATCAAAGGCAAAGAGTGCAATGGTAATATTATCAATAAGGTTTAGAAAATAATCACTCAATAGTCGCTCTGGCGCAACGTACAATAAGTCGACATTGCCTGATCTTATTAGCTGCTCGACACGATTTTGTTCTTCATGGTCCTGCGACGAATTTAAAAACTCTGCTTTTACGCCTTGTAGTTTTAGCGCATCAACTTGATCTTTCATTAACGCTATTAGTGGCGACACCACTATGCCTACGCCATCACGAACTATCGCCGGTATTTGATAGCATAATGACTTTCCACCACCGGTTGGCATAAGCGTAAAAACATCTGCGCCACTGATTAATTCACTAATTATTTTCGCTTGTTGATGTCGAAAGTCAGCGTAACCAAAGGTATTTTGTAAAACCGATTTTGCCGTATTGATATCCATATTGATTTCCTTTTTAACGCTAGACAAGTCAGTGAAATTAAATAGCATAGATTAAGTGATATTAAGTGGTGAGTATTAAATAGCGGGTTAAAAGTTAAGTATAGATGATGTTATCGCGTAACCTTGAGTATAGCAGGCAATGATTATTTACTTTTAACGAGCAATTATATGATAAAGGTATCATTAACGCCGTTATAAATGAAGGTGAGTAAAATTAGATTACTATAGTGAACCCTTTGCTATTGTGGTCAACAGTTAGCTATTGGCTAAATAAATTGATAATACTCGTACTGCTAGTTATTTTTTTAAGCACTGTGACGAGAGTCACGATATTGCTTTGGTGACATTCCTAGCGACTTTTTAAATAGGCGTGAAAAATAGTAAGGGTCGCTATATCCCAAGCCCTCACTAATATCTTTAATAGTCTGTGAGCTATTATCAAGCTCAGAGCAGGCGCGTTGAATTTTCATATTAATAAAGTGCTGTATTGGTGATGTATCGGTGAGTTCTTTAAACTTCTTTGAAAAATGAAATTTAGATAGCTGGCTGTAATGCGCTAATGTATCCAAACTCAATTCTTGATGAAGATTATTGCGCATTAAACGTTCGACCGCATCAATATCAAAAGTAGAACTTTTATTAAAGTCAGTTAAACGCAACTGTAATGCTAAAAAGCTTAAGGTTTGCTGTAAAATATGTACCGCGTGAATAACATTAGTAGCGGTATAGCCGCGGCGACCTAGCGCTAATAAATTGTCAAAATCTCGGATCACTTCATCTACATTCCCGACGTGTGCGAGGCCATCATCCATTTTCATTAATAAACGTTCGGCAAAATTACTGGCGAGATCGCCTTTAAAATTTAACCAATAGACTTTTCCTGACTTGTTTTTAATTTCACTGTTATTTTCTCTGTTAATGGCGGTAAATTTAAAACTCGCATTGGCTGGTATAATAACAAGATCGCCCGATTTAACTTCTCTAACTTTGTTTTTATAGTCTAGAGTTGCGCTAGTTGATTGACAATAAAGTAAGCTGTGATGGTCACTGTTTTTTTTATTTATTTGATAAGAAATATCTGAATGCTTCCCAAGCGATAACGGATAAAGACTGGAGGTTAGCGGATGAACTTGCAATTTTTTCAATAAAAAAACGGGAATAAGTAAACGAATATCATCAATGATAGTTGCTGTTTTTATCGGCTTTGCTGACTTTGATTGTTGAAGCATAATTAATAAGCTACGCGTTTTTATTCCATAACAAGATAGTCCATTAAATTAGCAATAAAATCAATGTTAATACCATTTTCTTTATGATTTAATATTATTAATAAAAATTTAAATAGCAATTCAGCACCAAAAATTACACCTACAAATATTACACCTATAATGGTGAGTAAGTTAATAAAAGAGAATTCAAAATGACAACTGAAAGATACCAACTCAAGAATAAAATTAGAATTGTCACTGCCGCATCACTTTTTGATGGGCACGATGCTGCGATTAATATTATGCGCCGAATTTTACAATCAAGTGGTGCTGAAGTTATTCATTTGGGCCATGACCGCAGTGTTGAAGAAGTGGTTAATACCGCGATTCAAGAAGATGCTAATGCTATTGCGATGACTTCTTATCAAGGTGGGCATAACGAATATTTTAAATATATGTACGACTTACTTAAAGAACGAGGTTGTGAACATATTCGTATCGTTGGCGGCGGCGGTGGCGTGATACTACCTGACGAAATTAAAATGCTACAAGATTATGGTATTACCCGTATTTATTCTCCTGATGACGGCCGTGCACTGGGTTTATTAGGCATGATTGATGACATGTTAGAGCGCTGTGATTTTAAAACTGGCGTCAATGTTAAAAAAGACGATGTTGCTAATTTAAAGAAAAATGACAAACAAGCGATTGCGCGTTTAATTTCAGCGGCTGAAAATGCGCCAAAAGAAAATAAAGCCGATTTAGAGAAAATTCGTAAAATTGCTTCAGCAAGTAAAACACCGGTATTAGGTATTACCGGTACCGGTGGTGCAGGTAAATCTTCGCTGGTTGATGAATTAATTCGCCGCTTTTTAATGGCAACAGCAGACAGCAAAATTGCCATTGTTTCGGTTGACCCGTCTAAGCGTAAAACCGGTGGTGCATTACTCGGTGACCGAATTCGTATGAATGCGGTAAACAATGATCGCGTTTACATGCGTTCGTTAGCCACACGTCAGTCAAATTTGGCATTGTCTGTT
The DNA here is from genome assembly GCF_014077275.1 of Colwellia sp. BRX8-7. Lineage (NCBI taxonomy): Bacteria > Pseudomonadati > Pseudomonadota > Gammaproteobacteria > Alteromonadales > Colwelliaceae > Colwellia > Colwellia sp. BRX8-7. Next base: position 6,548 of record NZ_JACGVP010000024.1, on the reverse strand, counting down.
TATGTTAATGACACTTTAGAAATTTTAAAAGCGACCGATTTCGACTTAATTATTCTAGAAACTTCGGGTATTGGTCAATCAGATACCGAAATTGAAGAACATTCCGATGTTTCTTTATATGTGATGACGCCAGAGTACGGCGCGGCAACACAATTAGAAAAAATCGATATGCTCGATTTTGCTGATATTATTGCGCTCAATAAATTTGATAAACGGGGCGCTTTAGATGCCTTGCGTGACGTGAAAAAACAATATAAACGTAACCGTGGCATGTTTGAAGCCGGTGATGATGAAGTACCAGTTTACGGCACGATAGCTTCACAATTTAACGACCGTGGTATGACCGAATTATATAATGCGGTGATCACAGCATTAAACACTAAAGCGGGCTTAATTGTTGGCGATATTCTCTCTACCGAAGGCACATTAGCCAATAAAAGTAGCGTGATCCCAGGTAATCGTATTCGTTATTTATCTGAAATATCAGAAAGTAATCGCGGTTATGATGCTTGGGTTGAAAAACAAACAACGGTTGCACAAAAACTTTATGGTATTCATCAGGCGATTGAAACGGCAAAAGACACTGAAACGGTGGTTTCTGCTGATTTAGTGACGCAACTTGAAGCGCTTTATACTCAAGTCGAATTAGACTTAGACCCTAAAAACAAATTATTACTTGAGCAATGGGCGACTAAAGTTCAGCGTTATAAAGACCCTGAATTTAAATTTAAAGTACGAGACAAAGAACTGTCGATAGCCACTCATTCAAAATCACTTTCTGGTAGCGATATCCCTAAAATTAGTATGCCTAAATATCAGGGGTGGGGCGATATCTTAAAGTGGAACTTACAAGAAAATGTACCGGGTGAATTTCCGTATACCGCTGGTTTATTCCCCTTTAAGCGTGAAGGCGAAGACCCAACACGTATGTTCGCGGGTGAAGGCGGCCCAGAAAGAACCAACCGTCGTTTTCATTATGTTTCAAAAGGTATGCCGGCTAAACGCTTATCAACAGCATTTGATTCAGTGACCCTATACGGTAACGATCCAGCTATTCGTCCTGATATTTATGGAAAAATAGGTAATGCCGGCGTTTCTATTTGTTGTTTAGATGATGCCAAGAAACTGTATTCTGGTTTTGACTTAGCCCATGCGATGACGTCGGTTTCCATGACCATTAATGGCCCTGCGCCGATGTTGTTAGGTTTTTTCTTGAATACCGCTATCGATCAACAATGTGAGCGTTTTATTACCGAAAATGGTTTGGAAAAAGAAGTAGCCGCAACCATAGCTAAAATTTATAAAGACAAAGGCTGTGAACGTCCAAGCTATCAAGGTGAATTACCCGATGGCAACGACGGTTTAGGTTTGATGTTAATTGGTGTTACTGGCGATCAAGTTTTACCTCCAGCGGTATATCAAGCGATAAAAGCTAAAACCTTAACGCTAGTGCGTGGCACGGTACAAGCCGATATTTTAAAAGAAGATCAAGCGCAAAATACCTGTATTTTCTCCACTGAATTTGCCCTACGTTTAATGGGTGATGTGCAAGAGTACTTTATTGAAAAAGGTGTGCGTAATTTCTATTCAGTGTCTATTTCTGGCTATCATATAGCAGAAGCTGGTGCTAATCCGATCACTCAATTGGCGTTAACGTTGGCAAACGGTTTTACTTTTGTTGAATATTACTTAAGCCGCGGTATGGACATTAATGAATTTGGTCCTAACTTATCGTTTTTCTTCTCAAACGGTATCGACCCAGAATACGCTGTCATTGGCCGAGTGGCTCGTCGTATTTGGTCAAAAGCGATGAAGAATAAATATGGTGCCAATGCTCGTGCACAAATGTTGAAATATCATATTCAAACATCAGGTCGTTCATTGCATGCTCAAGAAATTGATTTCAATGATATTCGTACCACATTACAAGCACTTTATGCGATAAACGATAACTGTAACTCTTTGCATACTAATGCTTATGATGAAGCTATTACCACGCCTACCGAAGACAGTGTTCGTCGCGCGATGGCGATTCAATTAATCATCAACCGTGAATTAGGACTTTCTAAAAATGAAAACCCTATTCAAGGTGCGTTTATTATAGAAGAGTTAACTGACTTAGTTGAAGATGCGGTATTAACTGAATTTGATCGTATTAACGAACGTGGTGGTGTACTTGGTGCCATGGAAACTATGTATCAGCGTGGAAAAATTCAAGAAGAAAGTATGTATTACGAGCATTTAAAGCACTCAGGTGAATATCCTATTATAGGCGTAAATACTTTCCTTAGTTCAACGGGTTCGCCAACGATTGTGCCTGAAGAAGTTATTCGCGCTACAGAAGAAGAAAAAACTTATCAAATTGATATGTTAGCGAGTTTAAACAAAGCTAATGCAGCAGAAGTAGAAGTCTTACTTAAGCGTTTACAAACAGCCGCCATTAATCATGAAAATATTTTTGAATTAATGATGGATGCTTGTAAGGTTTGTTCTTTAGGGCAAATTGTTAGTTCGTTATTTGAAGCAGGCGGTCAATATCGTCGCAATATGTAACACAAGTAGATAGTCAGTTTATTAGATTAGAGTAAAGTAGTGCCTGTGCACTACTTATGCTTTGATGTTAATTCTTCATACACCTTTATTTAGATAATTGAATAGGAATAATTATGTCAACGTTGATCACGGAGTTAAGGCAAGTACCAGAAAAATTTACGGCTTTTCGTATTCATCAAATACAAGAGGGTGATAAGAAAAAAATCACCAGTGGGTTTGAGCAAGTTGGTATTGATGATTTAACCGCAGGTGAAGTGGTTATTAAAGTCGCCTATTCAGACATTAATTATAAAGATGCTCTAGCTGCCACAGGGAAAGGAAGAATCTTACGTACTTATCCCTTAGTAGGCGGTATTGATTTGTCGGGTGTTGTGGTTAGCTCTGTTGATGACAGGTTTGAAGCCGGCGATAAAGTGCTGGTTTGCGGCGCACAATTATCTGAACTCTATGATGGTGGTTACAGTGAGTATGCGCGGGTAAAAGCAGATTCAGTCGTGGCATTGCCAACAGGCATGAGTTTACGTGATGCGATGGCACTCGGTACCGCAGGATATACTGCCGCTCTTGCTATTCAGCGTATGGAAGATAATGGTCAAATTCCAGAGCGAGGTCCTATTGTCGTCACTGGCGCTACCGGTGGTGTTGGTAGTTTTGCTATTAATATGCTGTCAAATATTGGTTATGAAGTGATTGCTTTTACGGGTAAAACAGAACAAGAAGATTATTTAAAAGCGCTCGGTGCGGCTAAACTTATTAGTCGTCATGATATTGAAATGGGCAGCAAACCGCTAGAAAATGCACAGTGGGGTGGGGCGGTCGATAGTGTTGGCGGTGAAACGTTAGCTTGGTTAACACGCACCACTCATGTTTGGGGAAATATTGCTTCAATTGGTTTAGCCGGTGGCTTCAAATTAGAGACCACTGTTATGCCCTTTATATTAAGAGGCGTGAGCCTACTTGGTATTAACTCAGTCGAAATGCCACTTTCAGTGCGCACGCAAGGATGGAAAAGATTAGCAACAGATTTAAAACCAACAAAACTTGATCTGATTTCTCCTACGACCATTGAATTTCGAGACTTAGGGAATGCATTTGACGCTTACGTCGATGGCACGGTTACCGGACGAACTGTCGTAGCGATTGATGCTAGTCTTTAAATAGCTATCAAAGAGAACATTAACCCGTAAAAAATCGGAGCTAAATTAAATGACAGATGTGATATTTAAAGAGTTAAGCAGCAATAATAATAAACTGATAGCTATAGCAGAACTTAATGCGCCTAAATCGCTTAATGCATTAAATCTTTCGATGATTAAGCTGTTAACCAAAAAACTGTCGTCTTGGCAGCAAGATGACAATATCGCGATGGTTATTTTACAGGGCGCGGGTGAAAAAGCGTTTTGTGCTGGTGGAGATGTTGTTAGCCTGTATCACTATTTACACGAACTAGACACACCAATAGATGATGATGTCATTACATCAGGCTTCGCTAATGAATTTTTTAGTGAAGAATATGTACTTGACCAATTAATTCATAATTTTAATAAACCCATTATGATCTGGGGAGATGGTTATATCATGGGCGGCGGCATAGGTTTATTTGCTGGTGCCAGTCATCGTGTAACCACAGAGCGCACTTTGATGGCAATGCCAGAAGTATCAATAGGGCTATTTCCTGATGTAGGGTCGAGTTGGTTTTTAAATAAAACACCAGAAGATCTTGGTTTGTTTTTAGGGATCACCGGTGCTGTGTTTAATGCCGTAGATGCTAATTATCTTGGCTTGTCGGATTATATTATTGATAGTTCATCTAAAAATGGTGTTTTTGATCACTTACTAACAGTTGACTGGCAAGACAATGATCGAAATCACTCTCTGCTAAAGCAAGCATTGACCGAGTTTTCGAACCGTTTTGAACACCATTTACCCAATGAGGTAAAAAACAATGAAGTGGCTATAGCAAAATTATTAGCTTTCGATAATATTGCTGATATACACACAGCGATTTTAAATGTACAAACAGACAATAATTGGCTGAATAAGGCAAAAAACAAATTACTGGCGGGTAGCCCATTGAGTGCTTGTATTATATATAGGCAGTTACAAACGACTAAAACGCTAAGTTTGAGTGAATGTTTTACTTCAGAGTTAAATTTAATCCTTCGTTGTTGTCAGTATACTGAAGCTCGCGAAGGTATTAGGGCATTATTAGTCGATAAAGACAAAAATCCAAATTGGGCTTTTTCAAATATTAGTGATGTTGACCATAAATTAGTTGATTGGTTTTTTAGCGCTATCAACGAAAAAATATAATAGAGATAAAGGAAAAACAATGGATTTGAATGATAAAGTTATCGTCATCACCGGCGGTGGACAAGGCCTAGGACGTTCTATGGCTATTAGCTTAGCAACGAATGGTGCTAAATTAGCGTTAATCGATTTAAATGAAACGTTACTACAAGAAACAGTAAAACTTATTGAAGCAGCAGGTTCATCGGCAAAGTATTATTTAGCCAACGTCACCAATGAAAGTGAAGTAGAAGCTATTTTTAGCCAGATTAATGATGATTTTTCGGGTATCGACGGCTTAATTAACAATGCCGGCATTTTACGTGACGGTATGTTCGTTAAAGCTAAAGATGGAGTCGTTGCTAAGAAAATGTCATTGGATCAGTTTCAATCAGTCATCGATGTTAATTTAACGGGTGTTTTCTTATGTGGTCGCGAAGCTGCTGTTCACATGATTGAAGGTAAACGTAAAGGTGTCATTATTAATATGTCGTCCATCGCAAGAGCCGGTAATATGGGACAAACCAATTATGCTGCATCTAAAGCGGGTGTTGTCGCGATGACCGTTACTTGGGCGCGCGAGTTAGGGCGTCATGGTATTCGCGTTGGTGCTATTGCCCCTGGTGTTATTCGCACCGCAATGACTGATGCGATGAAACCAGAAATGCGTGACCGTTTAGAAAAAATGAAACCTGTTGGCCGCTTAGGTGAAGCAGATGAAATTGCTCACACCGTAAAGTATATTTTTGAAAATGAGTTTTTTACCGGCCGTGTCGTAGAAATTGATGGCGGTCTTTGCATGTAACAATTATCTGCTGTTTATTAACAGCAGATATTGAGCAAAATGTCGTTCTTAGATATCTATGCTGCAAATCATTTGTTAATTCGTGCAGCAAAATATTTAAGAGCGATGGCTTAATTAATTAATCTATCAAAAAACCTATCATTAGCCGCTGAGTCAAAAGAAATTAACTATGAAAAAAGCACTGTTTTTAGACAGGGACGGCATTATCAATGTTGACCATGGTTACGTTTATAAAAAAGAAGCATTTGAATTTGTCGAAGATATCTTTACTGTTTGTTTGGATGCGCACAATAAAGGTTATGAAATATTTGTCATTACTAACCAATCGGGTATTGCTAGAGGCAAATATACTGTTGAGCAATTTAATCAACTGACTCTGTGGATGGTAAAGCAATTTAAATCGAAAGGGATCGTAATTGCAGATGTCTATCATTGCCCTCATCATCCAGATAAAGGCGTTGGTGAATACAAGGTGGCCTGTGATTGTAGAAAACCAGAACCTGGTATGATTTTATCAGCTGCTAAAAAGCATGACATTGATTTGGCAAAGAGTATTTTTATTGGTGATAAAGTATCAGATATGCAGGCTGCTGAGCGTGCTGGTATAAAAAGTAGGATATTGCTTGTTGATCAATATAGCGATAATGAGGCGATTAAAGCAGACCGTATCAATAAAATTAGCGAAGCTAGCGCGTATATTAGCTAAATTGTTCGATAAATAAGCGAACAAACGTTTATTTCAAAGTTATTACAAAAAAGGGTTGACGCCCAGCGAGAAATGTCTAGAATGCGCTCCAGTTCCAAGGGGTTCAGTCAAAACGAACCACGAAAGAGCTGTTTTGATAAGTTATCTACATCACTTTAGAGTAAAGTAGTTAACTTAACGTTTTATAGATAAGGT
>NZ_JACGVP010000150.1:0-228 GCF_014077275.1 Colwellia sp. BRX8-7 | reverse complement strand
CGGTGCTAGTTGTGGGCCTGCGCCAGGTAAACTATCAAAAATAGCCTTGTCTTGTTGTTTTTTGTACAGCTGTTTTATTGCTTTATCCAACTGTTCAATACCGATAAGTAACACCTTGAATTGTGCGATAAGCACTTCCACTAACAGTTGATTAGGGGCTATTACGCCTTCATCTTCGGTTAACGGAACGGCTTCTTTAATGCTAAGTAATCGAGCATTATTGACGGT
>NZ_JACGVP010000092.1:0-483 GCF_014077275.1 Colwellia sp. BRX8-7 | reverse complement strand
GGGCGTTAGCCGTACCGAGAATTGTGATGAAAATTATAGATTGGTTTTGGAAAGTATTAACATTAATTATTATTGGTCTTTTAATGCTGAACCCTGAGTTTATCGTTATGAGCGCTTTCATAGACGCTGTCGGTTTAGAAATGTTCTCACTATTAATCGAGGTGCAAATAATTTCAGTTGTAGGGTTTTACTTCCACAACTGGATCAAGCCGGTTTTGATGCCTTTTTATAATTACTTTAAAAAAATAGATCCATATTTCTTTATTCCTACCCGTCCTGTCATCAATGAGTTTCCATTAATTTTGTGTCATATTATTCCTGGATTTATTGTTTTGGCTGTTGGGGAATCATTAATCAGCACTGAAATAGATTTGGTGTAAAGCACGGCTAACAAGCCACTCAAGCAGGACTTTTAACAGTTGGTTAGGTTCCGCTTCGCTTCACATTTTAACCAACAATTAAAAGCCTCTTAGTGGGGCGTTA
>NZ_JACGVP010000040.1:0-5067 GCF_014077275.1 Colwellia sp. BRX8-7 | reverse complement strand
AATTGGAATGGCTATATCAAAGCGATGGGGGGAATATTCACCCCGACTAGAAATCATCCGATTAAATTGCATTATGATGTAAATATAAATTTTGATACGGGGGAATGCTCACAAAGTTATTATGACGGTGAACTTGTCACAAAAGTGAAAGGGTTAATCTTTGAAGGTAAAGCCTTCATCACGCGAACGATGTCATGGAGACTACAGCGGGTTTTATAATACCTTTACCCCTCTAAAGCTATGTTTAGGGCTTTAACTATATTTGTAATAAAATTTTACGTATAAATACCTTTCAAAAAGGGCTTTAGTTATCAAATAGGCTTTAGCTTCAATCAAAAACAATCAACGATAGAAATTTTAGGCTTTAGTTAGTCGCCTGCCAGAATGGCAAAGATGCTTTTACTTGGAGTTCTGTAAATAACTGTACGGTTCATCAATATTGGAACGATAACAAGGTGCGTAAAGGATAAGTCAACTGGCTAATGTTCCTAACGGTGATCTTTCGCCTAAATGATTTGTGTTTAATATTGTAAGTGCTATCTTATTGAATATTACAAATTGACAGGGATATAGTTATGGTCAAGGTGGTTTTATTTATACTATCAATGATATTGGTTAATAAAACGTTAGCTGGAACAGTATATAAATGTACTGTTGATGGGATAATTAAATATAGTCAAATACCTTGTGGCGATGGCGAACCTGAGAAGGTGATAATATTAGATGTAATGTCTAATTCTATCAAGTCAACCCAAAAGCAACCTCAATCTACAACCAGTAATAATGACTACATTATCAAATCACATATCATCAGCAATAAGATAAAGCGCTCTGAAGCTAATATTAAAAAATACCAAAAGAAAATGGTAAGGGAATTAAATGTGCTTAAGGCTCGCACTTACAATGCTAACAATAACTTAGCTGGAGCTGTTTACCAAGATGCCTTGAGTACTGAGATGCTTGCGGTAACAAATAAATATCAGTCATTAATAGATACTGAAACTACAAATATCAATAGATTAAAGTTAAAAGCAAATGATTTAAAAAAATAATCATTATCTTATTTTAACATTTACTAGCGCGGTTACAGATATTTAAAATACAATGCCAAAAAATCTATATGACTATAATGGTGGCAAATCGGACTATTTACAGCGATAAATTCAAGCTAAAATTAAGGCCGCTTTGTATTAGTTAGCATTAGACTAATAATTATTTCATCACAGGTATTCGTAAATCAACAATGACTTCTTCGTGCCTTGAAACATAACGAGTTGAAAAACTTAATGTCTTCTTAAGAGCGATGAACGGTCGTTAATTTAATCATCAACAACCAATGAAGCAAGGATTATGAATAGAAAAGGACTAATAATACCATCTGGCACAATCATTACTGATTCAGGAAGAAGCACCCACTTTGGAGGATCTATTGACCCTGCTTTAATTCGAAATTGGGTTATGTTCTGGGATGAGTTTATATGCCCAGACAATAATATTGTATCTGCAGGATTGTCGCCAGAACTAGAGTTTTTACAACAAAACAATCTTCTTATTAGAAATAGAATTCCATTTTCTGGGGGCATTGGTAGTGGTGATTTTGGTAAGTTATTTCTTGCTGCACAAGAAATAACTTACATGCAAAAAAAGGTAGAGGAACCAGGGAAGTGGTCTATGGCGCAATCCGAAGGAATTATAATAGGCCAATGTAATTCACAAAATACAGAAGCATGTTTAGTCTTTAACTTGATAAATAGTATTCAATTACCTGATAGGTTAGTTCCTATAAATGAAATATTGGAATTCAAAGAGAAGCGACGAGATGAGTTATTAGCATTTCACTCTTATTTAGAAGATATTTATTTACGAGTGTCGGTGTCCAAAGATATCCCAAGATCTAAAACTCACGAATTAGCAAAGCTAGAACTTGCAATATCTGAGTATAATAAAACAGTACGAGAAAAATTCCCCAAGCGGTTATTAAGCTCACTAAGAATTATTCTTGACCGTTCGCTGCTTACTTCGGCAGGAATGGCCATGGGAGCTGCCAGTTTAGCTCCTTCTATAGGCTTACCTGCTTTGGGCGCAGGTGCAATGGTTGGGTCGGCATCATTCGCAATACAAAGTATTCTTACTGAACAAACTAAAAATACAGGAATGCATCCGTTGACATATGTTACAAAAATTGAAAGTGAATTGTTTTAAACTCTACAAATTGCTTAGGTCAGGTTTTGGCAAAGTGTTAATGTCTGCATTCTGCTCTAAAGTTACTAATCATCAAGCAAGATACTCTGAGCTTCTTGCTTCTGCTATGTGGCATTTAGAGATATTTTAGTGATATTGTTTAAGTAATGAATTTGCAAATCAATACGCTACACATGTGCTACAAATCAAGCGTAAGATTCATGTGTTTTTAATGTATATGGTTGATATTGCTTGCTTAGTTTTACATGTTGCAAGTCATTAATAGGGCGTTATGTATCTTATTAGTATCGGAGTCTAATGAAGCAGTTAAAAGCTCTATTAACGGGTGTTTTAGTAGCAATACAGGTTCTTCTATATTTTATAGGTTTCGTAATTCCTGTGAATATTGTTTTTGACTATTTTGAGGGAAAAAGCATCCAAGCTTACTTTACGTTAGAGTTTGTATTTAATTTTATCTCTCATCCATTAACTATAGGGTTGTTTTTGGTATTAACTCTTTTGTCTTGTGCCAATCAAATGGTAAAGCTTAAGCGTTCAGACACATAACAAGTTACTCAAACGGACGCTAAACAGTTGGCTAGCTTCGTTCCTCGCAATTTTAGCCAACAATTTTGCGCCGCTTAGTAAGGCGTTAGGGCTCAATACTATAAATATCAACTTGGAGAGTAAAATGAAAAGGATCTATTCAGCTATATTTGTTTGTAGCATGTTTTCAAATTTAGCTTTTGCAGAAGTTAATTCAGAAGACTTAAATAATATTCGTAACTTAGTTAAAAATGAGCAATATGAATTGGCTCTACAAAAACATGTCTGGTTTCACGAAGAATCTAAATCATCGTCTGGAATGGCTGGGGTAAGGCTGTCATATGCACTTTCAGCATGGTTGAAGTTGGGTGATAAATATCCACCCGCTTTGGATGAATTACGTAAAATTAGAGATAATAATAAAGATAAAATGTATTCTGGTACTGGAACTTTCAATAACTTTCATGATTTATCAGCCATTAATAGAGAACTGGGAGAAGAAACTCAAACGATTGAATTATTTTCAGTGTTAAGTGAAAGGTTTCCAGAGCAGGCAAAGAGTTTCTACCATGCTGTTGAAGATTTATTAATACAGAAACAAGAATTTAAGCTAGTAAAAATGTATATGGAAGATCCCATATTCAAGTATGAATCTTTACGCTATTCTCTAGAACAAAGCTTAAGTTATGATAGAAAAAATCCTGATTCTAGCTCCAAGGTAAGTCGTGATTATAATAATAATCGTTTTGTTGAGGAGACGATTAAACTTATTAATGCACTATTAATACTCGACAAAAAACTGGAAGCTATAGAAATTCACAGTAGAGCTACATCTTATTTCAAAAGTGAAAAACTTAAGGGAGCACTAGTTTCAACGCCCTAACAAGTTGCTTAAACGGAATAAAAACAGTTGGTTATCGCTTCGCGATTTTAACCAACCATTTTTATCCGCTTAGCAAGGCGTTAGGCTTATTAGAATATTTAGCATTTATCATCATTAAAGGATTTAAAATGATCAAACTACTATTTATCTGTTTCATATTTTGTACGTTAAACGCTTTTGCAGATGAAGCTTATGACTCAGGCACCAGTAAGGATATCCATTCAATTTACTGGCTTAACAAAAATCAAGATGGTGCAATTGTCTATGCAAAACATCATGGGTTTATTGAATTAAGGAACTTTATTGATACCGCTATTCTTACAAGCCACCAATTGAAAAATAGCAAATTCAATACAGAAACGGCAGAACAACTTTTATTAATGTTGCCTGCTTCAAAAAAATGGCTAGTTGTTTACTTTAATGAAGATAAAATTTCATATAATGGGAAAACCTATTTAGTTGATTCAAACACTATAAAAGAAATAACTCAAATGAATATCTACCGAATGAATAAAGGTGATTTAATTTCTAGTCACTTGTTAAATAAGGCTAAGAAATTGTTTGGTTCGTCGTAAAAAAAAGCCTAACAAGGCGTTCAAACGGACAAAAAACAGTTGGCTGTTTCACTTCGTTCACATTGTAGCCAACAATTTTTTGCCGCTTAACGTGGCGTTATAACCTTGGAGTAACCTCAAATTAATTTATCAAAAATCGGCGTTTGGGGAGCTGGGTTCATAATTGTAGGAGTAATATTATTTACTTTCGGATTTCCTGTATCTTTACTAGATGAAATAGAAACAAACAATATTGGCTATTTTCAAAAAGAAAATGACAAATATGGGGTTCAACTCGAACTATCGCCATTAGAAAATGAATTCTATATTGTTGCTGAGTTTGACGGGAAAACAAGAAATGACGGCTTAGATAGTATCAGTATTTTATTAAACAACGAATTAGGTGAAACTGAGAGATTAAAATTAACATCTAGTCGCTCAAGTACTAATGGGGCTATAAATTCTGGATGGTATGGTAAAAAGGTTATCATTGGATATTTTAATATAGATAGTAAAGCCAACTATCAATTACTTATAGATAAAGTGAATACCAAAGGCACCATAGATAATTTAGTTTTATCCATACATGCAAATTCGAATCGATTCTACGAAGGCTTTTTAATAATTTCAAGTATTGTCTTGTTTCTTTCTGGCCTTCTATTAGTTGGTATAGATATATTCAAATACGGTTATAACAAGCTGTTCAAGCGGGACAAATAACAGTTGGCTAGTTCCGCTTCGCTTCACATTTTAGCCAACTACAATTTGCCCCTTAACAGGGCGTTAGCCGTACCGAGAATTGTGATGAAAATTATAGATTGGTTTTGGAAAGTATTAACATTAATTATTATTGGTCTTTTAATGCTGAACCCTGAGTTTATCGTTATGAGCGCTTTCATAGAC
>NZ_JACGVP010000027.1:0-28392 GCF_014077275.1 Colwellia sp. BRX8-7 | reverse complement strand
TCAAGACTTCACATCAGCGATGACAGTTGGCTCAAACTCACCACAAACTTTGAAGGTATATTCACTGGCGCAGTAGGTACCGCAGAGCATTTGTGTGAATTTACTGAGCACGTGGGGTTAAAGCGCGCACACGGTAAAGCAAATGCTCAAGCTTGTTTGAATAGCGCGTAAACATAACTACATTCAAAGGCAGCACTAAGACAGCAAGAAAAATACGGCTACCTTGGGGGAGAAGTAAAGCTTGCCTGAAATTCACTCATTTAATCAACATCTATAAAAATCGATATACAAAGGCTTACAAAATGAAGTACATGCATTGTTGTTGGCCAATGGATAGCAGTGTTTCAGAGCATTATTACTGTGTAGCATTATTATGGGTGGCATAGTAATTTTTTGCATCGCTATTTTGTCGCACTTCACAGTTGATATTATGTGTCACACATTTACTCAATAGCCTTTGACATAAACATACTATATGGATCTTCTTGATAGTTACCAAAAGGGGCACATGGTTGAAAACCAAATTGTTGATAAAGTTTTTGTGCTGGAATAAACGCATCCATAGTACCCGTTTCCAAACTTAATCTTTTATACGAACGAAGAGTCGCTTGTTCAACGATATGCTCTAATATCTTACGAGCAATACCTTTACGTAAAAACTTGGTCGATGTGCGCATAGACTTTATCTCGCAATGATCTTTATCAAGTTCTGTTATAGCGCCAATACCAGCTAAATCTTGATTAACCCATAAACTCCAGAACGTTACATCGGGGTGTTCAAGTGCACGCAAATCTAGCGCGTGAACACTTTCTGGAGGTGAGTGAGCTAGCATATCTTCATGATGTTCTTGTAACAAAGAAATTACAGCTTCATGTCTTAATTCGCCAAGCTTAATATCCATATTGCACCTTTGTTTACCTGTATACCTAACGCCCATTCAGAAGCTAAAATAAGCGAGGCACGAGCAATGGCCAGCTTTTTTAGTCCTTTGGAATACCTTGTTATTTGCTAATTACGAAGAAAATGAACACTATATCTGTAGTAACTTGGGATATGACTATGTTCAATATCAACAACTTTATAGCTATTATATTCTGGATTTTCTGCAATAAACGCCATAGCTTTTTCATATAAAGCAGAATCAGTTCCTTCTTGAAAGTTTACATCTGTAGCCCATTGGGGAGGTGGGCCTCCGTAGTAAATTTTTAAAGTATAAATATCGTTAGTCTTAGCTATAGCCTCGAAGGTTGCTCCATAGGTTGATGTTGTAACGCAAGATGTTGTATTTAGTAAAAGGATTAAAACAACACAAAACTTGATCAATAATTTCATTAACACTCCTATGCTCTAAGGCAAATAACGCCCAATTTACAGGCAAAACTAGTCGGCTAAAATAAATGAACGAAGTGGACAAAAAGCCAACTGTTTTTTGTCCTTGTTTAATTTCTTATTATGTTTCTAATTTAAACGAAGAGTAAGTTTTGCAACCCTACGACCTAAGTGCTTTGCCGTTGCAAGATCAACTTCATGTGCGACACTATTAGTCGTTTGGGAAACGACTCCTAATTGGCAACCTAATCGATTTAAAGTGGAACGATCTGTTCCATATGAAGCATCAATATTCACCCACAACATACCATGCTGACTTGCTAAAGTGGCCATGTATTGCAAAGTACTTGATTGGTCACCATTTAGGCCTGTTCCAGAGGTGAATCCAGCAGAGACTTTATCAGCCCACTCTTGGCTCTGCCAATGTTCACTTGAAGCATCCGCAAAAGCCTTGAATTGAGCTGATACACTTCCCATATATGTTGGGCTTCCAAAGATAATCGCATCGCATAATTTTAGTGCTTTGAATAACTCTTCGTTTTCAAATCTTCCTTCAAGGATTTCGCGCCCTTCAATTTTATGTTCAAGCACAGTTATTCCATGTTCTTGTTTAGCACCTAAAGCTATTGCTCTAGCAAGTTGTCCTGTGACATCACTCTTAGAAAAATAGACTATCGCTATGCGGGACATCGATTTTAAACTCCTTTATTCGATTATGCATAATCAAAACTAACACCTTGTTAAGAGGCAAAACACCGTTGGTTAAAATAAGCGACGATGGAGCAAATAGCCAACTGTTATTTGTCCTGTTTTAATGGCTTGCTAGAGGTAAACGTCCCCGGAAAAAAAGCATTAGCGACTGATTTAAATAACATTACCCACAACGCCAACAAGCCAAACCAATATAATTTTACCCCCTCTGTTTTTAACTCTCGTACTTTGGGTTCCATATATACATATGGAAGTAGAATGTTATTTTTTGATTTTATTTGATGGATTAATCCATCTTCATGCCAAATAGAAACATTAGATCCAACCTTTAAACTTCGTGCTAAGTTTTTACACTTACCCTCACCTATACCAACTGCTGAAAAAGTATCTTGGTATGAGCCAATATTAAGATCGAAGTATGAATATACTTTATCCGTTTCATCATCTATCACTTCTTCTTTATGACATTCAACAAAGTCAATTTTTGTTGAATATTCATGTATGTTCGTTAAATCAGTAACTATATATTTAGGTAATACAAAGGCGAGTACAGCTAAATTGATTAAGATAAAACCCAAAATAAACAGCTTACGTTTTTTTCCATTTCCCTCAGCAGAGAATTCAATGATAAATTCATTTTCATCATCGTCATCGTCTTCCTGATCTTCAATTTCTTGGGCTTTTTTTTCAAACTCTCCATTTTCTTTTCTTCGTTGAATTTCTTCAGATAACTGCTTATATCGCTCAGGAAATTTATCCTTATCGATATTTTGGTTAACATCAAATAATTCATCCAATGTGTAATTTGAATAGTTGATTGACAAGATATTTCCTTTTACCTCTAACGCCCCATTAAGAGGCAAATAATGCTTGGCTAAAATAAGCGACGATGGAGCAAATAGCTAGCTGTTATTTGCCCTGTTTGAATGACTTATATGCCTTTTGTCTATTTAGCGATCAGAACTAGAGCTACTTCCCTTGTTCTGTTGATTTAAAATCTGGGATGTTTTTTCTTTTTCCCATTCTTCACCAAAGGGTTGAAATACCTGGAAAGCGAGGCCAGCAATAAGCGCACCAAAAGATAAGAATACAACAATCAATGGACCTAAATTTTCTCCGTCATTGTAGTTAGGCAACATAAAGAGGAGAAAGATTGCAATTAAAAGTGCCGAGAATGTATAAAAATATTTTATAGATTTAACCTTCTCTTTTGCTTTGTTGTGCTGAGAATGATCTTTAATCATATTCTCATCCCCTTCTGTTTGGAGATTTTTTTCATTATTTATAGCACATATAAGCTCATCAGTTGAGATTTCAAAAACCGCAGCCAAAGACTTCAAGGTTTCAGTTCCAATGCTTTCTCCTTTTTCTACTCTTTGAATGGTGCGAACATTTAAATCGCTTAGTTGCGCCAATTGTTCTTGAGACCAGCGTTTTTCGAGTCTTAATGATTTCATAGGTAACTCCATTTATTGTTGAATGCGGATGCACTATACACCAAGGGCATACTGTCGGTAATGACAAACAGACGACAAATAGCCGACAGACATAAATTTACGCTTACCAACGCCGCATTAAGCCAAAAATTATAGTTGGCTAAAATGTGTGAAGCACAAACAACAGCCAGCTGTTATTTGTCTTGCTTGAGTGGCTTGATATATTCGGTTTTGTCGTTAATCATAATAAGTTTGCTTAAACTGCTAATACTAGAGTCCTTTAGAACAGTTACAAGATAGAATGATGTCTTTAATTTTTTTTCAAAATCAAGCCACTCAAATTCCAAATAAAACCTACCATCTTCACTCTCCTTGACAATTAGCGGATTATCTGGATAAATTGAATCAATAAAATCAGAGTTATCATGAATAAAATAAAAGCCTACATCGGTAATTTTATAAAAGCTATTCTTTGGTAGTGTCACTTCAATTTTTAACTTTCCATGATTACAAGGAAATTGCCCTCTTTCTATATTTATGCTTTTATCTCAGGGGGAAATAAATCACTACTCCACTCTATATCAGCATCTAAATCTATATAAAAATGAGATATCGTACCAGGTGAACAAGCAAAAGCACTAGATGTACAAAAGATTATAAATAGAATAGGAAATAACAGGTATTTCATCAAGTCTCCCGAATACAAAGCCCCATTAAGAGGCTTTAATTGTTGGTTATATTGTGAAGTAAACCCAAGCGGAACCTAACCAACTGTTAAAAGACCTGCTTGAATGGCTTGCTAAATGGATTTGTTATCCACCACCATCTCCGCCACCACAACCAACAACATCACCACTTCCATAATCGGCCCCATTTGAGTTTGTATGATAGTCGGAGTGTGTTTCAGTAAGTGAATCGAAAAACTCATTTATTCTTTTTGCTTTAACGTTTGGATCTGTACTTCTGAATTTGTCCCACGCCATAACTTTTTCCTCAAGAAGAGTACTTATCTTTTTGAACCTTTCAGGGAATGCTTCCCTATCAATATTTTCATATACTTCAGTAAGGTCATCGTATGAAAATTTATCGTAATCTGGCTCAGGTAGCATAATTTAAATTCCATTTAACGCCGCATTAAGCCGAAAATTATAGTTGGCTAAAATGTGTGAAGCACGAACAACAGCCAGCTGTTATTTATCTGTTTGAACGCATTGTTATGTGAAATATATCTCGGTGCTATTCCTCTAAAATAACTTCGAAACCACCGTAGATTAAACGTTTACCATCAAAGGGCATTGGATTTTGATCTGGGTGCATTCTAGGATCTGCCATAATAGCGTCCCAACCAGCATCACGAATTTCCTTTGTCGGCCATACAACAGATGAAAAAACTACAGTTTCATCTTTGCCACATTTTACAGCCATAGGGAAGGATGTAATATCACCATCAGGAACGTTATCTCCCCAACTTTCAGTAATTTTAAGTGCTCTGTGATCTTTGAATACGACCGCAGACAATTTCGCATGTTCAATGTACTTTTCTTTATTTACTGTTGGTACTGCGGCAACAAAACCATCGACATAAGACATATATTATTCCTTTTATACTCTACAGGTTGAAGTTCACATAACGCCCTATTAAGGGGGAGATTGTAGTTGGCTAAAGTATAAAGCGAAGCGAAACTAGCCAACTGTTTATTCTCAATTAAAATTTATATTGTACAATTGCCATATATTGCTTTTGCCTATGTTCCGCTGCTCGACTTTCCCATAAAGTTCTATTTTCATTGTTCGAAGTTGAGTTGATAAATTCAGCGCCTACATTCCAATTTATATCCAGTTGATATCGCCATGCCAACGTAAGGCTATCACCATCGCTGTCATTAGGGTCTTGTCTGTTCTGATCAGTTTCTTTTACTTTGAATTGGTCATGGCGTAGTGAAAATCTATGTGATCCTAATTTATAATTAAACATCACATACCATGAATAAATATCAGTAAACACTCCTGTTTCTTGACTGCCCATACCGGTATCACCAGATAAATACTGAGCTAACAGCCTAAAGTTACTTGTAAATTTATGTTGCATGGCAACGGAATAATATTGGGTTTTCCAAGCATATTGACGATTTTTTTCAATGGCATTTGGATCACCTCTATTATCGTAGTAATAAACTCTCACGTCAGTTTGTTTTAGATAACGCCAATGCCCTCCAACGTAATATCCCCATTTACTATCTGTTTCAATAAAAGGCTCAACAAAATTAGGCGTATTAATAGGGATGTCTTGCTGTGAAAAGTAATCAGAAAAGACAACGGCTTCATTATAAAAAGTTTGCCTATTATGCTGTGCCCAACCACGCCAAACAAGCAAGCTGCCTAAGCCATCATTCGCTTTAAATATAGAGGCTAATGCGGTAAAACTATGAGGGCTATTATGCTTTCTTCCACTTCGAGTGATTGACCACTGAGCACCTAAGGTTCTTTGCTCTTCTGCAATCCAAGAATTAATCGCTGAAAAACTATATGTATAAGGACTTGTCCATCCGGTTGATGTATTTTCGAGTGACATTTGAGGATAAAACATGCCGAATTTAATTTGATGTTTTAAGCCTTTATTTAATGGCGAATAAGTAAAGTAAGCTTCTGTTAAACCGATGCTTTTTTCACCATCCGGATTGTAATTGGCGACAAGATCAAAATTAACATTAGAAATTAAGTCGCCACTTATTTCTATCGCCGCTTGTGTTAGCATCAGTTTATCGTCGTCGTTATACCGTAATATACCCACGCCTTCTTCCTGCCAGCTATTTAACCAAGGCTGATGATAATCGGCTTTAATATATCCTGCTTCAATCACCCCTTTAACCGTTATTTGTGCAGCATTAACTGCAGAACTCAATAGAATAAAGGTGGCTAATAGTGTTTTATTTGTTGTACTAAGCATTATTTTCCTCATAATTGAGTAACTAAGGTAAAACTCACCGCCATGAATCGCCTTACTAATAAAGTAACCTTGTGCTGTTTCAACACCAATTTTATTCAACATCTTAAGACTTTATTTATTTTCAATGCCTTCAGCTACAACACTTAATCCTAAGTTGTGCGCTAAATCAGTGATCGATTTAATAATAATACTATCTTCATTACTTGTAATAAGTTCAAGCACCATAATTTATAGATATTGTACTTATCTTTACAAACGTAAAAAGCGATATCAGAAAATTGCATTAGGCCATCAGCTTTAATAGAGTCTTCTGGATATACTGCTATTGCCATACTGGCCGAGACATCTAATTGTATATTATTTATATCAAAAAACGGCTCGAAAATCTTGACTACTAGTGCGACTAAATCATCAATAAAAATATAAATCGTACTAAAATACGATTTTGTAATGATTTCAAATTAATAGTCATCTAATTCATCATCATCTTCATAGGCTGCATATCTAGGCTTCATCGTCTCTTTTACATTAATGGTGATATTCGTATGACTAGAAACCGTTATTTTTTGAGTAAAAGATTGATCAGCCTCTTGGAGTAATGGATGCCATATTTTCAGTGTGTATTTTCCATCTGGGAGTGCTAAATTAATATTACCCTCACCATCAGTTTTGCCAAACCAAGGGGTATCAACAACATAAACATAACCAACCATCCAGTCATGTATGTTGCAGCCTAGGATCACTTCTCCAACTTTATCAAACAAACGAGGGTCTAATTTTTTCTCACGGTATAGTTGTATTTCAAAAGTTTTCGCTGGTGAAAAGGAATAAACATGATGTTTTATTCTGTCTGAATTGGGAAAATCAATGTTAGTATTTTTATTAACGACTAGGATGTGGGGGGAAAATTGTCGATTAACTTGATCCATAATAGCAGTATAAGGAACCGACAAAGTACTCTCTGCCACGGTAGGTTTTATTTCTGGCTCAGCGAAAACGACTATATTAGACAATGGTTTGTTATCGACATCAATCACTAGAAAGTTTGTATTGCTTGCTTTACAGGCAAAGGAACTAAGAATCATTAAAACAGAAATTATTTTGTAATTAAAAACTCTTACCATAATGCCACTTTCCACGCTTATTATTAAATATCTCTATGTTACAAAATTAACACATTTCACTTATTTATTACTATATTTTACCAAAACAATTGGCCATTCAGACCAAAAAATCAAGAATTTTAGACGGAATACTAAAGAATATTATTCTAATTTAAAAATGTTATTCACTTAACAATACTTGAAGAGAAAATAATTGCGCTCAAGCCATTAGTCATTTTTTCCTTTTAGATCTTTAAAAAGGCGCTAACCACTATTTTTATTCGTAGTAGCAAATCATTTCTTTTCTCCACATAGCTTTTAACAGAAAGCTTCGCCTTTAGAGTCTCAACCAAAAGACAAAATCCAATTATCTTTAATAACTTAACAAAATAAAAAAATCATAATGTAATAAAAAAATTAATAGCTACACTTAGATAAACTGATGAAATTAATAAGTGACGCTTTGAGGAATAAATTAATGATGAGATATAAAGCAGCGGGCATCGCCTCAATAATATTACTATTAATAACACAATCGTACTCACCCAAGGTCATGGCCTATAATATGGCTCAAAACATTTGTGAGTATGTCGCGGCTGACGATAAGAGGAGATTCCGCTCTTTATTAAAAGCACAACGTATAAAAATACGCTCTATTTTTGATGAAATAACCTGTAACGGTAAAAATATATTATTTTTTGCTGCAGCAAGCAACGCTAATGATGTCGGTGAAATGATTATTAAAAAATTGCCGAGAAAAGTATTAGGTGAATTAGTTGATGAATTAATAATTGCCTCGCCAACCTTAGGCACTATAGCTAAAGAAAGAGCCGGTTAAGTGATCTATCAAGTCATATCAAGACAATAATGTTTTTAATCTAGCTCAAATTTACGGGCAGTTATTATGATAAAAATAACAAGACCACTCCTTTAACTAATAATAATTTGGGGTGGTCTCAATTCATCTATTTGCAGGGTTGTAAAACGCCAGCAATAATTTAACTAACTAATCAAAATCCCATTTAAAGGAAACATCAAAAGCAATGCCTTTCGTTTCACTACGAAATAAAGTATCAGAAAACTCTATTTCTTTACTTTCATCAAGTAGGTTTTGTACTTTGAATTTTAACGTTGTTGAATAGGTAGGATAGTAGGTATATACCATATCAAGTGAATGAAAAGGTTGCTCATACTTATCATCTTGCTCTTCAATACCTGGGATAATAATACGTTCACCAAAGACATTATAAGCCATTGTCACCGAGTGATTACCATTTGGCGCATCATAACCTAAATTGAGATTAACCACATATTGCGAGTGGCCAGTCATTCGACGCGTCGGATTAGTAATCGCGGCAGAAACCCCAGTTTGCTCAACAACGCGTTGCGTGTTGATGTTTATTTCAGAGTCACTTAAGGTTACGTTACCTGATAAGAAAAAGTCGTTACCATTCATACCAGCAAAATCACCCAAAAAGGCAAAATCTTTAATAAACTCTAGCTCAATACCATAAACTTCGCCGTCGTCTGCATTAGCAATAACGATAAGCGGAGGGCCATCTTGGCCTGGTGATTGTACTGATTCAATCGGATTTATCATATCTTTGTAGAATAACCCTACTGACAAGTTTTCTCCCGTATCTAAGTACCATTCCCAACGTAGATCGTAGTTTTTAATATCCGTGGTTTCTATACCAGCAGTGCCTCGAATAGGGTATCCAGTTAGCGGGTCAAGGTAAGTTGATGGCGCAACCTCGCGAATATCTGGGCGTATTGTGGTTTCACCATAAGATAAACGAAACTGAACAGCTTCACTCATCATGTAAGTAAGCGCTAACGCCGAGTATATATCATCTTCTTGAAAGGCTAATTTCGATAAATCTTCTTCTGTTGGTTGTGGTGGTAAATCAAAACGACCGGTTGCGGGATCTAAAGGTGCGACGACTTGACGGTAATCTTCCCAGCGAAAGCCGCCACTGATACGCCAAGTATTGTCAATAAACCAATCTGCCTCAAAGTAGTAAGCATCGGTCATTTGTGCTGAATAATAGTCATCGCCCATTACAGAGGTGTCACGTATAACCGTTTCACTGCCTTGTAAAGGCTGATTAAGAATAATATCGTCTGTTAAAATATCATTCATTTTATTACCACTAAGACTCAGTTCTTCAAAGGCTAAGGTATTAACATCGATACGTCTGGAAAAAGCGTCACGGGTTTTTTCAATAAAATCACCACCGAACTTAAGCTCTAGTTCTGATTGCGAAAAAGTTATGGGTAAAGATAGGTTAAAACCGCTGTTTTCTACTTTATCTTCCAAGTCCTGAAAAGAATAACGGGTAGCGGTTGAAGCCTTACGTAAACTACTTTCGTTAGTAAGATCAAAAGTACCATCTTCGTTTTCATCACTGAGTATGTAGCGCGTAGAAACATTACCCGGTGCGTAACGACTTGAACGAGCGTCTGAATATTTCCAATCAAAACCTATGTTCCACAACCATGGCAGATTGTGAGTACCACGAACCTGATTAGCGATCATTTCGCGCTCTTCGTAGCTAACGTCACTGTCTCGAATGCGCAAACCATCACTGAGTAATACATTGTTAGTATTACCCAGTTTGTCTTTTATTTCGTCGGCGGTATCACGTAGCACAATGAAACTGTAATCAAGGCGATGATCTCGGTCATACTCTACACCTAAGTTCAGCAGTCCAGACCATTTTACTGAATGTTCCGTTGAGGTAACTTGGTCAAAACCTCGTACTAAACTCCATGAATCATCGGTGTTATTACGAAAATCTTGACCTTCGTATAATTCACTTACTTGCCATTCGTTGTCATAAGATAAAGAGGTTAAATAACCCCAGCGATATTTACCCTGTTCAAATTTATCACCGAGCGCAATATCAAGACCAAAATCTGGGGCGATATTTTCTTTAACTGGATCGTAATCACGATTAAGCTGCGCGGCTATTGCACGGTTTTCATCTTGACTAATATTTTTTAATGGACTGTAATTTTTCCATAATTTTTGTAATGTTTTGGGTGCGGTGCGAGTGCCATCATCTTGGCCACGCCAATCATCACTGCCACCCTTGTAGCTGTAACCATCGTCAAAATTTTCGCTATTGCCACCTAAATTACCAGAGATATTAAAAAGGAAATCTGTTGGAATACTTTTTAAACGGATATCAACATTACCGCCACCAAAATGCGCAGGCATTGAAGGTGAGTAGGATTTTTGTACCGATAAAGACTCGATAATTGACGCTGGAAATAAATCCAGAGGTATAACACTACGTGTTGGATCTGGGCTGGGTACGGCGGCACCGTTCAACTGTGTACTAGAGTAACGTTCACCTAAACCACGTACATAAATAAATTTACCATCAACTAATGTCACACCGGTAACACGTCGTAATGCGGCAGCGGCATCGCTGTCACCGGTGCGTGAAATTTGCTCTGCACCTAAAATGTCGGCGATAAAGGCTTGGTTGCGACGCTCTTCAATAATAGCGCTCGCCGTACCTTTTAATCGACTTACCTTAACAACAACTTCTTCAATAGCTTCATCTTCTGCTGATGTTTGCTCCGCTACTGCTGATGTCGCTGCTAGGCTTGTTATTATCGCTAGTGCTAAGCCACTTAATCGTAAACAATTATTTGGTTTGTTTACCTTGATTTGCTTGGCACTATGCATTAATTTTTTGTTCATCGTTAACCTCGATAGAGTCTCTGTGCTTGCTTTAGATACGCTTTTACTGCTTTGCTAATCGCTTGCATCAGTTAGGTTGATTGAGTATTTATTAGTTATGCTGAAATAAAAAAGCGAACACTGATTATTGGAAAAAACAGTGTTCACCTTCAACGTCTAATTATTCTTCAAGACCTACTGTCCATCCTGCTGTCCAGTTTTTCGCTTTCGTTACTGCACCGACATGGTCAGCATTTTCAAAAAAGCTGTTACCGGTGAAGTCTTTAGGTGTTGTGGTATCGATGGTGAAAATGCCTTCTAATACCGCACTTGTATTTGCAGCCGTACTGTTTTCGGTATTATCGTTAATAAACCAGCTCATTAAATCAAAGGTTGCATCACTAGAGTCTTTAGAATCTTTAAACGCTTCATCACAAGCCACAACTGAGTTGCTCATTAGCGTATCACCAGATTTTGCTTGATCTACCGTTAAGCCAGCTTCCAACTCAACACATTCGCCCATGCCTGCAGGACCTGTAACAACAAAGTTATGAAGTTGTGCTTTCGAGCCTTCTCGTAGATAAACACCTTCAGAGTCTTTATCTGCAGTGTCAAATGTATTACCAATAATGGTCATGTTGGCAATACTCGGGTTTGATTGTGGTAGTTTGTTTGGTGTTGAGCCGTCGTTATCACCTTCAATACCACGGTTTGCTTCACCATTTTGTGGGTCATGCTTAACAAGTACGTATTGTAAGTTGCCACGAAAGCCATTATCCCAATCAACGCTGTCATCTTTATTAGAGGTTAAGACCACATATTTAAGGTTAACCGTGCCACCAAAAAATTCGATACCATCATCAGCATTTTCATGTACTTGAATATATTCGACTTTCGTACCAGAACCAACACCACCAAACGTTATCCCGTTCAGTTCGTTGTCTGGTGCTATTTCATAACCTGCATGTTTAACAACGACATAACGTAATGTACCTGAGCTGTCAGCATCGTCTGTGCCGCCAAAGACTGCGCCATCTTGAGCACCTTCAATTTGAAGTGCACAGTCACTGCCATCCGTTGGACATTTATTTGATGTCGCATTACCCAATAATACTATTCCACCCCATTGACCTGCACCTGTTTCAGCGCCAGTCAAATCTTGACTCGACGTAAAAGTGATAGGTTTTGAGGATGTGCCATTTGCTTGAATTTCTGAATCACGACTGACCACTAGGTAATCGCTACCTGAACGACCATAGATGGTTGTACCGGCTTCAATCGTCAGTGTTGCTGAGTTAATTTTATCGCCACCAACAAAAACAGCGCCATTTAGAGCATAAATATTATTAGCGGTTAACGTTAAGTTATTAGCAATAACACCGCTTAATTGACAAGTAATGTTTGAGCCATTGACTGAAGAAATTGCCGATGTACCTGTTGGACAACCTTGTGTTTCTGCCTGAGCGGTTACTACACCACCACCGTAACCAAAGGCCCAACCTTCACGCCAATCGTTACCTGCGTTGTCAGCACTGTCGAACGCACCAATGTAATCAACGGAGTCAAAAAAGGCATTTTGTGTATTAGCGACATCTTGTCCGGCATTAACAGCAACGAGTGGCGAGTTGGCATCGGGAATACCGTTTTCATTAATTAAAATAGAACTACTAATATTGTTGGATGCTTCTGCACTGAACCATGCTTCGAGGTCAAGCAAGACACTACCGTCTTCCGCTTTAGCATTTTTGAAATTTTCACTATTACTACAGGCCATAACACTGTTTTGCATAACAATTTTACCACTGTTAGCATTATTAACGGTTACAGAGCTCGTTGCACCACCTTCAATTTCTAAACATTCACCCATTTCACTGGTGCCGGTTACCACCGTATTAAATATTTTTGCTGCGGTTCCTTCGCGTAAGTAAATACCTTCTGAGTCTTTATCTGCACTGTCAAAGTTATTACCCACAATCGTTAAGTTAGCGATAATTGGCGCTGACTGTGGCTCTTTATCAGGAGTAGAACCATCGTTATCACCTTCAATACCACGGTTTGCTTCGCCGGCATTTTTAGCATGTTCGACATAAATATGTTGCAGCATACCTTTATAACCATTGTCCCAATCGATACTGTCATCTTTGTTTGCTGTTAAAACTAAATGCTTAACATTGACCGCACCGCCAAAAAATTCTACGCCGTCATCGGCATTTGAATGTACTTGAATATAATCAACCGTTGTTCCTGAGCCAACACCACCAAATGTTATACCATTAAGTTCATTGTCAGGCGCAATTTCAAACCCTGCATATTTAACAACAAGGTATTTTAAAATACCTGAATTGTCTTCCCAGTTTGAGCCACCAAAGACAGCACCTTCTTCAGCACCTTCAATTTGAAGGGCACATTCACTACCGTCACTAGGACATTTATTTGAAGGGGCATTACCTAAAATAACTACGCCACCCCATTGACCGGCTGTTGTTTCTTCACCCTTAACATCTTGCAGTGAGGTTAAAATAATAGGTTTAGTTTTTATACCTTCTGCCATTATTTTTGCGTCGCGGTGCACAACGACATAATCACCACCTGATTGTCCAAAAAGAACAACACCTGGCTCTACGGTTAGCGTTGCTCCTGCCATCACTTCTAAAGCACCACTAATAGCATAAAATACCGGCTTGCTATCAGCACTGGCGACTAAAGTCATATCACTAGTAATTTTTCCATCAAGCACTTGTACAGCAACATCAAAACCTAAAGCTGTTGAAACATCTTGGCCCAACACCGAACTAGACTTACCCGGTAATTCGGTCACAATTGGGTCAGTTGGAGCAGGGTTAGTGATGGTTGTATCGCCTACTGAGTTATCTACTTGAGATGAAAGTTTAATATCGCCACCACCACAACTGGCTAAAGTAATGGCACAAGCTAGCGTACTGATTTTAAAGAGTGAATTTATTTGCATGTTAGTCTGCTCCGCAGAAATTATTAGAATAAAGTTGCGGCTATGCTACTAAGGTTAAATGACAGAATTGTTGAAGTAATATGTAGTTTTTATTTAAGAAAAATTACATAAATGTTACATAATAAATTTCTAATACTGATATCGCTTAACTTACTCACTGATCTGTTAACTCTTCAAAACTAAGCTTTTAAAGCTGAACAGATTGAGATACGTTGTTGAATGCGTTAACGTGAGTAAACTCATAATTTATCAAGAATGTACTATGATGTATTTTAATAATCCTTGGTAATTCAAAGTGAGCACTTAACATTATCATCTAGTATTTTTTCATCCTAACTTTTAACAGCTCAGCCCCAATTAATGAAAGGAAATTGCATATGAATGACAAAACAACAACGACAACTGGCAAATGCCCAGTAATGCACGGCGGTGCAACAAAGAGCAGTATGTCCAATATGGGATGGTGGCCAAAGGCACTAAATCTTGACATTCTTCATCAACATGACAGTAAGACTAATCCTATGGGTGCGAATTATAATTACCGTGAAACCCTGAAAGATCTTGATATGGCTGCTCTTAAAACAGATATGCATGCCCTCATGACAGATAGTCAAGACTGGTGGCCTGCTGATTGGGGACACTATGGTGGCCTAATGATCCGTATGACTTGGCATGCTGCCGGCACCTATCGTATCGCGGATGGTCGCGGTGGTGCAGCGACTGGCAATCAGCGTTTTACGCCAATAAATTCTTGGCCAGATAACGCCAATTTAGATAAGGCCCGCCGTTTGCTGTGGCCTATCAAAAAGAAATACGGTAACAAACTTAGCTGGGCTGATTTAATTGCTTACGCTGGCACTGTTGCTTATCAATCTATGGGGTTAAAAACCTTCGGTTTCGCTTTTGGTCGTGAAGATATTTGGCAGCCAGAAATTGACACGTATTGGGGCGCCGAAAAAGAATGGCTTGCACCAAGTGGTGGAGAAGGCAGCCGTTATTCTGGTGAGCGTGATTTAGAAAACCCATTAGCTGCGGTAATGATGGGGCTAATATATGTTAACCCTGAAGGTGTAGACGGCAAGCCCGATCCCCTTAAAACAGCGCATGATATTAGAGTAACGTTCGAACGTATGGCAATGAACGATGAAGAAACGGTTGCCTTAACGGCCGGTGGTCACACCGTCGGTAAATGTCACGGCAATGGTGACGCTTCGCAAATAGGACCAGAGCCAGAAGCTGGAGATATTACTGAACAAGGTCTAGGCTGGAACAATAAAACCAAACGTGGCATTGGTCGCGATACCATCACCAGTGGTATTGAAGGCGCATGGACGACACATCCTACTCAGTGGGATAACGGTTATTTTTCGATGTTGCTTAACCACGAGTGGGAATTAAAGAAGAGCCCAGCGGGTGCTTGGCAGTGGCAACCAATAAATATTAAAGAAGAGCATAAGCCTGTTGATGTTGAAGATGCAACTACACGTCAAACGCCTATTATGACTGATGCCGATATGGCGATGAAAATGGATCCAGCGTACCGTGAAATTTCAGAACGTTTCTCTAAGGATCCTGAATATTTTTCTGACGTTTTTGCACGAGCATGGTTCAAACTCACTCATCGCGATATGGGGCCAAAGGCACGTTATATCGGTAAAGAAGTCCCTCAAGAAGACCTTATTTGGCAAGACCCTGTTCCCACTGGAGCCACGAGTTATGATATTGACTTACTGAAAAATAAAATAGCAGCGAGTGGTTTAAGTATCAGCGAAATGGTTGCAACCGCTTGGGATAGTGCGCGAACCTATCGTAACTCTGACAAACGCGGTGGTGCCAACGGCGCACGCATTCGCCTTGCTCCACAAAAAGATTGGCAAGGTAACGAACCAGCACGCCTTAGCAAAGTACTTTCTGTGCTAGAAAGTATTGCCACAAGTAGTGGTGCAAGTATCGCTGATGTCATTGTTTTGGCAGGTAATGTTGGTATAGAACAGTCCGCAAAAGCGGCTGGTTTTGAAGTCACTGTACCCTTTTCACCAGGGCGTGGCGACGCAACAGATGAAATGACGGATATTGACTCCTTCGAAGTACTAGAGCCCACTCATGATGCTTATCGAAACTGGCTAAAAGCTGACTATGTTGTCAGCGCAGAAGAACTGATGCTTGACCGAAGTCAGTTAATGGGACTCACCGCGCATCAGATGACCGTGTTAATTGGTGGTATGCGTATGCTTAGCACTAACTACGATGGTACAAAACATGGGGTATTCACCGAACGTGAAGGTGTACTTTCTAACGATTATTTTGTTAATTTAACAGACATGAATTATACGTGGGAACCTGTTAGTGATAACCTCTATGAGATGCGCGATCGTCAATCAAATGAAGTAAAATGGACAGCAACACGAGTTGACCTTATCTTTGGTTCTAACTCAATTCTTCGTTCATATGCTGAAGTTTATGCGCAAGATGATAACCAAGAGAAGTTTGTTGCTGATTTTGTTACAGCATGGGCGAGTGTGATGAACGCTGATCGCTTCGATTTAGTCTGATGATTAGCTAAAATTTCACGCCGCTATTTACCGCGGCGTGAATTATTAATCTAGCTAACTTAGTAAGTAGCGACTTAAAAGTATTGCACCCGCAATACTTTTTTTTAGCTATAAACTCTTCAATCTAATAGCTGGAATGACCCCGTATCCTTCAAAGCTATCACTTGAGCTATAAGCCATTGTATTAGCAATAATTTTTTAAGTTTACCAGCGTTCTACACTCCATTGCACGGCCATAATCGCAATTAATATAGAGCCAACAGGTAGAACACCTCTCGTATAAAACGTGGTATTACGTAATAAAATTAATATCGGCAGTAAAATAACAAGTATCGCTAACTGGCCTATTTCAACACCAAGATTAAAGGCTAGTATACTCAGTAACTGTTGATCCGCAGGTAAGCCTAATTCTCCTAAGACACTAGCAAACCCCATACCGTGTAGCAAACCAAAGGCAAAGGTTAACCAAGCTAAACGTAAAACTACTGGCCAAATATTATTGAGTGCCGCAAACAAAACCGATAAAGCAATGCCCAACTCTACCCAACGACTGCTTGGGCTTAACCAGCCTAAGGCGGTCGCTGTTAACGTTAGCGAATGAGCCAAGGTAAATGCACTCACGATCCATACGGTGTTAGTCAAAATAGTTTTAACACTTGATATAGCTTGCCACTTTTTATCTTTACGCTGGAGCACCGCCGGCAATAACAAGGCAAACAAAAACAGGATATGGTCTATACCGATCCAAATATGTACAACACCTTGATAAACAAATTGTGTAAAGGTCGTCCAGGCACTACCTTTGCTCAAATCTATGGTGATTTTTCGAGTGCTGTCATCTAACACTAAACTGTGTAAGTGGTTACCATCACCAATATTTAGAACCACCTCATGGCTACTATCTAAAGAAAATATTGCGCTGTAGGCAATTTCTAATGGGCCACTGATTGGGCACTGACCTGAGAAATCAGTAACAGCGAAAGCTTCATTGGCATGATCTTGCAAACGCTCCATAATCTCAAAACGTAAGTTACACCTTAAATTTTCACGACTCAATAATAAATGCTCAGCCAAATAGCTAGCAATCTCAGCTTGTCGACTCTTGACCTCTCCCCAGGTTAACTCACCGTTGGCATTTATATCCAAGCCAACAGCTAATTCTAAATCAGTCAAACTCAATTGCCATTCGCCACTGATACGACCGGTGTCGTCGATTTCGGCAATAATGTAACTGGTACTCAATTGATGAGCGACGACAGTATTGGCCAGTAATAACGACAGGCTTATTAGCCCTATTTTTAACCACTGCTGCATATTTTTATCTCACTACTTTTACGGTTTATTAAGGTTTATTGTGTTGAGGTGTAGCTTAAATCTGAGGCTTTTTATCAGGTGATTCTTTAAATGCTAAAGCACGTTTGAGCAAGCATTCATCCGAGCCCAGCTTAGCTTGTTGCCAATTAATTCTCGCCCAATAAAGCGCCTTAATAGGGTTAGGAACAATATCGAGATAATATTGAGCTATATCTGCAGCATGAGCGGTATCATTTCGTTGCAAACGTATTTCGATACGTTGGGTTAGTCGCTGCTGCCATACGCCATTAGTTGCCTTAGTTATTTGTTCGGCAAGGGTCAAACGTAATAACAAAGCATCATCAAAACTATCACTTGCTTCAACGATAGGTCCTAATGTCTCTAAAACAATTTGGCCTTGTTGTTGTGCTAAATAAATATCCGCCCACAGCGCTAAATAACTAACAGGGGCCTGATTCAATGGGTAGCCTGACAAATGGTCTATGGCTTGTTGTGTTAGCTGCTGACGGTGAGCAAGATCAGCTAAAATTTGATTAAGCCATACCTGTTGGGCGATAGGTATATCACCCGCAAGCTTAACGATATTTCTTAACTGTTGGTAACTTTGAGCAACGTTGCCTTGTTCAGCACTAACCTCTAGCACGCAGGCGCTACTGACAAATAAACTGCCCTGCCCCAATACTTGTAAACAGGCACTTTTCGCAGCGTCAAGATCACCTTGTACCATGTGTATATTGGCTTTCATTAACCAAGCAGCGACGTTGTCTGGCTGATATTGAAGTATCTGAGTCAGTAATTGTTGGGCCTGATTAAATTGATGGTAATGCTGTAAGACGGTTGCTGAATAAAATTGTAGCTCTAGATCATTAGGATTAGCGACCAACAAGGGTTTCAGTAAAGCGCCAGCACGGCCATAATAACGACTTGCTAAGCCAGGCTTACTTGCGTCATTGAGCAGTTGGGC
Source organism: Colwellia sp. BRX8-7 (assembly GCF_014077275.1). Classification (NCBI taxonomy): domain Bacteria; kingdom Pseudomonadati; phylum Pseudomonadota; class Gammaproteobacteria; order Alteromonadales; family Colwelliaceae; genus Colwellia; species Colwellia sp. BRX8-7. The sequence continues at coordinate 9,373 of NZ_JACGVP010000027.1, read as the reverse complement.
GATAAAAACCTTTGGCTGTTGTGCAGGTTTAGGTACCGTCCAGCTAGCAACGATACTTTGATTTGATTTGGGCACATAACTTTCTGAATGCACAGGCGATGAAGTGGCAATAAAAACCAAAAATAATAAGGGGTTAATAAAACGAAGTATTGGCATATCATTATCCATAAAAGGGCGCCTTCCTTGGCGCAGTCAAGATGGTTCTACTGTTGAATCAAGTCGTCGTATGCTGCTGGTTCCTCAACATCTTGAATAAACGCACGACCATTTACGGCCAAGGGTTTATCGCTTGGTTGCTGACTAAAAGCTGCACGACTATAACTGGCAAATGACACTTCCAGCGCTTCAATCGTAATATTGATTGTACCGCTAACAGGATAATTAATTCCATCAGAGGCAGTAAAAGTAAAGCTGTCACTTCCTGTTACTTCAGGATTAGGCTGGTAAGTGAAACTACCATTACTATCAATGGTGACCATTCCTAGCATCGGCTCTTGGTCTAAGCTAAAAGTCAACGAGTCACCATTTTCATCATTTGCGCTTAACATGTCAGTGATAGGCGTTTCTGTTTGAGTGATCAAGTCGACCGATATCGTAGTCGGTGATGCGTTTTTCGTAATCGGTAGCTCATCGACATCATTATTACAGCCTGAAACTAGCATGGCGGCCGCTAAACTTAACACGACCCCTTTAAGCTTAAAGACTTGACTAAGATGAGATGCTGTATTTCGTTTACTATATAACATAATAGTGTTCCTTATTTAGAGCCTGGTAAAGGCGTTGCTAAGTATGGAAAGCTAGTATCCATCATAGAGGCATTACTTGGCGCACCATCAGTAAAGGGTACATTACCTACACTTGCATCTTCTGGTGCACATAAGCCCAAATCTGTATCTGTGCCATTAACAGGAATTGGGTAACATAAACGACCCATAACAACACGAAGAGCAATATCTACCACATCATCTCCTGGTCGGCGACCATTTGGAAAGCCAGCTAAATCGTCACCAGCAACACCAAACGATGACTGCATATCGGCTGCCACTGCTGCAATACCAGTATTTAAGCGTAGCATTTCAGCTGCGGTCACTGTTGATAACTGATTAACACCTGGGAAACCCGTTAAAAATGCGGTAACTAAATCAACCCTAGGGAAATTAGTGGGTGCCAACGTTTCGATATTTGCACCTAAAGTGGTATTAACTGCATCTTTAAACAATATATTCAGCAGTTCAGGTAGCGTTGGATGAGTCACATAATCAGCAAACTGACCATCTGCACTTGGATGAGAACTTGAGAACTTATCTTTATCGGCCAAACCAATAACCAATTCATTCACTAAAGGAGAGCCAAGACGAGAAACTTGCGTCAATGCACCACCATTTACTTCAGTGTTATCAAAGCTAGCATTAGGATTCAAAATTCTAGCCTGAGGCAAACTTGCCGTAGTCCAACTACCGATAACGCCATTACCTGTTCCTGTTAAACAAGCTGTCGGTACTTCAATAGCGATACTAGTAACATTTTTGTCAGCTAAATCATCATTACTTGCTGATTGTGTAATACCACCGGGGAAGCCATCGCCATCGCCTGCTCCAGGAGCACTGTCACCCTCAACAGGAACAAAGTTCACTAAATCAAAAACTTTACCTAAATTAACCGCAAATGCGTCTTTACGCTGACCAACAAATACTTTTGCTGGTGCATCACAGCCAGGTATAGCAGCTGAGTATATATGGCTGTTAGCATAAGCTGAATACTGCTCAGCGTTGGTAAATGTTTTGTTACCGATGTAATCGAGTGGCTTAGCAAAACTTGCTCCACCCGAAGTAATATTAGTAACAGCAGCACTGGTACCCGTTCGCATTGGACCAGAAATCATATTAACCATGTAGCTTTCAGAGAAATTAGCCGCACTTTTATCTGCCATACTGATGCCGCCAACATTTTTAAGTGGTACACCAACAGATTTCTGTTCTCCTTCAGCGCCAACCATCAAAGCAACACCTGCATTATTGTTGCCTAACATCTGGTTAAAATTAAAAGTAAAGGTTATATCTTCAACAGCATCACCATCGTTATCAATATGAATCGCATAAGTTGCAGCAGGGTCCATAGCGAAATAGTTAGGTCCACCATAAGCATCCTGTAAAGGAATGTAATTTGCGATGAGTGTGACGTAATTGCCACGGCCTTCTTCATAACTATTGAATGCATAAAAGTCTGTTGAGTCGACTGTTGGCATACGTGTGACGTTAGGCGCTTCACGATGGCTTGATGCAGATACAGCTTGAGACAAAGTTGCACTCATTATTGCCGATACAATTAGTGTTAATTTAAATTTTTTCATGACGTTTCCTTTATAATTTATAGTTCTTAATGGTTACTTTCTTGAAAGCTCATTAAGTTAAACGATCGAGATTATGAATTGGATGCAAGAAAAATAACTTATTTACAAATTAATAATTATTCAGCCGAACCATAGTTTCAAATCGTGTTATTTTTACTTTTTATATTGGATAGCGTTGTTGCACTTTTTTTAGGTCATGTCGCCTTAGTCAACTTAATCAACAACAGCTAAGGTAAGCCTAGGTCATAAAATTATAGAATGTCGAATATTTGCCATTTAATATAAACAATATATTTACAAATTATTGACTTTTGTCAGCATGAAACAACAGATAAAAAAAACGAAACTGTCGTTTCGCTTTTTAATATTCGCAGTAAAAGATAAAGAGTAACTAAAGAATAACCAGTTCTGAAGTATATAAGACAGTGGTTGGTGAACCATTTGGTGAACCACCTAATGGCTCTAAGCTAACCGCTAAAGCCGCAATCTCAATCTGATCAAATAACTGAGGTTTACTTAAAACTAACTTACCACTTTTAGGTAGCAAGCCTAAAGAAATCGGAGGCCGACCGTCTGCTGCCACTATCCATAACTGATAATCAGCATCTGACTTAGCTATTAACTTCTTGGTCGCTTGCACGCTAATAGTGTCTGCACCAATTTCTAGCGCCCATAATAAGTCGGCTTGTTCATTACTCATTAAAGCAAGTTGTTGAACCTCAGGCTGAAGTGGCGGTTGAAAGCTAAATAACAACACAGCAAGCACTATCGCAGCCGCTGAAGCTAAACCCGCAATACCTTGCCAAACTCGAGGCTTAGACTTAGTTATTGCCACAACATTACTTTTTATAGGCTTAGCTACAAATCCTAATTGATCTTCGATACGCAGCCAAACAGCTATGTCTGGGGTAACCGGTGGAATTTTTTGCCCTAAGCCGTTGAGGTGTTGCTCCCATGTTTGGGTTGCATCACTGATCAGTGGGAATTGCATCATCAATTTTTGAAAGCGCTGGCGAGCAGGGCCACGTAGAGTACCAAGCACATATTCTGCTGCAAGGGCGTTTTTTAGTTTTTCAGATTGATAATTCATGGTGTTAAGCAACTCTGTAAGCTCATAAGACCACGTCTTATCCAGCTTTTAATTGTACCCAAAGGGTTATTTAGGTGTTTAACCACCTCTTGATGAGAACAGCCATTGAAGTAGGCTAAATAAATAGCTTGTCGTTGTTGAAGATCTAACTGCTGTAAACATTTGTCGAGTAAGAGTTGTTCTGAGTCACTTATTTTCTCACTGGCATTAAGATCAAAACTTTCGTTCTCAACGAGTTCATCCTCTTTTCTAATTTTATGATAACGTAAAATGTCCAGCGCGCGATAACGCACTATACTGACCATCCAAGTCAACACTGTGCCCTTACCTGTACGATATTCCGATGCGTTATGCCAAATACGGACGTAAGCTTCCTGCAAGGCGTCTTCAGCCAACTCTCTTCGTATTAACATTTTCAAACTTACCGCATAGAGCTGCTTACTGGTCGCTTTATACAGTTGAGAAAATGCCTGTTTGTCACCTTGGGCTGACGCACCAAGTAACGCTAAATGCTGTTCATGTTCCATTATTTGTTGCTCTTTTTAAAGAAAATTTGCGTACACGCAAAAGATACTAACCTAAAGAGTCATAGTTTAGCTACTATCATACTTGCAGTAATATGAACGATATTAGTCTACTAATATAAAATTTATAACGTATGAGAAGAAAGTAGCAGAAACAAAGGTGTATGGTCATAGATAACAAGAAAGGCGTCATTCCATGAGAAAATTGACATATTATTTACGTTTTACGATTATCTCTAATCTTTGAAATAAATCCCCCTCATGATCACAAATGCCAAAAGGCTAAACTAATGATTAAAGTAACCAACTCTATTTTTATGTCAGCTATCTTCAGGGATAACTGATATAAAAGGTAATTTTCTATGGCGTTTTACCCCAGACTGCCATATTTTTTTTGTACAAGCATGTCAACATGCATTTTTCTATTACTATATGAATTATAGTAGTTATTCTCTGTCATTATATACCTGAAAAAGAATTCATTCTGATTTAATAACATAGGGTACTTAGTTCAAATGTGAGCAAATCAAAACAGTTAATCAATAATTGGAAGCAATTCATCGTCAGTATTACGATGTTTGAATCGCTGGCCAATTATTATTTTTGAGTAGTTCACCTAATTCGATAGCTGCCTGGCGCAATACTGATTCAAAAGCGAGTAACTCATCTAAACTTTTACGAATCACGGGAGCATGAGTAAAAAGACAGGCAAACAACCTGCCATCCTCATCTTTAATAGGTACAGCACAAGCAACCATACCATCGACAAATTCTTCGTTATCCGTTCCTAGCTCATTATCTCCAATCTTTAACAGCTCACTTTCTAATAACTCATGGCTAATCAACGTATTACGTGCCAACTTATCCAGTGATAATTTACTGACAATACGGTGACGACGCTCTGTGGGTAGAGAACTTAAATAAAGTTTATCGCTGGCAGTACACCATACCGGCGTATGACTGCCAACAGGTAAATAAACTGCTTTCTAATGATCACTTTAGCCACATTCGAGATATTAGCTTTTATATCGATAACGCCACTTTAACAGGCTAGAAACGGTCATTTAAAGAGCAAAAGATTCTTATTTACCGTCCTCCTTAAGATTACAATCGAACTACTTAGAAGTCTAAATTAGAAAAAGTATACAAATAACCCTTTTACGTCTACAAGAAATGAAAGCAATATCATATCGTGTTCCGAACCGCCTACGTCATCACATAAATATAATCGAGAGCCACATTTGGTTTTAAATAATATAGCAATTAATAAAAATGGTTCCAAGTAATTAAACAGATTAACAATGTGTAAATTGGCCAAAAACTAACTTTAAGTAAAATACCATCATTAGCAAATAAACCTTTTGTTGTAGCCTTTTCTCTAGAGTTAAACGTATAAATAATAAATGCAGTAGATACTATGAAAAAATAGCTCACTAAATAAAAATATTCGATATAGACAATTCCCTCCCCTGGAAAATGTTTTCTAACATCTATATGCGCAATTAATATAACAAAGAAAATTGCGGCACAACTACCGATAGAGGATGAAACGCTGGCACTAAATTTAGAACTAAGATGCTTATTTGAAGTCATCATAAGTACTAAGCTATATAACAAAAAAATACTAACCAATAGTAAAGTTATATTAATCATGAATGCGCTAAGAAAGTCCCGTTCAATGACAATATTAAACGTGAGTTCTGGTAAGTTCGTTTTGGGGTGGTCGTTATGCAAACCAAAATCAGTATCAAAATTAAGTCTCATGTAGCTAAAGAAAGACTCATTTAAAGCCCAACCTGAGAGTACAATATCCTGTGAAATACCAAATGTAGATAATTTAGCGGTACTATCGTAAGAATTAAGTGATGGTACTAGAATCAAATTACTATTAAAATTATCAGGCAGGATTTTTAACCATACTGTTTTATGATCAATAGGGTAATTTTTATAACTGAAACTTTGTCGTAAATCTACTTCAAAATACCAACCAACAACTGTTATACCAGCAATAACATCACGATAAGCTTCTTTCATTATTACATTACCGATAGAGTTAGGGAATATAACCCCTGGTTTGTGCTTTTCTAAAATTTCAGCACTAAACTCTTGCCATATATAACCACTAAGGTGAACATCATTTGGCCCAGTAAATTCTAGTGAGTCAATAAATACACCTGTAGGTATTTGGTCACTTTTATGTTGCCCATAATCTAATAAGCTATTGAATACTGCTTCTTGATCAACTAGTTGATGAGCGTTGTGTGTAAAGTTGCTATGTTGCTGGTACCACTGGAAAGCGATCAAAAATGTAAATACACACGTTAGTGTGAATGATAATAATTTCATATAAATCCATTGCAAATAATTATTAATAATGTTTTAGTAAACTGAAACTTAAAAATCTTAAGCTACTTAATTTAATGCTTTATCATATTAAATATTTTCTTCTTTATGAATCTAGCACCGCCTGTTAACTAGCATGTAGAATGACTCCTTTTCATAAATCCCCCCTAAATTAGAGGGAGGTCAAAATTTTAGTAATTTTGACTCAATTAGTTATTATATCTCCTTAACACCCTGATAACGCGAAGAATTGGTTGTATAAAATATTTAGGGACGAAAAGGCAGGCTTATTTTTGTATTATTGAATAGCTTGTTATACTTATTATTACAACTAAGTCCTCTGTTGGCATATTAACAAGAGTTACAGCACCGTTACCATTATTTTTAACACCTGACTTAGCTCTTACATCATAATGCACTTCATGAGCTATAACAGCAGATAATTGATTTTTTATTATGTCGATAGGGGCTTATTGGTCAGTATCTAACATTATGTCAGTGAGGTATGGTGTAGTTATACCTCCTAAAATACTGCTTTTATTTCTATATACTTTGGAGCATTAGCATCAAAATGGGTCTGTATTGCTTAATAAGTGTTGGAAGACACGAACATTTTATGATGAATCAAAATTTTTGAAAGTGTTAAAAGAAAGAAATTCGCCTCTTTTAAAAACATAAACTCTTGTTGAATGACTCAATGCATGAAGCGGGCGTTAGCCACAATTTCGATTAATGGAATTCGCTTAAAAAACAGGTGGATACTTAACTTTCTAGTCCGATTATGGGTTGTCTGGATTTCGATTGATTTTTCTACCACTTGGCTCACTCTGATTGGCCTAATCCCGATTGCCTTAGTGATGTATCGTGGGTAGGATTATTTCGAACTTGGCGCCGCCGCTGGTATTCAACACAACGATCTTACCACCCATCTCATTAACTATACCGTAAGACACCGACAACCCCAGTCCAGCCCCTTTACCAACCACCTTAGTGGTGAAAAACGGATCGAAGATATTCTCAAGTAATTCAACAGGAACACCTGATCCATTGTCTTCAACGCTAATACTCACCTGCCCCTGTGGCTCGAACACCACGACAATCTGGATGCGTTTCGGTACCACCCCAGAAGGATGCGCAATCAGCTCGTCACTCGCGTTGCGAATAAGGCTCAGTAGCACCTGCTCAAACCGAAGCGCATATCCAAACACCTTCGCACCTACCTCAGTGGGTAGAGCCAACACCAACTCAATCCTAGACAACTTTAACTGCTCACCGATCATACCGATCGCGCCTCTCACGGCATCACGAGGGTCAAATGGCTGAGCAACTTCACTAGAATCGCGGCCGAACGATCTCAGGTGGCCGATGATTTTCGACGCGCGAACAACACTTTCCCTGATACGCTGCATCTTCTCCAACTGGTATTCTGGGTCAAATTCACCGCGCTTGAGAGTTCTCTCAACGTTGCCTGCCGCCATTGATATTATGTTAAGCGGCTGGTTGAGTTCGTGCGCCACTCCGGTGGCCATATCTCCCAGGCTGGCGAGCTTGCTCGAGTTTACCAGTTGCGCCTGCAACTTTTTCTGCTCGCTGATATCCCTAATCACCATAGCGATCCCACCGCTATGAGTCACCTGCTCACGAATATTGAGTGTCTTACCCCCAGCTATGACTATCTCACATTCGCTTGGCAAAGAGCGATGAGCTACCATGCGTTTGGCGACCCATTCTTCACAGTCTATGATGTGCGTAATAATCTCGCCAGCGTCAAACAAACGCCTTAGATAATCCTCAAACAGTACACCGGTTTTTACCGAATCGATGACTTTCTCGTGCATGTGCCGGTATTCCGGGTTGGTGAATACAAAGCGGTCATCACTGTCTAGAAATGCAATTCCCTCCTCAAGCTGGTTAATGGTATCAACCACCTCAGACATTTCATCGCGATTTCGGAGCAGTTCGCCAGTCAGCTGGTTCGTCTTTTCTTCCTGCTTTTTCAGGTTTTCGTTGGCTAACCGAAGTGCACTTCGCTGGGCGGTTAGCTTGCCGGAGAGCTTATTCGCGTCCTCGAGTGCCATCTTGTTTACCTGGAATAGCTGGAGCATGTCAACGACCACATCGTGGGTGGCAAAATCCGCGAAACTAAGTTTATGTATGGCGATCTCGGAAGCGTCGATAAACCAAGGTGTGCCGAGAAACAGCAACACACTCTCGCGAGGTAAAAATACGAACTCGCCACGCAACTTGAGATCACTGGCAAGGTGTTTAATAAGGAAAAATGATCCAGCATTTTCGAGCACCCAGTTGACACAGAAAACACCCTCTGGTCGGATTGATTCAAATAGCTTATCCATACTCACGCTAGGGAGGATATTAGCACAAATACGTTGTAGTGTTGTTCCAACCTGCAGTATTTCCATCTGCATGTTCAACACTAAGTGGAAAGGGAACGCTGCGGCGAACTGCTGTGGCGGAAGGCCAAACTGAGATGTTGAGCACGGGTTATTTTTTTTCATTCGATTGCGTCGTTTGACCACTTGACATCAAAAACATCGTGATCTGCACCTTGTTCCTTGGATTCGACCAGGTGAACAGTAACCGGTGTATTGAACAACTTGCCCAGGCCGTGCATCAAACCAATGACAAAATGCACTAAGCCTGCGCGGTGCGTACGATAGTGCAGCTTTAGTGAGTTTTCAGTTACATCTGTACACTCGAAACCGGGCGGTTGCAGGTTAGGAAACAGCATCTTCACCCTTGAATGAAAGCCCGGCAAGTTGGCCAGGAACTCGGGCAATGAGCTACCGTTGGCCTGCATCAAACCGCCGTAACCTTTCTGCGCTGTATGCAGTACCCAGTGTTCACCGAATGTCTCAAGAACAGTCTCTGCAGGAATATTCAGTACCTCACTTGCAGCATTCACCAACTGGAAAGTCATTTTGTCTGGGTACGCTTCGTTGCTCATGAATACGTCTATGTCGACCCCAGCGCAGGACTTAATATCTTCCCATACCGGCTCGCCAAATTGCATGCAGACCATATCTTCCACTGCTTTATTAACCATTC
>NZ_JACGVP010000120.1:0-302 GCF_014077275.1 Colwellia sp. BRX8-7 | reverse complement strand
TACGACATAAATACTTTATTTATATCAGCTTTCCAGATTGTTAAAGAACTCATTCTTAACGCGCATTCGGTTAAAAACGTGGTTTAAAAAACCAAACTTAACATGTTCATCAGAACAGTTTAAGTTTGGTCTCTTTCTTTATACGAAGAATCATAATGGTCTCTTATATTGTTGATATAAGATGGTGGAGCTATGCAGGATCGAACTGCAGACCTCCTGCGTGCAAGGCAGGCGCTCTCCCAGCTGAGCTATAGCCCCATCGGGATTCTTCTAATTTGTTATCATGTAATTTGTGTAGACAC
>NZ_JACGVP010000121.1:0-295 GCF_014077275.1 Colwellia sp. BRX8-7 | reverse complement strand
ATACAACCCTAAGTAGTTTCTAACGAAACTAACAAAAACATGCGGAGACTAATCCGTACATTTTTAGTTATGATTGTAAGTCTGACATTTTCACGCACAAATAAATGTGTCTTGAATAAGATGTTCACTCTGAGTAAGAGTAAACAAATGTTGATTAACAGCTTTCACTATTAATCGCTTTTGTAAATATCTATGTCATATGTAACTATTGATTAGTCAAGAGCGCGACACCCTATTCCTAATATTAGCTACGACATAAATACTTTATTTATATCAGCTTTCCAGATTGTTAAAG
>NZ_JACGVP010000105.1:0-380 GCF_014077275.1 Colwellia sp. BRX8-7 | reverse complement strand
GCAAATGTGACGGTACTGGTTGCTGAAAAGCACCACTACAACTTTGATTTATACTTGTCTTCTATTCATTATAATAAATATACCTAAACCTAATAACCAAATAGTGGCAGGCTCAGGTACGTCAACCGCTCCGCAACCTTGGTGTCCAATGATACTACTTGTGGCAAATGTGACGGTACTGGTTGCTGAAAAAACACCACCACAACTTTGATTTATACTTGTCTTCTATTCATTATAATAAATATACCTAAACCTAATAACCAAATAGTGGCAGGCTCAGGTACGTCAACCGCTCCGCAACCTTGGTGTCCAATGATACTGATTGTTGCAGCAAATGTGACGGTACTGGTTGCTGAAAAGCACCACTACAACTTTGATTT
>NZ_JACGVP010000113.1:0-333 GCF_014077275.1 Colwellia sp. BRX8-7 | reverse complement strand
GTAAAGTAGTTAACTTAACGTTTTATAGATAAGGTTTGAATCTTCGAAAAGAAACTTCAAATTAAATTAAATAAAACGTTGACATCAAAACTGAGAAGCGTATCATGCGCATCTCGCTTCAGGCAAGGCCTGCAGCAACGGAGCAACGCTCCAAAGGTATAAACGAATGAGTTTTATATCTAACTCTTTACGTTAAGTAAATGAGTTTTTCTTTAACAATTAGTTATCATGCAATTTGTGTGGACACTCACATTACATTGATTTTACATAGTCGGTTCTTAATTCTCTAACGAGAGGCAAGGAAAGACGTAAAACAGTTTAATAATGATGTCA